>NZ_JAUSXL010000002.1:4410756-4713799 GCF_030815975.1 Variovorax paradoxus
GCATTCGCCATGCGCTGTCGCAAGGTGCGCGCGTGATGGTGGCTTCGCACCTGGGCCGCCCGAAGGAAGGCAAGCTTGCACCCGGCGAGTCGCTGGCGCCGGTGGCCGAGCGGCTCGGCGAACTGCTGGGTACGCCGGTGGCGCTGATCGACGACTGGATCGACCGCCCGTTCGAGGTGGCACCCGGCCAGGTGGCGCTGCTCGAGAACTGCCGCGCGAACGTGGGCGAGAAGGCCAACGCCGAAGCCCTGGCGCGGCGCATGGCGGCGCTCTGCGATGTGTACGTGAACGATGCCTTCGGCACCGCGCACCGCGCCGAAGCCACCACCGAGGCGCTGGCGCGGCTCGCGCCCATTGCCTGCGCCGGTCCGTTGATGGCCTCGGAGCTCCACGCGCTCGGCCGCGCGCTCGCGAACCCCGCGCGGCCGCTGGCCGCGATCGTCGGCGGCGCCAAGGTGTCGACCAAGCTGTCGATCCTCGAATCGCTCGCGGCGCAGGTCGAGTGGCTGGTGGTGGGCGGCGGCATGGCCAACACCTTCCTGCTCGCGGCGGGCCATCCGGTCGGCCGCTCTCTCTGCGAGCCCGAGATGGTGGACACGGCGCGCGCCGTGGCCGCGGCGCTCTCGGCGCGCGGTGCGCGGCTCTTCATGCCGACCGACGTGGTCACGGCCACCGAGTTCTCGCCAACGGCGCGCGCGACGGTGAAGGCCGTGGCCGAGGTCGCGCCTGACGACATGATCCTGGACTTCGGCCCGGACTCGGTGGCGCAACTCGTCGCCATGCTCGGCCAGTGCAGGACCATCGTCTGGAATGGGCCGCTGGGCGTGTTCGAGATCGAGCAGTTCTCGCACGGCACACGCACGCTGGCCAACGCGATCGCGCGCATGGACGCGTTCTCGCTCGCGGGCGGCGGCGACACCGTAGCCGCCATCAACCAGTTCGAGGTGGAGGAGTGCATCGACTACGTCTCGACGGCGGGCGGCGCGTTCCTCGAATTCCTCGAAGGCAAGAGCCTGCCCGCGGTCAAGGCGCTCCAAAGCCGCCGGCACTGACTCGTCCCGTTCCCATTCCCACATCCACAGGAGCTTCCCATGGCCATGATTTCGCTGCGCCAATTGCTGGACCACGCCGCCGAGCACCAGTACGGCGTGCCGGCGTTCAACGTCAACAACCTGGAGCAGATCCAGGCCATCATGCAGGCCGCGCGGAAGACCGACAGCCCGGTCATCCTGCAGGCCTCGGCCGGAGCGCGCAAGTACGCGGGCGAACCGTTCCTCCGCAAGATGGTCGAGGCGGCGGCCGAGATGTACCCCGAGATCCCGATCGTGATGCACCAGGACCACGGCGCGAGCCCGTCGATGTGCATGCAGGCCATCCGCTCGGGCTTCACCAGCGTGATGATGGACGGCTCGCTGATGGAAGACGCCAAGACGCCCGCGAGCTACGACTACAACGTGGGCGTGACCAGCCGCGTGGTGGAGATGGCGCATGCGGTCGGCGTCTCGGTCGAGGGCGAGCTGGGCTGCCTCGGGTCGCTCGAATCGGGCATGGCCGGCGAGGAAGACGGCAGCGGCGCCGAGGGCGTGCTGTCGCACGACCAGCTGCTGACCGATCCGCAGCAGGCGGTGGACTTTGTTTCGCGCACCGGCGTGGATGCACTGGCCATTGCCATCGGCACCTCGCACGGCGCCTACAAGTTCAGCCGCAAGCCGACCGGCGACATCCTCGCGATCGACCGCATCAAGGAGATCCATGCGCGCATTCCGAAGACGCACCTCGTGATGCACGGTTCTTCGTCGGTGCCGCAGGAATGGCTGGCCGTGATCCGCGACTTCGGCGGCGACATCAAGGAAACCTACGGCGTGCCGGTGGAGGAGATCCAGGAAGGCATCCGCCACGGCGTGCGCAAGGTCAACATCGACACCGACATCCGGCTGGCCATGACGGGCGCCATGCGCCGCGCGATGGGGCAGGACCGCAGCGAATTCGATCCGCGCAAGTTCCTGAAGGAAGCGACAGCAGCCGCACGCGATGTCTGCATCGACCGCTTCCAGGCCTTCGGCACTGCGGGCATGGCATCGCGGATCAAGCCGGCGGCGCTGCAATAGGCATTGCAGTTCTCCCCGGTTTCAAGGCGGAAAAGGGTTCAGGCCGCGGCGCGTTCCTCGACCGGCGCCACCAGCCGCTGCAGCAGCGGCTGGCGCTGCAGCACTGCATCGCGCGGCCCGGCGTCGAGCACGCGACCTGCCTCCATCACCACTACGGTGTCGAAGCGGTCGAGCAGGCTCAGGCGATGGATCGACGCGATCACGCAGGCGTTCGGAAAGGCGCCGGCGATGCGTTCGAGCACGCGCGCCTCGGTGCCGGCATCCAGCGCGCTCGTGGGCTCGTCGAGCAGCAGCAGCGAACTGCCCTGTGCCGCGAGCACGCCGCGCGCCAGGCACAGGCGCTGGCGCTGTCCGCCAGAGAGGTTGAAGCCGCGCTCGGACACGGGCGTGTCCAGGTCGCCGTGGGTGGCCGCCAGCACCTCGTCGAACGCGCTCGCATGCAGCGCGGCGTGCAGGGCTTCGTCGGCGAAGGGCTGCCCGAACGAGAGGTTCTCGCGCACGCTGGCTTCGAACACTTCGGTTTCCTGCGGGATCAGCGTGGCGATGCCGCGCAGCTGCGTCCAGTCGGCCGGTTGGCCGTCGATGGCGAGCGTGCCGCCATGCGGCGCATACAGGCCCGCGAGCACGCGCAGCAGCGTGCTCTTGCCGCCGCCGCTGGGGCCCACCAGCGCAATGCGCTCGCCGCGGCGAAGCGTTAGCGCCACGGCCTTGAGCCCGGCGCGCGCGGGCTCCCCGGCTGCCGCCGCCGCGCTGCCGCGAAGCGCGTAGTTCCACTGCAGGCCATCGACCTCCAGCGTCTTCCACGCCGCATCGGGCGCGATGCGTTCATGCGCGGGAACCTGCTCGGGCGGGCTTTCTTCCGTGTGGCTCCTGGGCGCCTGCCAGATCGGCTCGGCGCTGCTGTAGTCGGTGTGCATGCGCGCGAAGAACTGGAAATTGGCCGCCACCGAAGTGACCACACCGGCCGCCTGCTGCGCGTACTGGTAGATCATGAACACCGCCCCCAGCATCACGGCCTGGCCCGGCGTGCGCGCCTGCCAGACATAGATCACCACCAGGCCCCAGGTCAGTGCCAGGCCCATCAGGTCGACGGCAAACCACTTGCCTTCGTTGAGCACCACGGTGCGCTTGAGCGGCAGCGAAATGGCCGCCATGCGCCGGCGCAGCAGCAGACGCGAGGCGCCCTGCAGGCGCAGGCCGATCACCGTCGACGCATTGCCCAGGAAGTCGAGCAGCGCGGCCACATAGCGGCGGTCGGCGTCGTTCTCCGCGCGCGCCAGAAGCATCAGCGCGCGGTCGATGCGCACGATCACGACGGCGATGAGCACGTAGCCGGCCAGCGCCGTGAGGCCACTGGTGCGCGAGAGCAGGGCCAGCGCGACCAGCGGTCCGACGAAGTTGACGGCGTTCGTGAGCCAGATGAACTGGTTCTGCGCGAAATCCGCGAGCGCCCGGCTGGCCTGGTGCACGCGATGCTGCAGTTCGCCCGAATGGTGGCTGTCGTGCCAGGCCAGCGGGGCGGCAGCAATGCGGGCATAGAGCCGGTCGGCCAGCGCCTCGCGCACCTTCAGGCCCACGTTGCGCTCGAGGATGCGGCCCGGCCCGTGCAGCGCCCAGGCGCCGATGTAGACGCCGGCCAGCGTCGCGATCCAGCGGCCCGCAGCGCCGAATTCATTGCGCTGCAGCGCGTTGATGGCCTGTCCCGCCAGGTAGGGCAGCGTCAGGCGGATCAGCTGCGAAACGCCGAGCAGCGCGGTGGCGCCCAGCAGCTGCCCGCGCGCGCCGGCAGCGAAGTGCCACAGCGCGGCATAGAGTTCGCGGATGGCGTTGCCGGGGGTCGTGTTGTCGATGGGCATGTTCAATGATTTCCGCTGTCAGCAAAAAGCACTCAGCAACTCGTTCGTCGCAACTTTGCGACAAAGCAGGCTCAAAAGTAACCATCTGTATGGTTAAATCGCCCGAACTATCGCGAAGAGGACGAGGGATCTCCATGAAGCTGCTGCTGAGCATCGTGTGCGCCGTTGTTGCATTGGCCGGCTGCGCCAGCGCGCCACCCGCACCCACGCAACCCGGAACCGGAACCGGGCTGTCGTATGTGCCCATGATCGCCATGGAAGGCGTGGACCGGGCCCGCTACGACAGCGACGTGGCCGATTGCCGCGTGGCGGCAACGCGGATCACCGCGCGCAGCGAAACCGGCGACGCCATGTGGCTCGCATTGGGCCTGGGCTTGATCACGGTGCATGGACAGGGCATTGTGGCAGCGGCCTCGTACACCGGCATTTCGGCGGCGGTGATCGACATGTCCTACCGGCCCAGCGCGGACCTGATTGCCGAGCACCAGCAGATCGCGCTGGTGCACTGCATGGCCAAGCGCGGCTACCGCAACCTCGATCCGAACGTGCGCGACACGTTCTATGGCCATGCCTTCAATCCGGAAGTCGTCCTGGCGCCGCGCCGGACCGGGGTCGATACCTACAACGCCGAAGTCCTTGCCAGGGCCGGGCAGTGCAGCATCCAGCCGCGCGCCGAGCTGACGGCCAAGGGCCCGGGCTACGAGTCGTACAGCGTGCCGTGCTCGAACGGCGCCATCTGGGCCGTGCGCTGCGAATTCGGCAAGTGCCGGGTGCTGGGCCAGTCCTCGGCCGTTCGCCGCTCCTGACGCCCGCAGCACCGGCACTGGCGCTCGTCACTTGATGAGCATGCCCTTGAGGGCAGGATCCGCGGGCGGCGCCTTGAGCTTCATCTGCCGCAGGATCTTCATCAGGAGCCGCGCGATCATCAGGTTGCGGTGCCGCTTGTTGTTGGCGGGTATCACGTACCAGGGCGCGTGGTCTGTCGAGGTGGCGCGCAGCGCCTTGTCGTAGGCCTGCTGGTAGGCGTTCCACTTGGTGCGCACCTCGAGGTCTCCCACGTTGAACTTCCATTGCTTGCCGGGCGTGTCGATGCGCGCCTGCAGGCGTTCGCGCTGCGTGTCCTTGTCGATGTGCAGCATGCACTTGACGACCACCGTGCCGGTCTCGACGAGCAGGCGCTCGAAGTCGTTGATCTGCGCGTAGCGCCGCTGGGTCTCGGCCTTGTCGATCCAGCCTTCGACCACGGGCACCAGCACGTCTTCATAGTGGCTGCGGTTCCACACCGCGATCTCGCCGCCGCGCGGCACCACCGCATGGCAGCGCCAGAGGTAGTCGTGCGCGCGCTCGTCGTCGCTGGGCACCTTGAAGGCGGTGACGCGCACGCCCAGCGGAGAGGTGCGCGAGAAGACCCAGCGAACGGTGCCGTCCTTGCCGCTGGTGTCCATGCCCTGCAGCACCAGCAGGACCTTGCGGCGGCCCTCGGCATGCAGCAGGTTCTGCATGTCGTCGAGTTCGACGGCCAGGGTGTCGATCTCGGCGAGCTGGTCGGCTTCGTCGCCATCCAGGAACGGAGATTCGCCGGGGTCCACCTGCGAGAGTTTGAACTTGCTGTCGGCGCGGTATTTCTTGAAGCTGGCCATGAACCCGGACTCCGTGCAAAAGCACGCAGGGTAAGCGATTGGCGATCAGCGCTCGGTGTCTTCGGGATCGATGGAAGCGCTCCAGCGGCTGTCCCATTCGGCATGCCGCGCCGCGCCGTCGAGCTCGCGCCGGTCGCGCTTGGTGGGCCGGCCCTGCTCGATGGCCAGCGCCGGCTCGCTGCCCATGCGGCGCTGCTCGCGCATTTCGGCCTGCGCGGCAATGCTCTCGGGCGTTTCTTCATAGAGCTGCTGAGCCACCGGCGCGGGCCCGCGCTGGCCGCTCAATCCGCGCACCGTGACCGTTCGCGTGACGGCGCCCAGGCGGATGGCGACGGTGTCTCCGGGCTTGACCTCGCGCGAGGCCTTGGCGACGTCGCCGTTGACCTGCACCCGGTTCTTGCCGATTTCGTCCGCAGCCAGGGATCGCGTCTTGAAGAAGCGGGCGGCCCAGAGCCATTTGTCGATGCGCAGGCGATCCATATGTTTCAGGCATTGTGGCGGTAGACGGGCAGCCGCACGACAGCATCGAGGCCGATCGCCTGTGCGGCATTTTCCTGCGTGCCGCGGTTGTCGAGGGTGATGCGTCCGCCGAGCGCGAGCACGATCTCGCGGCAGATGGCCAGGCCCAGCCCCGAACCGCTGGCCGCATCGCCGGCGGAGAACGGCGCGAACAGGCGCTGGCGCAGTTCGGCCGATATGCCGGGCCCCTCGTCGCGCACCGTCAGCACGGCTTCCTGCGCGTCGCAGCGCACCATCACCGACAGCGCGCCGCCGCGCGGGCTCTGCTTGATCGCGTTGTGCAGCAGGTTGCGCGTGAGCTCCTGCAGCATCCACTGGTGGGCGCGCACCGTCACGGGCCCGTCGATGGCCAGTTCGAAGTCGAGCGCCTTGTCGGCGATCAGCGGCGACAGGTCGAGTGCAATCTGGCGCACCACCTCGCCGAGCTCCAGCGGCATCGATTCGGGCCGCTGGCGCAGCTGCTCGACCTTGGCCAGCGACAGCATCTGGTTGGCGAGCGTGGTGGCGCGCTCCACGGTCTGGCTGATCTCGCCCAGCGCCTGCTCGGGCGGCACGTCGCCGCGCCGCGCCGACTGCACCTGCGCCTTGAGCACCGCGAGCGGCGTGCGCAATTGATGGGCGCTGTCGCGCACGAAGCGCTTCTGGTGGTCGAGCAGGCGCTGCAGCCGGCCCATGACCTCGGTGGTGGCATCGATCAGCGGGCGCAGTTCGCGCGGCGCATCAGGCGCGTCGATGGGGGAAAGATCGTCGGCCGCGCGCTTCTCGATGGCTTCGCCGAGTTCCCTGACCGGCCGCGTGGCGCGCTGCACCACCAGCACGGTCACCAGCGCGATCACACCCATCAGCAGCAGTTGGCGCCACAGCATGTCGACGAGCAGCTTGCGCACCAGCGTTTCGCGCAGCTCCAGGGTTTCCGCCACCTGCACCACGGCCATGCCGCGGCCATGGGCGCTGGCCACGGGTTGCAGCAACACCGCCATGCGCACCGGCTGGTTGCGAAAGCGCGCGTCGTAAAAATCGACCAGGGCCGCATAGGCCCCGCGGTCGGGGATGCGGCCGCGCCAGAACGGTAGCTCGGCAAAGCCCGAAACCATTTCGCCGTCCAGCGCGGAAACACGGTAGAAAAGGCGGCTGCGGTTGTCGGCCTCGAAGGCCTCGAGCGCCGAATAGGGCACGACGGCGCGCAGCCGCGCCTTCTCGTCGTAGCCTTCCACGTCGAGCTGCTCGCCGATGGTCTTGGCCGATGCGAGCAGCGTGCGGTCGTAGGCCGTGGTGGCTGCGGCCAGGCTCTGCCGGTACAGGCTCACGCTGTTGATCACGATGAACAGCGCCACCGGCGCGAGAATGCCCAGCAGCAGCCTCGCGCGCAGCGACAAGGCCGTCTTCATGGTTCGGCGCGCAGCAGGTAGCCCAGCCCGCGCAGCGTCATCAGCGCCGCGCCGGTGCCCGCGAGCTTCTTGCGCAGGCGGTACACCACCACCTCGATGGCCTCGTACTGCACATCGGTTTCGCCCGGGAACACGAGCTCGAAGAGCCGCTCCTTGCTCACTGCATGGCCGGGCTTCATCATCAGTGCCTTGAGCAGCGCGAGTTCGCGCGGCGTGAGCTCCAGGATGCCGCTCTTGTGATAAATGGCGCCGCTTTCGGGCTCGAAGCGCAGCCCGCCCACCTCCTGCGGGTTCGGGCCCGCGTCGGCGCCGGCATTCTGGTGGCGCCGGCGCAGCGCGCGGATGCGCGCTTCCAGTTCGTCGAGATCGAAGGGCTTGGGCAGGTAGTCGTCGGCGCCGGCGTTCAGGCCCATGATGCGGTCGCCGACCGTGCCGCGGGCGGTGAGCAGCAGCACGGGGGTGCGCAGCCCCGCGGCGCGCGCCTGGGCCAGCACCTGCAGGCCGTCGAGGTTGGGCAGGCTCAGGTCGAGCGCCACCACGTCGGGCTCCAGGGCGCGCCATTGCTCCACGGCCAGGGCGCCGTCGCCGCAGATGCGCACGTCGATCTTGCTGCGGGCGAGGGTGCGCTGCAGGGTGACCTGCATCGAGGGATCGTCTTCGATCAGCAGCAGCTTCATGGGGTGTGGAGGGGAATGGTACTTCGGTGTTTTCCCCAGTCCGGTGGACAGCCAACTGACAGCAGGGCGGCGCATGATAGCGGCTCAGGTCCAAGTCAGGTTTTCTTTAGTACTCAGGAGACAACGATGCGTCGCGACACCTTTTTGAAGTCATTGGCCGCGCTGGCCGCCGCCGGAGCCCTGCCGTTGTCGGCACGCGCCGCAGCCAACGTCAAGATGATGATTCCAGCCAACCCGGGCGGCGGCTGGGATACCACGGGCCGCGCGCTGGGCAAGGCCCTGACCGAAGCCAAGGTAGCCGACACCGTCACCTACGACAACAAGGGCGGCGCCGCCGGCGCACTGGGCCTGGCCCAGTTCGTGAACGGCTCCAAGGGCGATCCGAACGCGCTCATGGTCATGGGCTCCGTCATGCTCGGCGGCATCATCACGGGCAAGCCGCCGGTCAACCTCTCGCAGGCCACGCCCATCGCCCGCCTGACCACCGAATACAACGTGTTCGTGCTGCCGGCCAATTCGCCGTTCAAGACCATGAAGGACGTGGTCGAGCAGCTCAAGAAGGACCCGGGCAGCGTCAAGTGGGGCGGCGGTTCGCGCGGCTCCACCGAGCACATCGCCGCGGCCATGATCGCGCAGAAGGTCGGCGCCGATCCGTCCAAGATCAACTACGTGGCCTTCCGCGGCGGCGGCGAGGCCACCGCCGCCATCCTGGGCGGCAACGTCACCATCGGCGGCAGCGGCTACAGCGAGTTCGCCGAGTACATCGCCGCCGGCAAGATGAAGGCCATTGCCGTCACCTCCGCCCAGCGCCTGCCTGGCATCAACGTGCCCACGCTCAAGGAGCAGGGCATCGACGTGGAGATCGGCAACTGGCGCGGCGTGTACGGCGCGCCCGGCATCAGCGCCGAGCAGCGCAAGTCGCTGACCGACATGGTGCTGGCCGCCATGAAGAGCCCGTCGTGGGCCGAGTCGCTCAAGAAGAACGACTGGACGCCGGCGGTGCTTTCGGGCGAGGCCTTTGCCAAGTTCGTCGACGACGATTTCGCGAGCCTGCGCGCCATCATGGCCAAGTCCGGCATGGTCTGAATTTGGCTCGCACCACTGGCCGCCACACGGCGCGCTGTCCTCGAAAGAGACGACAGCGTGCCGTTTTCAAATCCAGTTCCACATCCCGAGAGAAAAAATGACAACTCCAGACTCCTCGGCCGCGCCGCCACCGACGGCCACCTGGCCCCAAACGCTGGTTGGCATCGGCGTGCTGCTGACCGGCCTGGCGCTGGCCTTCGGTGCCATCGGCATTTCTTCCGAGGCCGGCTACGGCGGCGTCGGGCCGAATTTCCTGCCCTGGCTGGTGTCGGGCGTGCTCACGCTGTGCGGCGGATGGATTCTCTGGGAAGCGCGCACCGGCGGCTTCCGTGAGCTCGACGCACCCACGGGCGCCGACCGTGCGTACTGGCCCGGCTTCATCTGGGTATCGGCGGGGCTGCTGCTCAACGCGGCGCTCATCACGACGCTCGGCTTCATCCTGAGCTGCACGCTGTGCTACGTGCTGGCCGTGCAAGGCCTGCGCCGTGCGAGCGGACAGGCCCGCGCGAACGCGCCGCGTACCTGGGGCATCGATTTCGTCACCGGCGCACTCATTGCCGCCCCGGTGTTCTGGATGTTCACGCAGTTCCTGGCCATCAACCTGCCGGGCCTCACAACGTCGGGATGGCTCTGACATGGAAATCTTCAACGCACTCATGACGGGTTTCGCCACGGCGATCACCCCCGTCAATCTGCTCTGGTGCCTGGTGGGCTGCGCCCTGGGCACGGCCGTGGGCGTGCTGCCCGGCATCGGCCCGGCCGTGGCGGTGGCCATGCTGCTGCCCATTACCGGCAAGGTCGACATCACGGCCTCGATGATCTTCTTCTCGGGCATCTACTACGGCGCCATGTACGGCGGCTCGACCACCTCGATCCTGCTCAACACGCCGGGCGAAACGGCCAGCATGGTGACGGCGATGGAAGGCAACAAGATGGCCAAGAGCGGCAGGGCGGGCGCTGCGCTTGCCACCGCCGCCATCGGCTCCTTCGTGGCCGGCACCATCGCCACCGTCATCGTCACGCTGTTCGCGCCGTTCGTGGCCGAGTTCGCGGTCAAGCTCGGCCCGCCCGAGTATTTCCTCTTGATGCTGCTGGCCTTCACCACGGTGAGCGCGGTGCTGGGCAAGAGCACGCTGCGCGGCATGACGGCGCTGTTCATCGGCCTGGCGGCCGGCTGCGTCGGGCTCGACCAGATCTCGGGCCAGGGCCGCTACACCGGCGGCATTCCCGAGCTGCTCGACGGCATCGAGATCGTGCTGGTTGCGGTCGGCCTGTTCGCGGTGGCCGAAGTGCTGTACGCCGTGCTGTATGAAGGCAAGGTGGTGGAGGCGCAGAACAAGCTGAGCCGCGTTCACATGAGCAAGCGCGACTGGAAGCGCTCCATCCCCGCATGGCTGCGCGGCACTGCCATCGGCACGCCATTCGGCTGCATTCCGGCCGGCGGCACCGAGATACCGACCTTCCTGAGCTATGCGATGGAAAAGAAGCTCGCCAAGGACGCGGACGCCAAGGCCGAGTTCGGCACCAAGGGCGCCATCGAAGGCGTGGCCGGCCCCGAGGCCGCCAACAACGCCACGGTGACGGCGGCGCTGATTCCGCTGCTCACGCTCGGCATTCCCACCTCGAACACCACCGCCATCCTGCTCGGCGCGTTCCAGAACTACGGAATCCAGCCGGGGCCGCAGCTGTTCACCACATCGGCTGCGCTGGTGTGGGCGCTGATCGCCTCGCTCTACATCGGCAACGTCATGCTGCTGGTGCTGAACCTGCCGATGGTGGGCCTGTGGGTCAAGCTGCTGAAGATTCCCAAGCCGCAGCTCTACGCCGGCATCCTGATCTTCGCGACGGTGGGTGCCTACGGCATGCGCCAGAGCGCATTCGACCTGTTTCTGCTCTATGGCATCGGCCTGCTGGGCGTGGCGATGCGGCGCTTCGACTTTCCGACCGCGCCTGTGGTGGTGGGCATGATCCTCGGACCGCTCGCAGAAGCGCAGCTGCGCAACGCGATGTCGATCGGCGAGGGCAGCGCGACGGTGTTCTTCCAGCGGCCGATGTCGATCACGCTGGTGGTTGTCATCGTGGCTGTGCTGGTGCTGCCGCGGGTTGCCAAGCGGATGAGTGAGCGGAAGCTGGCCAGGCTCGCGGCCTGAGCCTTTCCGCGAATCGTCTTCTTTCTTCTTCCCGGAATGCCGCGGTGCCTTGTTGGCCTCGCGGCATTTTTTTCTTTTTTTCAAGCCGCCGACACGGGTGCGAGGAAGTACGCCGTCTCTTGCCTGAGCGCGGCGTAGCTGTACTCGTTGCGCGCGATCACACTCTTGTTGCCCTTGCTCTTGTCGTTGCGGTCGGGACCAAAGGCGTTGCCGTCGATGCTTTCCATCCGGTCGTTGCCGTTCGAAGTGACGATGAAATGGTGGTTGCGTCCACCCGGGTTGATTCCACTCACCACGCCGATGCAGCCCGGAAACACGGCCGAGTAATCGGTAATTCGCCGGAACACCGTGCTGTCGAACACGTTCTTGCTGTGCTGGGCCCAGCCGCCCGGCACATGGACGCCGGCGGTGCGGTACACGTAGATGCAGAAGATGCCGCACCATGCGCACAGGTCGTTGGCGTTGCGCCAATTGCCGGCGTCCATTTCCTGCCACTTCGACACGGCAGTCGCGGTGATGGTGGGGCAGCGGCCGATGTAGGCGCCGGCGGCGTTCGCATCCTGGAAGATTTTCTGCAGCCCCATGCCGCCCTGGCGCGGGCGCTGCGGGCTCGCAGGATTTGCGCACAGCGCCGCGGCAATGCGCTCATTGCTCGGGCTGGGCTGGGACGAGGTCGTCCATCCCCATCTGAGCAGCGCCGCTTCCGCTGCCGCGACCACGCTGTCGCCCAGTGCTGACGCCGGTTTGCCGCCGGGCGGCGGCGTGACCATTCCGATGAGCTGGGCGATCAGCGTTTCGAGCATGCCCCAGGTCTTGGGCCCGACGATGGCGTCGGGCACCAGCTTGCAGAATCCCTGGTACTCCTTGACCTTGGAAGTGGTCTTGGATCCGAACTGCCCGTCGGCCACCAGCTGCGGAAGCTTGGAGGCCACCCACTGGTTCAGGGCCGATTGCAGCAGCGAAACGCCGGCGCCGTGTGAGCCGAATCGCAGGGTGGGTCGAATCATGGGGGTCTCGCCGCGCAATGCCGGTGCCTTGTGTGTGTACAGGCACCGGATTATTCGAAGCGCCGCTCTTCGGCGGAATCCGCCATGCAGCCTATTCCTCTGGCCGAACGGGCAGCCCTTTGCTACTCGACGCCTCCTCCCGTTCACGGCGAGGAGGAGGGAGTGGAGGAGGAAATCGCAGCCGCTCAGGCCGCGGGGCGGGGCGGCGTTTCGACCAGGTCGTCGTCGATATGCGGATCAGCCGGCTGCCCCCGCAGCTTGCGCACGGTCCGCCGTATCCAGTGCTCGATATCGTCCACATAGGTGAACACCGCCGGCACCACCAAGAGGCTCAGCACGGTGGACGTGATCAGCCCGCCGATCACCGCCATCGCCATCGGCGAGCGGAAGCTCGAATCGGCGGTGCCGAAGCCCACGGCAATCGGCAGCATGCCCGCACCCATGGCCAGCGTGGTCATGATGATCGGCCGCGCCCGCTTGTGGCAGGCGTCGCGCAGCGCGTCCCAGCGGCTCATGCCGTGGTCGCGGCGCGCCACGATGGCGTATTCCACCAGCAGGATCGAGTTCTTGGTGGCAATGCCCATCAGCATGATCAGGCCGATCAGCGACGGCATCGACAGCGCCTTCTGCCCGATCAGGAGGCCGACGAAGGCGCCGCCGAGCGCCAGCGGCAGCGCGCAAAGAATCGTCACCGGATGCAGGAAGTCCTTGAACAGCAGCACCAGCACGATGTAGATGCACAGCACGCCCGTGAGCATCGCGAGGCCGAAGCTCGCGAACAGCTCGGTCATCACTTCCGCATCGCCCACCTCGGTCACGCGCACGCCGGGCGGCAGTTTCTGGACCGATGGCAGCGCTGTGACGGCGGCCTTGGCATCGCCCAGGCCCACGCCGGAGAGCTCGATCTCGAAGTTGACGTTGCGCGAGCGGTCGTAGCGGTCGATGACGGCCGGGCCGCCTTCCATCGTCAGCGAGGCCACCTGGCTCAGCATGACCGGGCCGCGCGTGCCGGGCACCGAGAGGCGGCCGAGCAGCTCGAGATTCTGCCGTGCCGAGTCTTCGAGCTTCACCACGATGGGCACCTGCCGCTGCGCGAGGTTGAGCTTGGCCAGCGCCTGGTCGTAGTCGCCCAGCGTGGCCACGCGCAGCGTCTCGGCGATGGCCGAACTCGTCACGCCCAGGTCGGCGGCGCGCGCGAAGTCGGGGCGCACGGCGATCTCGGGGCGTATCAGGCTCGCGGTGGACGTGATGTTGCCGAGGCCGGGCACCGTGCGCAGGTCTTTCTCGACGGCGCTGGCGGCGCTGGCCAGCGCGGCAGGGTCTTCACCCGTGAGCGCGAGGATGTATTTTTCGCCCGAGCCGCCCAGGCCCACGGTGCTGCGCACGCCGGGCAGCGTTTCGAGCGCGGTGCGGATCTGGTTCTCGATCACCTGCTTGCGCGGACGGTCGCCGCGCTCGTCGAGCTTGATGGTGAGCGTGGCCTTGCGCGTTTCAGGCGTGCCGAAGTTGGCAAAAGGATCGCCGCCCGCGCTGCCGCCCGCCACGGTGGTGTAGACGCTGCGCACATGCTTGATCTGCATCACTCGGTGGCGCGTTTCTTCGGCGGCCGCAGTGGTCTGTGCGAGCGTGGAGCCGGGTGCAAGCGAGAGATAGATTTGCGTCTGCGAGTTGTCGTCCGGCGGAATGAAGCCGGTCTTCAGCAGCGGAATCATCGCCAGCGAACCGAAGAAGAAGAGGGTGGCGAGCACCATTGTCTTGAAGCGGTGGTGCGTGCTCCACTCCACGGCGCGCATGTAGGCCGTGAGCCAGCGCGGTTCTTTCTCGGTGCCGACGATCGGCTTCAGGATGTAGGCCGCCATCATCGGCGTGAGCACCCGTGCCACCACCAGCGAGGCAAACACCGCCAGCGAGGCCGTCCAGCCGAACTGCTTGAAGAACTTGCCGGCCACGCCGCTCATGAAAGCGGTGGGCAGGAACACCGCAATCAGCGTGAAGGTGGTGGCGATCACGGCCAGCCCGATCTCGTCGGCCGCTTCCATGGCCGCCTCGTAGGGCGACTTGCCCATGCGCAGGTGGCGCACGATGTTTTCCACCTCCACGATGGCATCGTCCACCAATATCCCGACCACCAGCGAGAGCGCGAGCAGCGAGATCACGTTGACCGAAAAGCCCAGCAGGTGCATGCCGATGAAGGCCGGAATCACCGACATCGGCAGCGCCACGGCCGAGACGAAGGTGGCGCGCCAGTCGCGCAGGAACAGCCACACCACGATCACGGCCAGGATCGCGCCCTCGTACAGCAGGTGCAGCGAGCCGTCGTACTCTTCCTCCACCGGATCGACGAAGTTGAAGGCCTCGGTCAGCTCGATGTCTGGGCGCTGCGCGCGCATGTCGGCCAGCGCCTTCTGCACCGCGCGGCCCACCTCGACCTCGCTCGCGCCGCGGCTGCGCGCCACTTCGAAGCCGACCACCGGCTTGCCGTTGAGCAGCGCCGCGGCGCGCGGCTCGGCGATGGTGTCGCTGATGCGCGCCACCTGGTCGAGCCGGATGCGGCGGCCGTCGGAAAGCGCGATCTGCATGTCGGCCAGCTGGTCGGCCGACTGCACGGTGGCCAGGGTGCGCACCGGCTGCTCGCTGCCGCCCAGGTCGATGCGGCCGCCCGCGCTTTCGGTCTGTACCTGGCGCAGCTGGCGCGAGATGTCGGCGGCCGAGGCGCCCAGCGCCTGCAGCTTGGCCGGATCGAGGTCGACGTGCACCTGGCGCGTGACGCCGCCCACGCGGTTCACCGCACCCACGCCGGGCAGCGCGAGCAGCTTCTTGGTGATGTCGTTGTCCACGAACCAGCTCAGCGCCTCGCCATCCATGCGCGACGAGGCGATGGTGAAGGCCAGCACCGGCTGGGCCGCGAAGTCGAGCTTGGTGACCACCGGGTCACGCACGTCGGCCGGCAGGTCGGCGCGCACGCGCTGCACCGCGGAGCGCACGTCGTCCACGGCTTCCTGCACCGGTTTCTCGAGGCGAAATTCCACGATCAGCGTGGCGGCGCCGTCCTGCACCTTGGTGGTGATGTGCTTCAGGCCCTGCACCGTTGCAATGGAATTCTCGAGCTTGCGCGCGACGTCGGTCTCGAGCTGCGAAGGCGCGGCGCCGGGCAGCGACGCCGAGACAGTCACGGTCGGCAGGTCGATGTCCGGAAAGTTCTGCACCTTCATGGCGTTGAAGGACAGCAGCCCGCCGAAGCTCAGCAGCACGAACAGCATCACCGCCGGAATCGGGTTGCGGATGGACCATGCGGAAACGTTCATGGGCGTGCCCTCGTTTCAGCGGTGCCCTGGTGGCCGCCCGCGGCGGCCGAGGCCGGCGCTGCGGCGGGCCGGGCACCGGCACCCGCGGGCGCAGGGGCGGCCACGACGCGCACCAGGTCGCCGTCGTTCAGGAAGCCGGCGCCCTGCACCACGATCTGCGCGCCCTCGGGCAGCGCGTTGGTGATCTCCACGCGCTCGCCGACGCGGCGGCCGGTCTGCACCTTGAGCTGTGCCACGCGGTTGTCGGGCAGCAGCATGAAGACGTTGTTGAAGCCGTCGCGCGGAACGATGGAGGCCTGCGGCACGGTGGGTGCGGAGCTGCGTCCGAGTTCGAAGTCGCCGCGCGCGAACATGCCGGCCTTGATGCCGGTGTTCTGCTGCACGTTCGGCAGGTCGACGTAGACCAGCGCCGCGCGCGTTTGCGGATCGACCGTGGGCGCGATGCTGCGCACCTTGCCGCGCACCTGGGCGCCGCTCGCGCTGACCACGAAGGCCGTGGTGCCCACCGCAATGCGGCTGAGCTCGGCCGAGGTGACTTCGGCGCGCCATTCGAGCCGGCCCTGGCGGATCAGGCGGAACAGCTCGGTGCCGGCCGAAACCACGCTGCCCACCGTGGCGGTGCGCGCCGAGATCACGCCATCGTCGGGCGCCAGCACCTGCGTGTTGCGGCCGCGCACTTCCTGCGCGGCCAGCACGGCTTCGGCGGCCTCGACGCGCGCCTTGGCGGTCTGCTCGGCCGTCTGGTACTGGTTGATCTGCTGCTGGCTCAATGCGCCGGTGGCCTGCAGCGTGCGGGCGCGCGCCGCATTGCCGGCAGCGTCGGCGGCGGTGGCCTTTGCCTCGGCGAGCGAGGCGCGCGATTGCGCGATGTCCGCGCGCACCGTCTCGGGCGAGAACACGGCGAGCAGCTGGCCCTTCTTCACCACGTCGCCCACGTTCACGCGCACTTCGGCCAGCTTGAGGCCGCTGGATTCGGAGCCCACGCTGGCCTCCTGCCAGGCCGCCACGTTGCCATTGGCCGCAAGGGTGAGCGTGAGCTCGGTGGGCTCGGCCTTGGCGACGGTGACCGTCAGCGTCGGGCGAGCGGCCGGTGCACCCGCCTTGCCCTTGGCGGCGGCCGGCGTGCCGGTTTCGTTCGCGGGCTTGCGCGTCAGCCACACGGCCGCGGCCGCGATGATCACCAGCGCCAGCAGGGCGATGGCAAGGGTGGAGCGTTTGATGATTCTTTTCATGGCGACGTCGCGACCTTGGCGGCCGGGTTGGAAGTCATTGAGGGCGATTCGGGGCGGGCCCAGCCGCCGCCCATCGAGCGGTAGAGCGCGACCCAGGCTTCGGTGCGTTCGCGTTGCAGCGAGACGCGGGCGGTCTGCGCGGCAAAGAGCGTGCGGCGCGAATCCTCGAGCTCGAACAGGCTGGCCAGGCCGCTGCTGTAGCGGGCCTGGGTGGCGTCGAACGAGGCCTGGTAGTTCTTCACTGCGGCATCGGCATCGGTGGTGCGCGCATCGGTGGCATCGAGGTTGACCAGGGCTTCTTCCACCTCGCGCACCGCCTGCCGCACGTTCGCGCGGTAGAGCGACACCGCTTCGGTGTAGCGCGCCTTGGCCGCATCGCTGTTGGCCGCGCGCGCGCCGCCATCGAGCAGCGGCACGGTGAGCGACACCGGCCCGATCGTCCAGGTGTCGAGCGATTCCCGGAAGCCGCTGGTGCGGATCTGCATGCGGCCGATCGAGCCCGAGATGCTGAGCTTGGGGTAGCGCTCGGCTTCGGCGGAGCCCACGTCGGCGCTGGCCGAGGCCACGCCGAGCTCGGCCGCATACACGTCGGGCCGCTGCGATATCGCCTGCGCCGGCACGCTGGCAATGCTGCCGACCGCCGGCAGGGCGCGCTGCGCGGGCGAGGCGGCGAGCTTCTGTTCGAGCGTGGGCTCGTCGATGCCGCTGAGCGCCACCAGTGCCTTGCGCTGCACCGCGCACAACGCGCGCTGCTGGGTCAGGCGGCCCGAGGCATCGGAGGCGCTGGCGCGTGCGAGCGCGGCGTCGGCCGGCGCCGTGAAGCCGGCGCGCGCGGACAGGTCGTTGAGCCGCGCCGTTTCGCCGCGCGAGCGGGCATCGGATTCGGACACGCGCAGTTGCTGCTGGCAGGCGCGTTCGGCGAAATAGGCATTGGCCGTTTCAGCCGCCACGGCAACGCGCGCTTCGTGCCATTTGGCGGTGGCGCTGTTGAACTTCTGCTCGGCCGAATCGCGGTCGGCGCGCAGGCGGCCGAAGAGGTCGATCTCCCACTTGGACTGCAGGCCCGCTTGCAGCGTGGTCAGCGGCGCGATGGCCGTGCTGCTGGACGAAGAGCTTGCGCCGGCCGAGCCGAAGGAGGAGCCCGAGACACCGCGGCTGGCCGAGGCCGTGCCGTCCAGGTTGGGCAGCAGCGCCGCGCCGGCCTGCACGCGTGTGGAGCGCGCCTCGGCCACGCGCGCGGCGGCGCTCGCGAGATTGGGGCTCGCGGCCTCGGCCGCTGCGATCAGTTCGACCAGCAGCGGATCGTCGAGCTGGCGCCACCAGTCGGCCAACGATGCGAGCGAGCCGCCGTGCGGCAGCGGCGCGTGCCACTGCGCGGGGAAGGGCGCGGGGGCCGCGGCGGGCGGGCGTGTCAGGCCGCAGCCGGCAAGGCCGAGGCCCAGGCACAGAGGCAGGCAGAGGGCGGCAATCGATCGGAGTCGTCTCATGTCTTCTTTCTCCCGGAACGGGCAGGTGCGGCCGCGGGCCTGGCAGTGGCCTGGCGGCGCAGGGCTTCGGCCTCGACCAGCGCAATGGCATAGCCCGTGAGGCGCTGCGCCCAGGTGTCCACGCTGCGCGGCGTATTCAGCAAGGAGGGGCGTATCGCCTCGACCAGGTCCTGGCTCACGAAAAGCTGCATCGCCAGGCCGGTGATGGCAAAGGTCAGCCGGTGCACGTCGTCGTCGGGCCGCGCGAGGCCCAGGCGGCGGCACAGCACGCCCGCGATGGCGTTGTGCGGGCCCTTGATGTCACGCTCCATCTCCTCGGCCCACTGGCTGGTCGGCTCGAGCATTTCGCGCAGGTGCAGCTGGATGCACTGCCGCACGATTTCTCCCTGCTTCAGGGGCTCGATCATGCGGGTGAAGAAGATCTGCAGAGCTTCTTCCATCGGCAGGTCCGGCGCGGCATAGAGCGAGATGAAATCGCCCGCGTTGCCGCCCATCGGTTCGCCGAAGGTGGCGGCATACAAGCCGGCCTTGTCGCTGAAGTAGTAGCTGATGGCCGAGATGTTCACGCCTGCCGCGCGCGCGATCTCGCGGGTCGAGGTCTTGGCGAAGCCGTTGGCGGCAAAGAGGGCGAGGGCGGCATACAGCAGGCGCTGGCGTGCTTCGACGCCGTCGCTGCGTGGCGCGCGGGCGGAAAGTGCTTGCAGGGCGGAGGCGCTCATGCCGGCGATTAGACCATGCAGGTAATCAAACGTTTGATTTACTTATGGCGGGATGAGGGCTTTCTTCGCATGGGTGAGCGAATGTGCTTTTGGGGCATTTCCGGCGGCCGCCACAGACGCCCGACTGAGCGGCCGAATGATGCGCGCTACGATCCGCCCATGTCCGCCGTTCCGCCCGTTGCCGCATCGCCTGCTCTGCCCCTCGACGCCGAGGGCATTCTTGCGCTGGCCGCGCGCTCGATGTTCCATCTGTTCTCGAGCATCAGCCAAGGCATGTTCCTGGTGGACCGCAGCGGGCGCATCGTGTGGGTCAACGAAGGCTATCGCCGCTTCCTGCCGGCGCTGGGTTTTTCGTCGATCGACCAGTTCCTGGGCCACATGGTCGAGGACGTCATTCCCAACACGCAGATGCGGCGCGTGCTCGAGACCGGCGAGCCGATCCTGGTCGACCTGCTCACCAACAAGGCGGGCACCTTCGTGGTCAGCCGCATTCCGCTGCGCGAGGAGCGGGAGGGCGGGGCGGGCGATGTGATCGGCGCCATCGGCATCGTGCTGTTCGACCAGCCCGAGACCACGCTGCAGCCGCTCATCAGCAAGTTCGCGCTGCTGCAGCGCGACCTCGACGACGCGCGTCGCGAGCTCGCAAGCCAGCGCAACAACCCGCTCTACCAGCACGCGGCCGACGGGCAGCGCCGCTCCAAGTACACCTTTGCCAGCTTCATCGGCAGCAGCCCGGCCGCGGTGGAGGTGAAGCGCCATGCGCGGCGCGCCGCGCAGTCTGCGAGCCCGGTGCTGCTGCTGGGCGAAACGGGCACCGGCAAGGAACTGCTGGCGCATGCGATCCACGCTTCCTCCGCGCGGGCCAAGGGGATGTTCGTCAGCGTCAACATCGCGGCCGTGCCGGACACCTTGTTGGAGGCCGAGTTCTTCGGCTTCGCGCCCGGCGCCTTCACGGGCGCCGACCGGCGCGGGCGCGAAGGCAAGTTCAAGCTGGCCGACGGCGGCAGCCTCTTTCTCGACGAGATCGGCGACATGCCGCTCGGCCTGCAGGCCAAGCTGTTGCGCGCGCTGCAGGAGGGCGAGATCGAGCCGCTCGGCTCCAACAAGCTCGTGCCCTTCGATGCGCGCGTGATCGCCGCCACCTCGCGCGACCTGCCTGAGCTGGTGCGCCGCGGCCAGTTCCGCGAAGACCTGTACTACCGCCTCAACGTGCTGCCGTTGCGCGTGCCGCCGCTGCGCGAGCGCCGCAGCGACATTCCGGCACTGGTCGAGGCGCTGGGCGAGGACATGGCGCTGCGCAGCGGCGAGGCCCCGCCCGAGATCACGCCCGATGCGCTCGCGCTGCTGGCGGGCCAGCACTGGCGCGGCAACATCCGCGAGCTGCGCAACGTGCTGGAGCAGGTCACGATGCGCAGCGACTCGCAGCGCATCGACGCCGCGCAGCTCGAGCGCATCCTGCGCGAAGCGGGGCTGGAGCAGATCGAACTGCCCGCCACCTTGCAGAGTGCGCACGATGCCGACGAACAGGCGATGCTGCTGCGGCCGCTCGCGCAGCAGGTAGCCGAACTGGAGCGCAAGGCGATTGCCGCGGCGCTGGAGTCCACCGGCGGCAACAAGCTGGCAACGTCGAGGCTGCTCGGCATTTCGCGCGCAACGCTCTACGAGCGCATGACGAGCCAGGAGCGGCCGGCGTGAAGCCGCCGGGCCTTGTGCGCCGCATCGGCCCGGAGCGAGCGAGCCTGTGAGCGTGCGCGCCCTGCGTTCCACCTTCGGCCCCAACTGCCATTGGTGCGGCCTGCCCATGGACTTCGACGAGCCGCACGGCAGGCCCGAGTCCGCGACCATCGAGCACCTGATCGATTCGACGCTCGGCGGGGTGCGCTCGCAAAAGCACCGCCGGCTGGCGCACGCCGCCTGCAACCACGCGCGCAACGAGTTCCGCATGCAGGCCGAGCGCCAGTTCCAATGCTGGATCGCCGAGCGCCAAGTCTCCGAGAAAACCCTGACCGATACATAGACAGTTGATTGAAATTCAGACACATCAAGTGTTCTGAATTCAGTCGAAAGGTGCTTCTTCCGAATGAAGAAGTGTTTGGTATCAAGGGGTTAGCAGATGGCACGAAGTGTGCAATATTCAGTCACCTATTTCAGGAGACAAAGAATGAACCGTCGCCACCTCGTCGCCCTGGCCGCACTCGCCGCCTGTGCCGCCGCCGCACCCGCCTGGGCCCAGTCCAACGAAATCCGCATCGCCCACATCTACAGCAAGACCGGTCCGCTCGAGGCCTACGGCAAGCAGACGCAGACCGGCTTCACGATGGGCCTGGACTACGCCACCGGCGGCACGATGATGGTCAACGGCAAGAAGCTGGTGGTCATCGAGAAGGACGACCAGGGCAAGCCCGACCTCGGCAAGTCGCTGCTGGCCGCCGCCTACTCCGACGACAAGGCCGCGCTGGCGGTGGGCCCCACGGCTTCCGGCGTGGCGCTGGCCATGCTGCCGGTGGCCGAGGAATACAAGAAGATCCTGATCGTGGAGCCCGCGGTGGCCGATTCGATCACCGGCGACAAGTGGAACAAGTACATCTTCCGCACCGGCCGCAATTCGAGCCAGGACGCAATCAGCAACGCGGTGGCCATCGACAAGGCCGGCGTGACCGTGGCCACGCTCGCGCAGGACAACGCCTTCGGCCGCGACGGGGTGAAGGCCTTCGGCGCCGCGCTCAAGAAGGCGAAGCTGGTGCACGAGGAGTACCTGCCGCCCGCCACCACCGACTTCACGGCCGGCGCGCAGCGCCTGATCGACAAGCTCAAGGACCAGCCGGGTCGCAAGATCATCTGGATCGTCTGGGCCGGCGCGGGCAATCCGTTCAAGATCGTCGACCTCGACCTCAAGCGCTACGGCATCGAGATTGCCACCGGCGGCAACATCCTGCCGGCCATGGCGGCCTACAAGAACCTGCCCGGCATGGAAGGCGCGGCGTACTACTACTTCGGCATTCCGAAGAACCCGGTCAACGAGGCACTGGTGTCGGCCCACTACAAGGAATTCAAGACGCCGCCGGACTTCTTCACGGCCGGCGGCTTCTCGGCCGCGATGGCGGTGGTCACGGCGCTCAAGAAGACCAACGGCGATACCGGCACCAACAAGCTAATCGGCGCGATGGAAGGCATGAGCTTCGACACGCCCAAGGGCAAGATGACCTTCCGCAAGGAAGACCACCAGGCGATGCAGTCGATGTACCACTTCAAGATCAAGGCCGACCCGGCCTTCGCCTGGGGCGTGCCGGAGCTGGTGCACGAGATCAAGCCCGAAGAGATGGACATTCCCATCAAGAACAAGAGATAAGGGCTCGCCCGCAGCCGCGGCCCTGAAGCCGCATTCCCTTCGCCCTGGATGGCCGCCGGGCGGAGCGCCAGCCTGCGCCTTCGCGGCGCGGACGCGGCGCGACCAACGGCCGATTCGTCAGTCAGCAAGCAAGCGTTCGATACACCTACAACAGAAGGAGACAGCGATGGCAGCGAAACGATGGAACTGGAAGGGGTTGGCCGCAGCCGCGGCGATCACGATGGCGGCACAGGCCGCGCCGGCGGCGGTGCCGCTGCCGGCGCTCGGGGCCAATCCGGCGGAGGTGAGCGTGTCCGGCCTCTCGGCGGGCGGCTTCATGGCGGTGCAGTTGCACGTGGCTTACTCGGCCACCTTCAAGCGCGGCGCGGGCGTGGTCGCCGGCGGTCCGTACTACTGCGCCGAAGGCTCGGTGGTCAATGCCACCGGGCGCTGCATGACGCACAGCACCAGCATTCCGGTGTCGTCGCTCGTGAGCACCACCAACAGCTGGGCCGCCAGCGGCGCGATCGACCCGGTGTCGAACATGAGCAACTCCAAGGTGTACATGTTTTCGGGTACGTCGGACAACACCGTCAAGCCCGCGGTGATGGACGACCTCAAGACCTACTACCAGAGCTTCGTGCCCGCCGCCAACACGGTCTACAAGAACAACATCGGCGCCGGCCATGCGATGGTCACCGACGACTACGGCGGCGCCTGCAGCACCACCGCCGCGCCGTACATCAACAACTGCGGCTTCGACCTCGCGGGCGAGATCCTCACGCAGCTCTACGGGCCGCTGAACCCGCGCAACAACGGCACGCTGGGCGGCAGCTTCACCGAGTTCAACCAGTCGGAATTCATCACCGGCCACGGCGTGGCCGCCACCGGCTGGATCTACGTGCCGCAGGCCTGCACCACCGCGTCGTGCCGCGTGCACCTGGTGCTGCATGGCTGCAAGCAGAACTACACCGACGTGGGTGACCAGTACGTACGCAAGACCGGCTACAACCGCTGGGCCGACACCAACAACATCGTGCTGATCTACCCGCAGACCAGCACCGCAGCCACCAACAGCTGCTGGGACTGGTGGGGCTATGACAACGCGAACTACGCGAAGAAGTCGGGTCCGCAGATGGCGGCGCTCAAGGCCATGGTCGACCGTGTGACCGGCTCCGGCGGCGGCTCGTCGCTGCCGGCGCCCGCCGGCGTGGGCACCTCGGGCGCGACCAGCAGCAGCATGGTGGTCGGCTGGGCCGGCGTCACGGGTGCGAGCGGCTACAACGTCTACCGCGGCGGCAGCAAGGTCAACGCCGCACCGGTGGCCGGCACCAACTACACCGACACCGGCCTGGCCCCGTCCACCACCTACAGCTGGACCGTGGCGGCGCTGGACGCCAGCAATGCGCAGGGCGCGATGTCGACCGCGGCCACGGGCACCACCCTGGCCGGCAGCGGCGGCGGCGGAACCTGCTACACCGCCAGCAACTATGCGCACACCGTGGCGGGACGCGCCTATGCGCTGTGGGGCCTCACCTATGCCTACGGCTCGGGACAGTCGATGGGCCTGTGGAACGTCTATGTCACCACTACGCTCAAGCAGACCGGGCCCAACTACTACGTGATCGGCACCTGCTGAGGCCGATCTGCATCTACTTTTTCAATCGCAATGACCCACGATGCTTGAGACGCAAGACCTGACCATCCGCTTCGGCGGGCACGTGGCCGTCAATGGCGTGAGCTGCGCCTTCGCGCCCGGCACGCTGACGGCCATCGTCGGCCCCAACGGGGCGGGCAAGACCACGTACTTCAACCTGATCTCGGGCCAGCTCAAGGCGAGCGCGGGCACGGTGTCGCTCGACGGGCAGCTGCTCTCGGGCCTGTCGCCGTCGGCGCGCACGCACGCGGGGCTGGGGCGGGCCTTCCAGCTCACCAACCTGTTCCCGAACCTCACGGTGCTGGAGAACGTGCGCCTGGCGGTGCAGGCCACGCGCCAGGGTGCGCACCGGCGCGGGCTCAACCTGTGGAGCATCTGGAGCGACCACAAGGCGCTGACCGAGCGCGCCGACCAGATCCTGGCGGACGTGGCACTCAAATCACGTGAACACGCGACCGTGGCGAGCCTGCCGCACGGCGACCAGCGCAAGCTCGAGGTGGCGCTCTTGATGGCGCTCGAACCGAAGGTCTTCATGTTCGACGAGCCCACGGCCGGCATGAACGCGGCCGAGGCGCCGGTCATCCTCGACCTGATCCGCAAGCTCAAGCAGGACAAGAGCAAGACCATCCTGCTGGTCGAACACAAGATGGACGTGGTGCGCGAACTGGCGGACCGCATCATCGTGCTGCACAACGGCACGCTGGTGGCGGATGGAGAACCGGCTGAAGTGATTGCCTCGCCGGTGGTGCAGGAAGCTTATCTGGGCATTGCGAAGGAGGCGGCCGCATGAAGGCGTCGATGATGAATTTCTCCCTCCCCCGCTGGGGGAGGGCAAGGGTGGGGGCTCGCGGCCTTCGAACCGCGGCAGCTTTTCAGGCGGCGTCTGCCCCCATCCCAGCCTTCCCCCGGAAGGGGAAGGAGCAATACCCATGAGCACTCAGAATCTTTTGACCCTCGAAGGCGTGCACACGCACATCGGGGCATACCACATCCTGCACGGCGTCGACCTCGCGGTGCCGAAGGGCCAGCTCACCATGCTGCTGGGCCGCAACGGCGCGGGCAAGACGACCACGCTGCGGACCATCATGGGCCTGTGGCATGCATCGCAGGGCAGGGTGCGCTTCGGTGGCACCGACATCACCGCGATGCAGACACCACAGATCGCCAGTCGCGGCATCGCCTACGTGCCCGAGAACATGGGCATCTTCTCCGACCTCACGGTGAAGGAGAACATGCTGCTCGCCGCGCGCGGCGCCAAGAACGCGCAGCAGATCGACGACACGCGCCTGAAGTGGATCTTCAAGCTCTTCCCCGCGGTCGAGAAGTTCTGGAACCATCCGGCCGGCAAGCTCTCGGGTGGGCAGAAGCAGATGCTGGCCGTGTCGCGCGCCATCGTCGAGCCGCGCGAACTGCTGCTGATCGACGAGCCCAGCAAGGGCCTTGCGCCCGTGATGATCAACAACATGATCGACGCCTTCGCCGAGCTCAAGGCGAGCGGCGTGACCATCCTGCTGGTGGAGCAGAACATCAACTTCGCCCAGCGCCTGGGCGACAACGTGGCGGTGATGGACAACGGCCGCGTGGTGCACAGCGGCTCGATGGCGGCGTTCTCGGCGGACGCGCAATTGCAGCAATCGCTGCTTGGACTGGCTCTATGAAGTATTCGACGTATTTCTCCCTCCCCCTCTGGGGGAGGGTTGGGGTGGGGGCTCGCGGCCCTCGATACAGCGCGGCCTTGCAAGTGCCGTCAGCCCCCATCCCAGCCTTCCCCCGGAGGGGGAAGGAGCAAGAAGGAGCGCCCTCATGACCAAGATCGACTTCGACTGGAAGCCGCTGCTGCTCGCTCCCGCCATCGCGCTGGTCGCGCTGCCGCTCACGGGCTCGTTCTCGACCTGGCTCACGCTCACGGTCGCGGGGCTGGCGATGGGCATGATCATCTTCATCATCGCCTCGGGCCTCACGCTGGTGTTCGGGCTGATGGACGTGCTCAACTTCGGCCACGGCGTGTTCATCGCGCTCGGCGCCTTCGTGGCCAGCAGCGTGCTCGGCCTGATGGGCGACTGGACCGGTTCGGGCGAACTGTGGCGCAACCTCGTGGCCGTGTTCCCCGCGATGCTGGTCGCGATGGCGGTGGCCGGCGCGGTCGGCCTCGCGTTCGAGCGCTTCATCGTGCGGCCGGTCTACGGCCAGCACCTGAAGCAGATCCTGATCACCATGGGCGGCATGATCATCGGCGAGGAACTCATCAAGGTGATCTGGGGGCCGGCGCAGATTCCGCTGCCGCTGCCCGAGGCGCTGCGCGGCTCGCTGTTCGTGGCCGACGCGGCCATCAGCAAGTACCGGCTGCTCGCGGTGGCGGTGGGCGTGGTGGTGTTTGGCCTGCTCGCATGGACGCTCGCGCGCACCAAGATCGGCCTCTTGATCCGCGCCGGCGTGCAGGACCGCGAGATGGTGGAGTCGCTCGGCTACCGCATCGGCCGGCTGTTCATCGGCGTGTTCGTGGTGGGCAGCGCGCTGGCCGGCCTGGGCGGCGTGATGTGGGGGCTGTTCCAGCAGAACCTGGTGCCGCAGATGGGCGCGCAGGTCAACGTGCTGATCTTCATCGTGATCATCATCGGCGGGCTCGGCTCGACGGGCGGCGCGCTGATCGGCGCGCTGCTGGTGGGGCTCATGACCAACTACATCGGCTTCCTGCTGCCCACGCTCACGCAGTTCGCGAGCATCCTGCTGATGGTGGCGGTGCTGCTGTGGCGGCCGCAGGGCGTGTACCCGGTCGCGAACCGTTGAGGAAGAAGACGACATGTTCCTGAAACGACTTCTCTCCAACGACATGCCCCGAAGCCGCCTGCTGGCGCTGCTGCTGGTGGCGCTGTTCATCGCGCTGGCCTTCGCGCCGTTCCTCTTCCCGGGCGTGAAGGCGCTCAGCGTCGCGGCCAAGATCCTGGTGTTCGTGGTGCTGGTCGCGAGCTTCGACCTGCTCTTGGGCTACACCGGCATCGTGAGCTTTGCGCACACCATGTTCTTCGGCATCGGTGCCTATGGCATCGCAATCTCGGCGTCGCGCCTCGGGCCCAGCTGGGGCGCGGTGCTGCTCGGGCTCGCGGCGTCGCTCGCGGTCTCGCTGGTGCTCTCGTTCGCCATCGGCCTCTTCTCGCTGCGGGTGCGCGCAATCTTCTTCGCGATGATCACGCTGGCGGTGGCCTCGGCCTTCCAGACGCTGGCCTCGCAGCTGTCGGATTTCACGGGCGGCGAAGACGGGCTCACCTTCAAGCTGCCCGAGCTGATCTCGCCGAGCTTCGAGTTTGCCGAAGAGCCCTTCCTCGGCGTCTCGCTCGACGGCCGGCTGCTGTGCTACTACCTGCTCTTCGTGGCGGCGGTGGTGCTGGTGCTCGCGCTGCTGCGCATCGTGAATTCGCCTTTCGGCCGCGTGCTGCAGGCGATCCGCGAGAACGAGTTCCGCGCCGAGGCCATCGGCTACCGCGTGGTGGTGTACCGCACCACGGCGGCCGTACTGTCGGCGCTCTTTGCCACGCTGGCCGGCGCCATGCTCGCGATTTGGCTGCGCTACAACGGGCCCGACACCTCGCTGAGCTTCGAGATCATGATCGACGTGCTGCTGATCGTGGTGATCGGTGGCATGGGCACCATCTACGGCGCGGCCATTGGCGCGGTGCTGTTCGTGGTGGCGCAGAGCTACCTGCAGGACCTGCTGCGCGTGGGCAGCGAGGCCGCGAGCGGGCTGCCGTGGCTCTCGGCGCTGCTGTCGCCCGATCGGTGGCTGCTGTGGCTGGGCGTGCTGTTCGTGCTCTCGGTGTATTACTTTCCGACCGGCATCGTCGGCAAGCTCAGGGCGAGGGCTGCGCGATGAGCAAAGATCTACCCGTTCCGGCCTCTCGCTACGCCCAGCTGGCGGGCCGCGAAATCCATTGGCTCGACTGGGGCGCACCCGATGCGCCGGTGATCATTGCCTGGCACGGCCTCGCGCGCACCTGCCGCGACATGGACGAGCTGGCACAGCACTTTGCCGCGCGCGGCTTCCGCGTGGTCTGCCCCGACACCATCGGCCGCGGCCTGAGCCAGTGGAGCCCGCTGCCCGACGAGGAATACCAGCTTTCGTTCTACGCGCGCATGGCCGCCGCGCTGTGCGACGAGCTGCGCCTGGACCGCGTGCACTGGGTCGGCACGTCGATGGGCGGTGCCATCGGCACGGTCTGCGCCTCGGGCCTGTTCGAGCCGCGCATGAAGGCGCGCATCGCGAGCCTCACGCTCAACGACAACGCGCCGCAGCTCGCGCAGGCGGCCATCGAGCGCATCCGCGCCTATGCCGGCGAGCCGCCCGCATTCGACACGGTGGGCGAGCTCGAGCTTTTCTTCCGCACCGTCTACAAGCCCTATGGCTGGCTCAGCGATGCGCAGTGGCGCCGCCTGACCGAAAGCTCCACGCGCCGCCTGCCCGACGGCCGCGTGACGCCGCACTACGACCCGGCGATGGTCCGGCAGTTCAGCGCGCACGACAACGACTACCTGATCTGGCCGCACTACGACGTGATCGAGGCGCCGGTGCTGTGCCTGCGCGGCGCCGAGTCAGACCTGGTACTGCCCGAGGTGACGCAGCAGATGCAGCAGCGGGGGCCAGGCGCCGCCGGGTTGCTGAAGGTGGTCGAAATCCAGGGGTGCGGCCACGCGCCCGCGCTCAACGTGCCCGAACAACTGCAGTTGATCGAAGGGTTTATCCGGGCCGCCGGTCGCCAGGCGCGAGTCGGCGAGACAATCGCCGCCGATTCCAACCACAAGGATTAACGCCATGGCGCTTTCGATGTACGACCTGTCCGTGCCGGTCTTCTCCCGCGGGCTCGGCCAGCTCACCCACCTGCTCGAGAAGAGCCTGGCGCACGCCAGGGCCAACGACATCGATCCGGCAACGCTGGTGGACGCGAGGCTCGCACCGGACATGCTCACGTTGGCCGGCCAGATCCAGCGCGCGAGCGACGCCTCGAAGCTTGGCGTGGCGCGCATCGCGGACATCACGGCGCCGGGTTTTCCCGACGAGGAAAAGACGTACGACGAGCTGCTGGCCCGCATCGCGAAGACGCAGGATTTCCTCGCGACCGTGGACCGCACGCTGATCGACGGCCACGAGGAACGCGCCGTGACCATCAAGGTGCGCGAAGGCGAAGCCCACCTCACCGCACAGCGCTACCTGCTCCAGTTCGCGCTGCCCAACTTCTTCTTCCACCTGACCACGGCCTACGGCGTGCTGCGCCACCAGGGCATGCCGATCGGCAAGATGGACTATCTGGGCAAGTTCTGAGCGACGGCCGGTGACAGGGTGGGCCAACCCGCGAGGTTGCGTTCGGCAATGCCCGCGAGCGCGGTGATCCACGCCGGGCTGTCGTTGAGGCAGGGGATGTAGCTGAAGGCCTCGCCGCCCGCATGCATGAAGGCTTCGCGGCCTTCGATGGCAATTTCTTCGAGTGTCTCCAGGCAATCGGCCGGAAAGCCCGGGCACACCACGTCGATGCGCTTCATCCCGCTCGCGCCGAGCTCGCGCAGGGTCGGCTCGGTGTAGGGCTCGAGCCACTTGGCGCGGCCGAAACGCGACTGGAAGGTCACGCGGTGCTGTGCGGCCGAAAGGCCCAGCCGCGCCGCGAGCAGGCGCGCGGTTTCGAGGCACTGGGCCTGGTACGGATCACCGAGCGCGATGTTGCGCACGGGAATGCCGTGGAAGCTCATCAGCAGCAGTTCGCCGCGGCCTTCGGTTTTCCAGTGGCGCTCGATGCTTCGCGCAAGCGCTTCGATGTAGGCCGGATCGTCGTGGTACTGGTTGACGAAGCGGAATTCCGGTATGCGGCGCTGGCCGCGGCTCCAGCTGTTCACCGCGTCGATCACGCTGGCCGTGGTGGTGGCCGAATACTGCGGGTAGGCCTGCAGCACCAGCACGCGCGTGGCGCCTGCGGCCTGCAGCGCATCCAGGCGCGAAGCGATCGACGGGCTGGCGTAGCGCATGGCGTCCTGCACCGCCACGCGGTGGCCGCGTTCGCCGAGCCAGCCGGCCAGCAGCGTGGCCTGCTTGCGGGTCCATACCTTCAGCGGCGAACCCTCGGCCATCCAGATGCTCGCGTACTTGGCGGCCGACCTGGCGGGCCGCACGCGCAGGATGATGCCGTGCAGGATGAGGGCCCAGAGCAGCCTGGGAATCTCGACCACGCGCGGATCGCCGAGAAACTCCGCAAGATATGACCGCACGGCGGCTGCGGTGGGCGCGTCCGGCGAGCCCAGGTTGCACCAGAGGATGGCGGTGCGTTCGGCGGCGATGGAACCGTGGTTCCCGTTGTCTTGAGGCATGCGATATTCTCGGGCATGACCTCCGCTTCCACGGCCCCGGCAGGCGCCGCGCCCCTCGACATCCAGCGCATCTCGGCGATCTCGCTCGACCTGGACGACACCCTCTGGCCGATCTGGCCGACCATCGAGCGCGCCGAGACCGTGCTGCAGGAATGGCTGTTGCGGGAAGCACCCAAGACCGCCTCGCTGCTGCTGACGCCGGGCGTGTTGCGCGAACTGCGCGAAGCCACCGCCAAGGAGCGCTCCGACCTGGCGCACGACCTGAGCGCGCTGCGCCGCGAGTCGATCCGCGCAGCGCTCAGGCACGCGGGCGAAGACCCGGCGCTGGCCGATCCGGCCTTCGACGCCTTCTTTGCCGAGCGCCAGCGCGTGACGCTCTACGAAGACGCGCTGCCGGCCCTCAAGTGGCTCAGCGAACGCTATCCGCTGGTGGCGGTTTCGAACGGCAATGCGGACATCCACCTGACCGGCGTCGGCCGCTGGTTTCGCACCGCGTTCAATGCGCGCGCCTTCGGCAGCGGCAAGCCGCATGCGCCGATCTTCCGTGCCGCGGCCGCGTCGGTCGGCCTGCTGCCCAAGGACGTGCTGCACGTGGGCGACGACGCGGAGCTCGACGTGGTCGGCGCGCTCAATGCCGGCATGCAGGCCGCCTGGCTGGTGCGCGACGAGCGCCCCTGGGTGCATGGCGCGCGGCCGCAGCTGATCGTGCCGAACCTGCACGCGCTGTGCGTGGCGCTCGGCGCCTGAGCTACGAGAAAACCGGCCGGAAGAAGCTGCGCTCGTAGCTCAGGATGCACCGGGTGTCCTCGGCATACCTGAAGGCGGCCTGGCATTCGGCATCCTGCATCGAATCCGAGCGGTACTGCTCGTACGCAGCCAGGCTCGGAAAGCTGAACATCGCCAGCGCCACGTTGTTCGCGCCCTCCGATGGCAGGAAATAGCCATGGTGCTGGCCACCGAACTTCTCGACCAGCGGAATCCACAGCTTGCCGTAGTGCTCGAATTCCTTGAGCTTGTAGGGATCGACGATGTAGCGCAGGTAGCAGGTGACCATGGTTCTTTCCGTCATGAACAGGGAGGCGTCAGTCCAGGCCGAACCGCGCGCGCAGCGCCGCGCAGAAATCTTCCGTGCCGCTGAGCGAGAAGGTCACCGTGTCGAGCTCCGGCGCCTCGCGGGTCTGCTGCAGGTCGAAGTCCCAGGCCGCCCCGTCGTCGAGCGCGCCGCGCGCGTCGGGAAAGGTGGCATCGGCCCAGGCCAGCACCTGGGCGATCTCGGCCAGCACTTCGTGTGTTCTTGCAGGCACGGTCGAGGCCATGGCATCGAAGGTGCCGTGGCCCTCGGTGTCTTCGCTGTAGTCGAAATCCAGGTAGCGCAGTTCGGTCATGGCGTTGTCGATGCGTTGGCGGCGGCCAGTCCGCTCAGGACTGCGCCTTCGAGTGTGGCAGGGTAGGGGCCTTCGGTGTAGTCGCCGCAGGCCTGCAGGCCCGGTGCGATGCGCATCGCCGGCCGTGCGAGCGCGGGTGTGCAGGCGAAGGTGGCGCGCTTCTCGACCACGGTCTGCACGGCTTGCAGCGCGGTCTGGCCGAGTTGGGCCGCGGCCTGTGCCATGGCCTGTTGTTCCAGCATTTCGCGCGGCGTTTCGTTCGCGCTCACCACCATGGCAAGCACGCCTTCCGGTCCGCCGAGCTGGCCGCGATCGAACACGAACTGCGCCGGCGCGGTGGCGGGATGGCTGCGCAGCGCCAGCATCGGTTCTGCAAGCGGCGAGGCGCCGCGCAGATAGACCGTGGCAATGGCCTCGAAGCGCAGGGCCTCGGTGGTTGCGCACCAGCGATCCGCTGCCAGGCCGGATGCGCGAACGAGCCGTGCCGCGTCCCAGGGCGCGCATGCCAGAACGACCTGGTCGAAGTGCTCGCCGTCGACCCGCCACGCCGCGCCCTCGGGCCAGATGGCGTGCACGCGCGTGCCGATGCGCAGCGTTGCGTCGTGCTGCGCGAGCCACGCCAGGGCCGCATCGGGAAAGAGTGCGCCCAGGTCGACGCGCGGCAGCAGCAGGTCCGCGCCGCCGCTGCCGCTGAAGAGCGCATCGTGCAGCACGCGCAGGAACACTTCGCCGCTCGACTGGCCGATCGGCGTGTTGAGCGCGGAAACGCACAGTGGCTCGATCAGCTCCTCCATCACACGCGGCGTGAGGCCCGTGCAAAGCGCGGCCACGGTGCTGCCGGCGGCGCAGCGGAATCCGGCGAGGCGCCATTGCACGGCGGTGCGCAGCAGTGTGGACTTGTCCCGCCACGTCCAGCCGCGCGCCGTGAAGATGCCCGCCAGCAGGTCGAGCGGCGCGGGCAGCCGCGGCAGCTTCAGGCCGCCGCCATCGGCAAAGCGCAGCGAGAGCGGCAGCCGCAGCAGCGCCTGGCCGACATCGATGCCCATCTCACGCATCAGCTTCAGCGTTGCGGCGTAGGCGCCGATCAGGATGTGCTGCCCGTTGTCCAGCACCAGCCCATGCATGTTGTCTACGCGTCGCGCGCGGCCGCCCGCCATGTGGGCGGTTTCGTAGAGCGTCACGGCATGGCCGAGCCGCGTGGCTTCGACCGCGCAGGCGAGCCCGGCCCAGCCGGCGCCGATGACGGCGGCCTTCATTTGTCAGTGTCCTGGTGCCAAGCTGCCGAGCCCGGTGGACGTCTGCGCGGCCGTATTGCCAGGAACACCGCGGAACGGGCTTCGCCCGGCCGCAGGTGTTGCCCCCGGTAGGGGGAGGGAGAAGCGACACGAAGCGCACGGAGCCTGGGGGCGAGTCATATTCGTCCCAGCGCCTGGACTTTCCACGCCAGCCAGAACTTGCGCACCGGCGTCAGGCTCACGCGCTGGTTCAGCACCTGGAAGCCGTCGCGCTCGATCTCGCGCAGCAGCGTGCGGTAGATGCTGGCCATCATGAGGCCGGGCTTCTGTGCGCGGCGGTCGGGGGCGGGCAGCAGGGCGAGGGCTTCGTCGTATGCCGCATGCGCGCGCTCGGCCTGGAACTTCATGAGCGCGACGAAGCGCTCCGAATGCACGCGGTTGAGGATCTCGTGCGCCTTGACGTCGAACTTCTGCAGCTCGTTCACGGGCAGGTAGATGCGGCCGCGCAGCGCGTCTTCGCCCACGTCGCGAATGATGTTGGTGAGCTGCAGCGCCAGCCCGAGCTTGTGCGCATAGGCGGTGGTCTGCGGATCGGTCTGGCCGAAGATGCGCGCCGCGACTTCGCCCACCACGCCGGCCACCAGGTGGCAGTAGCGCGCGAGGTTGGGAAAGTCGAGGTAGCGGGTCTGGTCGAGGTCCATCTGGCAGCCGTCGATCACCTCGTTGAGCAGGCCGGGCTCGATGCCGTAGGCGGCGGCATGCGGCACCAGCGCCTGCATCACGGGATGGCGCGGCGGACCGGAGAAAGACTGCGCCACCTCGGTGCGCCACCAGGCCAGCTTGGTTGCAGCCACGCCGGGGTCGCTGACCTCGTCGACCACGTCGTCGATCTCGCGGCAGAAGGCATAGAACGCGGTGATCGCGGCGCGCCGCGGCTTGGGAAGGAACAGAAACGCGTAATAGAAACTGCTGCCCGAGGCGGCGGCCTTGTCCTGTACGTATTGCTCGGGTGTCATCGGAGGGGCGCTTTCATGGGCGGCAATTGTCTCCGCATCCGCAGCGCCCGCCAGACCAGCAGCGGGGCGTCGGCCTTGCCGATCTTCGGGCGCTGCGAAAAGGTGTCGAAGCCCAGGTCTTCGATCTTGTCGAGAATGCGCAGGCCGCCCTGCACGACGAAGCGCAGCTCCCAGCCCGCGCGGCCGGGCAACCGGTGGACCAGCGGCGCGCCCTCGGCCATCAGTTCGCGAGCCCATGCGCTTTCGACGGCGATCAGGTTGATGGCCTCCTGCGGAGGCGGCGCGTCGGCCAGCGGCATGAAGACCTTGAAGCTCTCGCGCGCCAGGCCGCGCCGCGCGCAGTCGGCCAGCGGCGCATAGAAGCGCCCGCGCGGCAGGTCCACGCTCGGGTCCTGCCAGAAATTGATGAGTTGCAGCGCGCTGCAGATGGCGTCGCTTTGCGCCAGCGCCTGCGCATCGTGCACGCCGTAGAGGTGCAGCAGCAGGCGGCCGACCGGGTTGGCGGAGCGGCGGCAGTAGTCGAGCAGTTCGGCGCGGTCGGCATAGGTGCCGCCGTCGCGGGTCTTCTCGATGTCCTGCACGAAGGCGCTCAGCAGGTCGGCGAGCAGCTCTTCCGGGAGCTTGAACTGCGCGATGCTGTGGGCGAGCGGGCCGAACACCTGCGGCCAGCGCGAAGAGGCTGCCACCTGTCCGCGCGCAGCGGCTGCCAGCTCTTCGCGGTAGCGGTGCAGATCGGCCAGGCGCTCGCCGGGCGAGGCATCGCCTTCGTCCGCGATGTCGTCCGCGGTGCGGGCGAAATGGTAGATCGCGGCAATCGGCGGCCGCAGATGCGGCGGGCACAGCCAGGAGGCCACGGGGAAATTTTCGTAGTGCGCCGGCGGCGCGGCAATGTGGGGTGGTGCAGACACGCGGCGATTGTCCGCGACGCGCGGCGCGGACTATGCTCGCGGCATCGCCAACGCCTCACTTCCTTTTCATTCATGAATGCACCCACGCAGGCTCCCGCCGCCCCGAGTCCAGCGCCAGGCGAGGCGCCTCATGCGGCGGGGCCGGGCCTGACGATCGCGGCGCTGGGGGTGGTGTTCGGCGACATCGGCACGTCGCCGCTCTATGCCTTCAAGGAAACGCTGAATCCCGAGCACGGCGTGGCGTTCACGCCCGATGCGGTGCTGGGCCTGCTCTCGCTGATCTTCTGGGGGCTGATGTTCGTGGTCACGCTCAAGTACGTGGTGTTCGTGCTGCGCGCCGACCACGACGGCGAGGGCGGCATTCTTGCGCTGCAGGCGCTCGCGCGCAGCGCGGCGGCGGGCCCGCGGACGCGGCCCTGGGTGTGGAACGCCATCGGAGCGCTCGGCCTGGTCGGTGCGGCCATGTTCTATGGCGACAGCCTGATCACGCCGGCCATTTCGGTGCTGTCGGCGGTCGAGGGGCTGCAGGTGCAGGCGCCGGTGCTGCAGCGGGTGGTGATTCCGATCACCATCCTCATCCTTCTGGGGCTTTTCGCGGTGCAGCGCAAGGGAACCGGCGCGGTGGGCAAGGTGTTCGGGCCGGTCATGCTGCTTTGGTTCCTGGTGCTGGCCCTCGCAGGCGGGTGGCAGGTGCTGCAGCATCCGCAGGTGCTGGCGGCGCTCGATCCGCGCCGGGCCATCGGCTTCCTGGTCGAGCACCGGCTGCAGTCGCTGGCGGTGCTGGGCGCGGTGTTCCTCGCCTTCACGGGGGGCGAGGCGCTGTACGCCGACATGGGGCACTTCGGTGCGCGATCGATCCGGCTTGCCTGGCTCTTCATCGCGCTGCCCGGGCTGGTGCTGAACTACTTCGGGCAGGGCGCGCTGGTGCTGGCGGAGCCTGCGGCCGTCGACAACCCCTTCTTCCGGCTCTTTCCTTCGTGGGGCGTCGTGCCGATGGTGGTGCTGGCCGCGATGGCGACCGTCATCGCGTCCCAGGCCGTGATCTCGGGCGCCTTCTCGCTCACGGCCCACGCCATGCGCATGGGCTACCTGCCGCGCATGCGCGTGGTGCAGACCTCGGGCTCGGCCATCGGCCAGATCTACGTGCCCGCAGTCAACTGGCTGCTGATGACGGGCGTGCTGCTGCTGGTGCTGGGCTTTCGCAGTTCGAGTGCGCTGTCGGCGGCCTACGGCATTGCGGTGTCGATCACGATGGTGACCACCACGCTGCTGGCGGGCGTGGTGGCCTGGGGGCTCTGGCACTGGAACAGGGTGGCGGTGGCCATCGGGGTGGCGGCATTCGCCGTGGTGGACCTGACCTTCGTGGTGGCCAACAGCCTCAAGGTCGCTGACGGGGGCTGGCTCACGCTGGCGGTGGCGGCGGTCGTGATGCTGTTGTTCACCACCTGGGCCAAGGGCCGCCGGCTGGGCCTGGAGGCCCTCGCGGCCGAAAGCCTGCCGCTCAAGGGCTTTTTCGAATCGCTGGCGCTCAACATGCCGCACCGCGTGCGCGGCACGGCCGTGTTCCTCAATGCCGACGCCACCGCCGTGCCCCATGCCCTGCTGCACAACCTCAAGCACAACCAGGTGCTGCACGAGCAGGTGATCGTGCTGCGGGTGCTGGCCTGCGACACGCCCCGCGTGGACGCGCGGCAGCGCATCGAGGCCGAACAGCTGATGGACGGCGTCTGGGTGGTCACGGCGCGCCACGGCTTCATGGAGCGGCCCGACGTGCCCGAGTTCATCCGCATCCTGGCCTACCAGAAGACGCTGGCCATCGACTCGATGACCACCTCCTACTTCGTCTCGCGGGCCTCGGTGGGGGAGGAGAACCTGCCCGGCATGAACCCCGTGCGCCGCGCGCTCTTCGGCTGGCTGCAGCGCAATGCGGGCCGCGCCTCCGACTATTTCGAGCTGCCGGACAACCGGCTGGTCGAAATGGGGCAGCGGACCTGACAACCCTCCAACGGCGATTGACAGTGCCTGAGGTTTACCCTAGATTACTAACCAGTGGGTCAGTAATGACCTGGTTCGACCTTTCTAGGGTGTCTCATGACTGCCTCCTCCGGCCTTTCTCCTCTTGCCCGCAGTGCCGCCTGGCTGCTGCTTCCTGCCTTGTTCCTGGCCGGCTGCTCGCAGTCGAAGCCGGCCGAGGAACCTGTGCGCGCGGTCAAGCTGGTGACCGTGGGCACCAGCGATTTCGACGCCCAGCCCGAGTTCTCGGCCGAGGTCCGGGCGCGCGTCGAATCGCGGCTGGGCTTCCGCGTGGGGGGCAAGATCACCAAACGCCAGGCCGAACTCGGCCAGCACGTGCAGGCCGGCCAGGTGCTGGCCCAGCTCGATCCGCAGGACTACCGGCTGGCCGCTGAAGCGGCACGCGCGCAACTGGCCGCGGCGCAGACCAACCGCGATCTCGCGGCGGCCGATCTCAAGCGCTATACCGAATTGCGTGCGCAGAACTTCATCAGCGGCGCCGAACTGGAGCGCCGCGAATCCACCTGGAAGGCCGCGCAGGCGCAGCTCGAGCAGGCCCAGGCCCAGCTTTCGTCGCAGGGCAACCAGGCCAGCTACACCACGCTGGTGGCCGACGTGGCCGGCATCATCACCGCCATCGAGGCCGAGCCGGGGCAGGTGGTGCAGGCGGGCACGCCCGTCGTGCGCATTGCGCAGGATGGCGCGCGCGACGTGGTGTTTGCCGTGCCCGAAGACCGCGCCGCGCTCATCAAGCCCGGCTCGCCGGTCATGGTGCGCGGCTGGTCGGGCGGCAGCGAACTGCAGGGCGAAGTGCGCGAAGTGGCGGCCAGCGCCGACGCGGTCACGCGCACCTACGCGGTCAAGGTGGCGATCGATGCCGCCACCTCGCCGGCGCTCGGCGCCACCGTGTATGCCCGCCCGCAGGCGCTGGCACGCACCGGCGGCGCGGTCATGAAGCTGCCGACCAGCGCGCTGCGCCAGGAAGGCAAGGGCTCGGCGGTGTGGGTGCTCGACAAATCGACCATGACGGTGCGCTCGCAGCCCGTGCAGGTGGCCACGGCCGACGGCAACGAGGCCGTGATCGGCGCCGGGCTCGCACCCGGCATGATGGTCGTGGCCGCGGGCGTGCATGTGCTCTCGCCGGGGCAGAAGGTCACCATCTACCAGTCGAAGGAGGCGGCAGCGGCCGCCGCCAACGCGAAGGAATCGGCGCAGCCGGTCGAGGCCGTGGCGGCCACCAAGAAGGAGATCGCTGCAGGTGCTTCCAAATGACGGAAGGCGCAGCAGCAACCACCACCAAGCCCGCCGGCTTCAATCTTTCCAAATGGGCGCTGGACCACGCGCCGCTCACGCGCTACCTGATGGTGGTGCTGATGGTGCTGGGCGCCTTCGCGTACTTCCAGCTCGGCCAGGACGAAGACCCGCCGTTCACCTTCCGTGCCATGGTGGTTCGCACCTACTGGCCCGGCGCCACCGCGCAGCAGGTGGCCGAGCAGGTCACCGACAAGCTCGAGCGCACGCTGCAGGAGGCGCCATACGCCGACAAGATCCGCAGCTATTCGAAGCCGGGCGAGTCGCAGATCATTTTCCAGATCAAGGACTCGTCCAAGGCCGCCGACGTGGCCAACGTCTGGTACACCGTGCGCAAGAAGGTCGGCGACATGCGCAACACGCTGCCGCCCGGCGTGCAGGGCCCATTCTTCAATGACGATTTCGGCGACGTCTATGGCGTGATCTACGCGCTGGAGAGCGAAGGCTTCAGCCAAGCCGAGCTCAAGACCCTGGCCGACGAGGTGCGCCAGCAGCTGCTCCGCGTGAAGGACGTGGCCAAGGTCGACCAGTTCGGGCTGCAGGACCAGAAGGTCTATATCGAGATCTCGCAGAAGCGCGTCGCGCAGCTGGGCCTGGACTTCAACGCGGTGCTGGCCCAGCTCGGCTCGCAGAACGCGATCGAAAGCGCGGGCACCATCCAGTCGCCGCTCGACGTGGTGCAGGTGCGCGTGGCCGGGCAGTTCACCAGCGTCGAGCAGCTGCGCGAGATGCCGATCCGCGGCAGCTCGGGCAACCAGCTCAAGCTCGGCGACATTGCCGAGATCCGCCGCGGCTACGTCGATCCGCCGGCCGTGAAGGTGCATCACCAGGGCAAAGAGGTCGTTGCGCTCGGCGTTTCCATGGCCAAGGGCGGCGACATCATCGCGCTGGGCAAGGCGCTGCGCGCCACCACCGCGCAGATCGACCAGCGCCTGCCGGCCGGCGTGAAGCTGGCGCAGGTGCAGGACCAGCCGGTGTCGGTGGCCAGCTCGGTGAACGAATTCGTCGGCGTGCTGATCGAGGCGGTGGCCATCGTGCTGGCCGTGAGCATCATCTCGCTGGGCCTGCACAAGGGCGGGCGTTTCGGCTGGTACATCGACATGCGCCCGGGGCTGGTGGTGGCCATCACCATTCCGCTGGTGCTGGCCGTGACCTTCCTGGCGATGAATTACTTCGGCATCGGGCTGCACAAGATATCGCTGGGCTCGCTGATCATCGCGCTCGGCCTTCTGGTGGACGACGCGATCATCGCGGTCGAGATGATGGTGCGCAAGATGGAGGAGGGCTACGACAAGGTGCGCGCCGCCACCTTCGCCTACGACGTCACGGCCAAGCCCATGCTGACCGGCACGCTCATCACCGCGGCGGGCTTCCTGCCGATCGGCATTGCCAAGTCGGTGACCGGCGAATACACCTTCGCGATCTTCGCGGTGACGGTGATCGCGCTGGTGCTGTCGTGGATCGTTTCGGTGTACTTCGTGCCCTACCTGGGCACGCTGCTGCTCAAGGTGAAGCCGCATGATCCCGATGCGCCGCCGCACGAGCTGTTCGACACGCCGTTCTACAACACCTTCCGGCGCGCGGTGAACTGGTGCGTGCAGCACCGCTGGCTGACCATCGGCGCCACGGTGCTGATCTTTGCGCTCGGCATCGTCGGCATGGGAAAGGTGCAGCAGCAGTTCTTTCCGGATTCGAGCCGGCCGGAAATCATGGTGGACATCTGGTTCCCCGAGGGCACCTCGTTCGCGGCCAACGAAGAGGTCGCCAGGCGCGTCGAGCAGCGCATCATGAAGGAAGAGGGCGTGAAGACGGTCAGCGCCTGGATCGGCTCCGGCGTGCCGCGCTTCTATCTTCCGCTGGACCAGGTGTTTCCGCAGACCAACGTGTCGCAGCTCATCGTGCTGGCCAAGGACCTGAAGATTCGGGAAAGCCTGCGCATCAAGCTGCCGGGCCTGCTGGCGCAGGAGTTCCCGGAGGTGCGCGGCCGCGTGAAGCTGCTGCCCAATGGACCGCCCGTGCCGTATCCGGTGCAGTTCCGCGTGATCGGCACCGAGCCCGCGCAGCTGCGCACGCATGCCGACGAGGTCAAGGCCGTGCTGCGCGAGAACGCCAACATGCGCGGCGTGAACGACAACTGGAACGAATCGGTCAAGGTGATCCGCCTCGAGGTCGACCAGGCCAAGGCACGCGCTCTCGGCGTCACCAGTCAGGCCATCGCCCAGGCCTCCAAGACGATGTTCTCCGGCACCACGGTGGGCCAGTACCGCGAGAACGACCTGCTGATCGACATCGTGCTGCGCCAGTCGGCGGACGAGCGCGAGGCCATCTCGGACATCGGCAATGCCTACCTGCCCACGACCTCGGGCCGTTCGATTCCGCTGACGCAGATTGCCCGGCCCGTGTTCAGCTGGGAACCCGGCGTGATGTGGCGCGAGAACCGCGACTACGCCATCACGGTGCAGGGCGATGTGGTCGAAGGCCTGCAAGGTGCCACCGTGACCGCGGAACTGCTGCCCAGGCTGCGCCAGCTCGAGGCCGGCTGGCATGCGGCTGGCGAGGGCGGTTACCGCATCGAGGTGGCGGGCGCGGTCGAGGAAAGCAGCAAGGGCTCGGCCTCCATCGTGGCGGGCGTGCCGATCATGCTGTTCCTGGTGTTCACGCTGCTGATGCTGCAGCTGCACAGCTTCAGCCGCTCGCTGCTGGTGTTCATCACCGGCCCGATGGGCATTGCCGGCGTGGCGGGCGCCTTGCTGCTGCTGAACCGGCCATTCGGCTTCGTCGCGCTCCTGGGCGTGATCGCGCTGATGGGCATGATCCAGCGCAACGCGGTGATCCTGATCGACCAGATCGAAAGCGACCGTGCCGCCGGCGTGCCGGCCTGGGACGCGATCGTGGAATCGGCCGTGCGGCGCCTGCGGCCCATCGTGCTGACCGCCGCGGCGGCCGTGCTGGCGATGATTCCGCTCTCCCGCAGCGTGTTCTGGGGGCCGATGGCCGTGGCCATCATGGGCGGGCTGATCGTGGCCACCGTATTGACCCTGTTGGCGCTGCCGGCCATGTATGCCGCCGCCTTCCGCGTCAGGCAGGAGCCAAAAGAGGGTCTGATTAGCGTTTAAAATACGCGGTTGACCGATTTCAGGCGGACGGTCTTTGGGCTTTCGGTTCTCCGTGGCACCAGGGCCGTCCGCCTTTGCATTCACCTGAAAAATTTGGCAAGCGCGGGTGGCGAAATTGGTAGACGCACCAGGTTTAGGTCCTGACGTTCGCAAGAACGTGCCGGTTCGAGTCCGGCCCCGCGCACCAGCCACACCCCTCACAAGGAAGACACCATGACCGTGACCGTTGAAACTCTCGAGAAGCTCGAACGCAAGATCACGCTGACCCTGCCGGTCGGCACCATCCAGTCCGAAGTCGATTCGCGCCTCAAGAAGCTCGCGCGCACCGTCAAGATGGATGGCTTCCGTCCCGGCAAGGTGCCGATGAACGTCGTGGCCCAGCGTTATGGCTACTCGGTGCACTACGAGGTCATGAACGACAAGGTCGGCGAAGCGTTCTCGCAGGCCGCCAACGAGGCCAAGCTGCGCGTGGCCGGCCAGCCCCGCATCACCGAGAAGGAAGAGTCGCCCGAAGGCCAGCTCGCCTTCGACGCCGTCTTCGAAGTGTTCCCCGAAGTCAAGATCAACGACCTGTCGGGCGCCGAAGTCGAGAAGCTCTCGGCCGAAGTGGGCGACGACGCCATCGACAAGACGCTCGACATCCTGCGCAAGCAGCGCCGCACCTTCGCCCAGCGCGCGCAAGACGCCGTCGCGCAGGACGACGACCGCGTGACGGTCGATTTCGAAGGCAAGATCGATGGCGAGCCCTTCCCGGGCGGCAAGGCCGAAGACTTCCAGTTCATCGTCGGCGAAGGCCAGATGCTGAAGGAATTCGAAGACGCCGTGCGCGGCATGAAGGCCGGCGACAGCCGCACCTTCCCGCTCTCGTTCCCGGCCGACTACCACGGCAAGGACGTGGCCGGCAAGCAGGCCGACTTCATGGTTACCGTGAAGAAGATCGAGGCCTCGCACCTGCCCGAAGTCAACGAACAGCTCGCCAAGTCGCTCGGCATTGCCGAAGCCACGGTCGAGGGCCTGCGCGCCGACATCAAGAAGAACCTCGAGCGCGAAGTCAAGTTCCGCCTGCTGGCGCGCAACAAGAACGCCGTGATGGACACCCTGGTGGCCAACGCCGAGCTCGACCTGCCCAACGCGAGCGTGCAGTCCGAAGTCAACCGCATGGTCGAAGGCGCCCGCGCCGAACTCAAGCAGCGCGGCATCAAGGACGCCGACAAGGCACCCATTCCCGACGAAGTGTTCCGTCCCCAAGCCGAGCGCCGCGTGCGCCTGGGCCTGGTGGTGGCCGAGCTGGTGCGCGCCAACAACCTGCAGGCCAAGCCCGAGCAGATCAAGGCCCACATCGACGAGCTGGCCGCCAGCTACGAAAAGCCGGCCGACGTCGTGCGCTGGTATTTCAGCGACAACAACCGCCTGGCCGAAGTCGAAGCCGTGGTCATCGAGAACAACGTGACCGAATTCGTGCTCGGCAAGGCCAAGGTCAACGAAAAGTCGGTGACGTTCGACGAGCTGATGGCGCAGCAGCAGGGCTGAGCGCCGGGCCGGCCGCCCCAAGCAAGCTCGCACCGCAGTGCGAAGCACGGAGGTAGTCCGGCCTGCCGCCCGCGACGCCAATGGGGCTTGTGCTTTGCGGCACGAGCCCCATTTCACTCAGGCGTACAGTTAAATTCGAACAGCGAACGAACCCTTTCCGGAGAGCAAATCAATGAGCGCACAGGAAATCACAGGCCTCGGCATGATCCCGATGGTCATCGAGCAGTCGGGCCGCGGCGAGCGGTCCTACGACATCTATTCGCGTCTCCTCAAGGAACGCATCATTTTCCTGGTGGGCGAGGTGAACGACCAGACCGCCAACCTCGTGGTGGCGCAGCTGCTGTTCCTCGAGAGCGAGAACCCGGACAAGGACATTTCGTTCTACATCAACTCCCCGGGCGGCAGCGTGAGCGCCGGCATGGCCATCTACGACACCATGCAGTTCATCAAGCCCGACGTTTCCACCATGTGCATCGGCTTTGCGGCCAGCATGGGCGCCTTCCTGCTGGCGGCCGGCGAAAAGGGCAAGCGCTACTCGCTGCCCAATTCGAAGATCATGATCCACCAGGTGCTCGGCGGCGCGCGCGGCCAGGCCACGGACATCGAGATCCATGCCCGCGACATCCTGCGCACCAAGGACCAGATGAACCGCATCCTGGCCGAACGCACGGGCCAGCCGCTCGAAAAAGTCAAGTCGGACACCGAGCGCGACTATTTCCTCACGGCCGACGAGGCCAAGGAATACGGCCTGGTGGACCAGGTCATTGCGAAGCGCAGCTGATCGGTTGAGCCCGTGCCGCGGCGCCGGCGGCGCCAAAAAGGCAATTACCGGCGTTTTCCACACGGGGAACGCCGTTTTTGTTTAGTTATCATTGTCCCCACCCCGTTACGAGGCACCGTCCATGGCCGAAAAAAAAGGCTCTTCCAGCGAAAAAACGCTTTATTGCTCGTTCTGCGGCAAGAGCCAGCATGAGGTCAAGAAGCTGATCGCGGGCCCTTCGGTCTTCATCTGCGACGAGTGCATCGATCTTTGCAACGAAATCATCCGCGACGAGCTCCCGGCCGGGGAAGAGGCGCGCGAGGCGCGCAGCGACCTGCCCACGCCGCTGGAAATCAAGACCAACCTCGACAACTACGTGATCGGCCAGGAGCCGGCCAAGCGCATGCTGTCGGTAGCGGTCTACAACCACTACAAGCGCCTGCGCCACAAGGAAAAGGCCAAGGGCGACGACGTCGAGCTCAGCAAGAGCAACATCCTCTTGATCGGGCCCACGGGCTCGGGCAAGACGCTGCTCGCGCAAACGCTCGCACGCATGCTCGACGTGCCCTTCGTGATGGCCGACGCCACCACGCTGACCGAAGCCGGCTACGTGGGCGAAGACGTCGAGAACATCATCCAGAAGCTGCTGCAGAGCTGCAACTACGAGGTCGAGCGGGCCCAGCGCGGCATCGTCTACATCGACGAGATCGACAAGATCTCGCGCAAGTCGGACAACCCGTCGATCACGCGCGACGTGTCGGGCGAGGGCGTGCAGCAGGCACTGCTCAAGCTCATCGAAGGCACCATGGCCAGCGTGCCGCCCCAGGGCGGGCGCAAGCATCCGAACCAGGATTTTCTGCAGATCGACACGACCAACATCCTGTTCATCTGCGGTGGCGCCTTTGCCGGGCTCGAGAAGGTCATCGAGAACCGCACCGAGGCCTCGGGCATCGGCTTCGGTGCCAAGGTGAAGAGCAAGGCGCAGCGCAGCATCACCGAGGTGTTCCGCGAAGTCGAACCCGAAGACCTGATCAAGTTCGGCCTGATCCCCGAACTCGTGGGCCGCATGCCCGTGGTGGCGTCGCTGGCCGAGCTCAGCGAAGACGCGCTGGTGCAGATCCTGACCGAGCCCAAGAACGCGGTGGTCAAGCAGTTCACCAAGCTGCTGCAGATGGAAGGCGTCGACCTCGAGATCCGGCCCGCTGCCCTCAAGGCCATTGCACGCAAGGCGCTCGCCCGCAAGACGGGCGCGCGTGGCCTCCGCTCGATCCTCGAGCAGTCGCTGATCGACACCATGTTCGAGCTCCCGAATGCCACCAACGTCGACAAGGTTGTGGTCGAGGAATCCACAATTGATGAAAACAAGCCGCCGCTGCTCGTGTACCGCGAAGCGGCCAAGAAGGCCTGAGTGAACGCGGCGCCGGCTCTTTTCACCGAGGCGTCCGGCGCCTTCGACAAAGACCGGGTGCACGGGCTTGAAATGCCCCAACACCCATCCATCTTTGCCTGATCAATCAAAGGATATTCATGTCCGGTCATACCCCCCTGCCTGCCGACGCGATCGACCTGCCGCTGCTGCCGCTGCGCGACGTGGTCGTGTTTCCCCATATGGTGATCCCGCTGTTCGTGGGGCGCCCCAAGAGCATCAAGGCGCTCGAACTGGCCATGGAAGCCGAGCGCCGCATCATGCTGGTGGCCCAGAAAGCCGCCGCCAAGGACGAGCCCTCGGTCGAGGACATGTTCGAGGTGGGTTGCGTCTCGACGATCCTGCAGATGCTCAAGCTGCCTGACGGTACCGTGAAGGTGCTGGTCGAGGGCCAGCAGCGCGCCCGCGTGAACCGCATCGACGACGGCGAGACCCACTTTTCGGCCAACGTGACGCCGGTCGAGGCGGCCGCGAGCGGCGAGAAGGGCACCGAGGTCGAGGCGCTGCGCCGTGCCGTGATGCAGCAGTTCGACCAGTACGTCAAGCTCAACAAGAAGATCCCGCCCGAGATCCTCACGTCGATCTCGAGCATCGACGATCCGGGCCGCCTGGCCGACACCATCGCGGCGCACCTGCCGCTCAAGCTCGACAACAAGCAGGCCGTGCTCGACCTGGACGACGTCAAGTCGCGGCTCGAGAACCTCTTCGGCCAGCTCGAGCGCGAGGTCGACATCCTCAACGTCGACAAGAAGATCCGCGGCCGCGTGAAGCGCCAGATGGAAAAGAACCAGCGCGACTTCTACCTCAACGAGCAGGTCAAGGCGATCCAGAAGGAGCTCGGCGAAGGCGAAGAGGGCGCGGACATCGAGGAGATCGAGAAGAAGATCAAGCTCGCCAAGATGCCCAAGGAAGCGCTCAAGAAGGCCGAGGGCGAGCTCAAGAAGCTCAAGCTGATGTCGCCCATGTCGGCCGAAGCCACCGTGGTGCGCAACTACATCGACGTGCTGGTGGGCCTGCCCTGGAGCAAGAAGACCAAGATCAAGCACGACCTGGCCCATGCAGAGGCCGTGCTCAACGCCGACCACTACGGCCTGGAGAAGGTCAAGGACCGCATCCTCGAATATCTCGCGGTGCAGCAGCGGGTCGACAAGGTCAAGGCGCCCATCCTGTGCCTCGTGGGCCCGCCCGGCGTGGGCAAGACCTCGCTCGGGCAGTCGATCGCCAAGGCGACCGGCCGCAAGTACACCCGCATGGCGCTCGGCGGCATGCGCGACGAGGCCGAGATCCGCGGCCACCGCCGCACCTACATCGGCGCGCTGCCGGGCAAGGTGCTGCAGGGGCTCAACAAGATCGGCACGCGCAATCCGCTGTTCCTGCTCGACGAGATCGACAAGCTGGGGACCGACTTCCGCGGCGATCCTTCGAGCGCGCTGCTCGAAGTGCTCGACCCCGAGCAGAACCACACCTTCGGCGACCACTACGTGGAGGTCGACTTCGACCTCTCCGACGTGATGTTCGTCGCCACCTCGAACTCGATGAACATCCCGCCGGCACTGCTCGACCGGATGGAAGTCATCCGCCTCTCGGGCTACACCGAGGACGAGAAGACGCACATCGCGCTCAAGTACCTGCTGCCCAAGCAGCTGAAGAACAACGGCGTCAAGGAAGACGAGCTGCTCGTCACCGAGGAGGCCGTGCGCGACATCGTGCGCTACTACACGCGTGAAGCCGGCGTGCGTTCGCTCGAGCGCGAGCTCTCCAAGATCTGCCGCAAGGTGGTCAAGGGTTTGCTGCTCAAGCAGATGACGCCCAAGGTCGTGGTCGACGGTGCCAACCTCAACGACTTCCTCGGCGTTCGCAAGTACAGCTTCGGCCTGGCCGAGAAGCAGAACCAGGTCGGCCAGGTGGTCGGCCTGGCCTGGACCGAGGTGGGCGGCGACCTGCTCACCATCGAGGCGGTCACCATGCCCGGCAAGGGCGTGATCAGCCGCACCGGATCGCTGGGCGACGTGATGAAGGAATCGGTCGAGGCCGCACGCACCGTGGTGCGCAGCCGTTCGCGCCGCCTGGGCATCAAGGACGAGGTGTTCGAGAAGCGCGACATCCACATCCACGTGCCCGATGGCGCAACGCCCAAGGACGGCCCGAGCGCGGGCGCGGCCATGACCACGGCCTTCGTGTCGGCGCTCACGGGCATTCCGGTGCGTGCCGACGTCGCCATGACCGGCGAGATCACGCTGCGCGGCGAGGTCACGGCCATCGGCGGCCTGAAGGAAAAGCTGCTGGCGGCACTGCGCGGCGGCATCAAGACCGTGCTGATTCCCGAAGAGAACGCGAAAGACCTGCAGGACATTCCCGAGAACGTGAAGAACGGCCTCGAGATCGTGCCCGTGAAGTGGATCGACAAGGTTCTGGAGATCGCGCTCGAGAAGATGCCCGAGCCGCTGTCGGACGAGGAGGTTGCGGCCTCCGCCGCCGCCGTGGCCGAACTGGCCAAGCAGCGCGCGGGCGCCCCGGCTTCAGAAGGTTCCGTCAAACATTGATCGGCAAGACTTGCCGGGCCCCGAAAAAGTGTTCTATAATTCGAGGCTCGAAACGCGGGAATAGCTCAGTTGGTAGAGCGCAACCTTGCCAAGGTTGAGGTCGAGAGTTCGAGACTCTTTTCCCGCTCCAGTTTTGAAAAAGGGAAGCAGTGCTTCCCTTTTTTTCGCGAGTTCGATTTCGTTTTCAGCAGCGTGGCGCGATAGCAAAGCGGTTATGCAACGGATTGCAAATCCGTCCAGCCCGGTTCGACTCCGGGTCGCGCCTCCACCTCTCTGATCAAGTTCGATCCATCCTTCATTGAAAAAACGAGCCCCGCCAACCTGCGTTGCCGGGGCTCGGTTTCGTTTGGGTTATCGTCGATGTTCAACCCGAGGCCCGGATGGTGAAATTGGTAGACACATCGGACTTAAAATCCGCCGCTTCCTTAATCGGGGCATACGGGTTCGACCCCCGTTCCGGGCACCACACTTAGACAAGGGAGCACTTCATGCCTCGTTACAACGCTCCATTTGAAATCCATGTGCACGGCGACGTGCCTTTGCGCTCCGACGTCGGCTTCGACCAGATCCAGGAGGCGCTCAAGCCGCTGTGGGCCTATGCCGGCGCCAAGTCGCTGGCCGACGGCGCGACAAGCACCTACGAAGAAGAACCCGGCATCCGTTTCGAGCAGAAGGACCACATGCTCCAGATCTGCTGGACGGTGCCGGGCGACGAAGACTTTCGCCAGGCGCTCGACGAGATGTGCATGGCCCTGAACGAGCTGTCCGAGCGCGGTGCCGCCATCGAGGTCACCTTCTACGACACCGACTTCGACGAGGAAGAGGGCGACCCCGACGAAGAGTCGCGCGACGATTTCCTGATGCTGTTCGTCGGCCCCAACCCGGCCGCGATCATGCAGGTGCAGCGCGACCTGCTGGTGGAAGATGTCGTCAACCTGATGGAGCGCCACTTCGACGGCGCCGAACTCGGCGGCGTGGTGTCCGAGATCGACCGTCTGTTCAGCGACCGCTTCGATGCGCTCGTGAATTCGCTCGAGATCGGCAAGCGCCCGCGCGGCACCGGCGGCAGTGGCAGCGGCGGCGGGCATGGCGGCGGCCGCCGCCCGCGCCATCTGCACTGACGCGGCCAGGCTTGCGCCCGGCGGCCGGTCGATCCATCGCCGAATGGCGCTGTTCCCGTCTTCTGCCCTGAACGCCGGCGTGCGCAAGCGCGAGGTGTTCGGCTGGGCCATGTACGACTTTGCCAATTCGGGCTACACCACGGTCGTCATCACGGCCGTGTTTGCCGCCTATTTCGTGGGCGGCATCGCCAAGGGGGCGCCATGGGCCGCCTTCGCCTGGACCGCGGCGCTCAGCGCGTCCTATGCCGTTGTCATGCTCTCGATGCCTGCGATCGGCGCCTGGGCCGACCGGCGCGCCGCCAAGAAGCGCGTGCTGATCGCGGCGACGGTGGGCTGCGTGGTTGCCACGGCCGCGCTCGCCTTCACGCCGAGATTTGCCGGGTCCACGGGCGTTGCGGTCGCGATGGCGCTGATCATCGTCTCGAACACCTTCTATTCCTACGGCGAGTCGCTGACCAGCGCCTTCCTGCCCGAACTCGCGACCGCCGAGGGCATGGGCAAGGTCAGCGGATGGGGCTGGAGTTTCGGCTACGTCGGCGGCATGCTAGCGCTCGGGCTGTGCCTGGCGTACGTGCTGTCGGCGCAGGCGAAGGGGCTGCCGGCGTCGCACTTCGTGCCTGTCACCATGCTGATCACGGCGGCCATCTACGGCGCAGCCGCCTGCGCCACCTTTGCTCTGCTGCCCGAGCGCGCGCAGCCCCGAACGGCCAGCAGCGCAGTGGGCGCGTGGCAGCAATTGCGCGCCACCTTCCGGCAGGCCCGCGCCCATCGCGATTTCATGCAACTGCTGGTCTGCACCGTCTGCTACCAGGGCGGCGTGGCGGTGGCTATCACGCTCGCGGCCATCTATGCCGAACAGGTCATCGGCTTCGTGGCGAGCGAGACCATGGTACTGATCTTCGTGCTCAACGTTGCGGCCGCGATCGGCGCCTTCGGCTTCGGCTATGTGCAGGACCGCATCGGCCACAAGATCTCGCTGGCCGTCACGCTGGTGGCGTGGATCGCGGTCTGCGTGATTGCCGCGATGGCGAGCACCAAGGGCACCTTCTGGTGGGCCGCCGCCATTGCAGGGCTCGCCATGGGCTCGAGCCAGTCGGCCGGCCGTGCGATGACGGGCTACCTGGCACCACCGCGGCAGCTTGCGGAATTCTTCGGGCTCTGGACCTTTGCCACGCGGCTCGCGAGCATCATCGGTCCGCTGATGTTCGGCGCCATCACGTGGGCCGCGGGCGGCAACCAGCGCATCGCCATTCTCTCGACCGCGGCGCTGTTCATCGCGGGGCTGCTGCTGTTGCTGCCCATCGACATGGCGCGCGGCAGGGCAGCCGCGCAGCGCAGCCCATGAGGCGCGCGGTTCAGGGCAACTGCTGCCGCAGCGACTTCGGTACCCGGTAGCGCTCGCCGTCGTAGCGCAGCATCACGGCATTGAAGCGCGCGGGCATGGCCTTTTCGGTGCAGCCCTGGTCTTCCTGCATCTGCGCGCGGCTTTGCACCAGCGTGCGCGAGAGCTGCAGATCGGCGTAGCCATTGCTCGTCGATTTGCCGACCGAAAGCATCGTGCGAAGCTGCTCGGAGCGGCCGGTGCAGGTGCTGTCCCATTCGCCGCTGTCGTGGTCGAGCTCGACCTCCTGCAGCACCTGGCGCAGCTTGCTGCCGTGGTGCACGTAGAGGCGGATGGTTTCGCTCGCGGCCTTGCTGCCCGGCGCCGTGCCCCGGTAGCGCACGCGCAGCCCGAAGGCGCGCGTGTCGGGCGACAGCACATAGCGCGAGGTGTCGATCCGGATGTCCTGGATGGCGGTCGCGCTGTCTTCGTCGAGCGCCTCGGGCTGGAAGATGCGGCCGATCACCGTGTCGCGCTCGGTGTTGCCGTTGTCGGGCCGCTGGATCAGCAGCAGCTCCAGGTCGAAGACCTTGGCGCCCGTGCTGCTGGTTTCGCGTGGCACGGGCAGCACCACGATGCTGCGCCCCGGAAAGGCAGGCCAAAGCTTGCACGCGGCCAGGCGCTCGTCGAGCAGGCGCTTCGGATACAGCTTGGCGTGCATGCGCTCGGCAAGGCCGCTCTCGCAGGCCGCATGGCTCAGGCTCGCTGCCGAGAGACAGAGCAGGAGCAGGGCCCGGCGCAAAAGAAGAAGACGCATGTGGTCGGTCGGCTTCAGGCGGCGGTTGCGGCAGGCGCCGAAGTACCTTGCGGCTGTTGCAGCCAGTGCGCCGCGGCGGCTTCGAGCACGGCAGGGTCGCCGCTGCCTTGCAGGACCAGCCCGCCTTCGCCGCTTTGTGCGAGGCGGCCGAGCGAAGCCAGCACGCGCCGGGTCTGCTGCGCGACCGGCGCGCCGGTGTCGATGAAGCGCAGCGCCGGTGGCGCATGGCGCTGCAGTTCACTCTTCACGAGCGGATAGTGCGTGCAGCCGAGCACCACGGTATCGACTGCGCCCGGCGCGTCGCCGAAAGGACCGGCTTCGGCCATGTAGCGGGCGCAGAGTTCCGCGATGGCCGCGGTGTCGACGCCCTCGATCGCCTTCACGAGTCCGTCGCAGGGCACGGCACGGACATTCACAGATCCTGCGAAAGAGTCGCGCAGGGCCGCGTACTTGGCACTGGCCAGTGTCCCGCGCGTGGCCATCACCGAAATGTGGCCGGTGCGGCTCGCCGCCACGGCGGGCTTGAGCGCAGGCTCCAGGCCCACGATGGGCAAGGCCGGATGCTCGGCACGCAGCAGGTGAATCGCCGCCGTCGTCGCGGTGTTGCAGGCCACCACCAGCGCCTTGATGCCGTGCTCGGCAATCAATTGCCCTGCCACCTTGCGCGAGCGCTCGATCACGTACGCATCGCCGCGCTCGCCATACGGTGCGAAAGCGGTGTCGGCAAAGTACACGAAGCGCTCGTGCGGCAGCTCGGCGCGCAGCGCGGCCAGCACGCTGAGCCCGCCGACGCCGCTGTCGAAGACGCCGACCGGATTGTTCAAGCCTCTTCCATCATGATGGTCTTGAACTCGCCGCTCGCAATGCGCTTCTGCCACTCGGCCGGGCCGGTGATGTGCGCGCTGGTGCCGCCGGCATCAACCGCCACCGTCACGGGCATGTCGACCACGTCGAATTCATAGATGGCTTCCATGCCCAGGTCCGCGAAGCCCACCACCTTGGCGGTCTTGATGGCCTTGCTCACGAGGTAGGCGGCGCCGCCCACGGCCATGAGGTAGGCGCTCTTGTGCTTCTTGATGGCCTCGATGGCGACGGGGCCGCGCTCGGCCTTGCCGATCATCGCGATCAGGCCGGTTTGCGCGAGCATCATTTCGGTGAAGCCGTCCATGCGCGTGGCGGTGGTCGGGCCGGCGGGGCCCACGGCCTCGTCACCCATCGGATCGACCGGGCCGACGTAGTAGATGACGCGGTTGGTGAAGGCTACCGGCAGCTTTTCGCCCTTGGCCAGCATGTCCTGGATGCGCTTGTGCGCGGCGTCGCGGCCGGTGAGCATCTTGCCGTTGAGCAGCAGCGTGTCGCCGGGCTTCCAGCTCGCCACTTCGGCGGGCGTGAGCTTGTCGAGGTCGACGCGCTTGCTCTTCTTTTCGTCGGGCGCCCAGTTGACGTCGGGCCACAGGTCGAGCGAGGGCGGGTCGAGGTAGACCGCGCCGCTGCCATCGAGCACGAAGTGCGCATGCCGCGTGGCCGCGCAGTTGGGGATCATCGCCACCGGCTTGCTGGCCGCGTGCGTGGGGTACATCTTGATCTTGATGTCGAGCACGGTGGCCAGGCCGCCCAGGCCCTGCGCGCCGATGCCCAGCGCGTTGACCTTCTCGTACAGCTCGATGCGCAGTGCCTCGACCTTGCTGAGTTCGGCGCCCGATTGCTTCTTGGCCTGCAGCTCGTGCATGTCGAGGTCGTCCATCAGGCTTTCCTTGGCCATCAGCGCGGCCTTCTCGGCTGTGCCGCCGATGCCGATGCCCAGCATGCCGGGCGGGCACCAGCCGGCGCCCATGGTAGGCACCGTCTTGAGCACCCAGTCGACCACGCTGTCGCCGGGGTTCAGCATGACCAGCTTGCTCTTGTTCTCGCTGCCGCCGCCCTTGGCCGCGACCGTCACCTCGACGGTGTTGCCGGGCACGATCTCGGTGAAGATCACCGCGGGCGTGTTGTCCTTGGTGTTCTTGCGGTCGAACTGCGGATCGGCCACGACCGAGGCGCGCAGCGTGTTGTCGGGATGGTTGTAGCCGCGGCGCACGCCTTCGTTGATGGCGTCGTCCAGCGAGCCGGTGAAGCCGCCCCAGCGCACGTCCATGCCCACCGTGAGGAACACGTTGACGATGCCGGTGTCCTGGCAGATCGGGCGGTGGCCCGTGGCGCTCATCTTGCTGTTGGTCAGGATCTGCGCGATGGCGTCCTTGGCGGCGGGGCTCTGTTCGCGCTCGTAGGCGCGGGCCAGGTGGGCGATGTAGTCGGCGGGGTGGTAGTAGCTGATGTACTGCAGCGCGGCGCTGATCGATTCGATCAGGTCGGCCTGCTGGATCGTGGTCGTCATGGTGGGGGTGTTTTCTGGAGTGTGGAAACGCCCCCCGATTATCTCAGCCGCGGCGTTCTACCTGGCGGCGGCCCGGGCTTCCTCGATCCAGCCGTCGAACAGCGGCCGGTGCGCCCGGATCCAGCCGTCCGCGTGGCGCTCCAGGTCTTGCTGCGTGCTGGCGCCCTGGCTCATGCGCAGGTTCTGGGCATTGATGTCGCCGATCGGCAGTTTCATCACCTCGAACAGCCTGCCGGCGACTGGATTCTTCTCGACGAAGGCCCTGTTGGCGACGATCTGCTCCTGGTTGGCCTGGAAGCCGTAGTTCTTGCCGTTGGGAAGCTGCGTGTCCGCGTTTCCGCCCTGGGAGGACGAGAAGGGCACCTGCAGCCACACCACGTCCGCGCCGGGCCGCAGCACCGCGCTGACCCAGTAGGGCGTCCACGTGTAGTAGAGCACCGGCTTGTCCTGCTTGAAGCGGGCGATGGTGTCGGCCATCAGCGCGGCATAGCTGCCTTGCTTGTGCGTGACGGTGCCGCGCAGCTGGTAGGCCGTCAGGTGGTTCTCGATCGCCAGTTCGCAGCCCCAGCCGGGGTTGCAGCCCGTCAGGTCGGCCTTGTCGTCGCCGTCGGCATCGAACAGCCTGGCGATGGCCGGGTCCTTCAGCTGCGCGATGTTGCTGATGTTGTATTGCTCGGCGGTCTTGCGGTCGATCAGGTAGCCCTGCACTGCGCCGTCCGAGTACACGCCCTTGCGCCACAGCTTGGCGTCGCCGCCGCTGTTCTTGTAGAAGTCGGCGTGCAGCAGGCTCCAGTGGTTGGCCATGAAGGTGGCGTCGCCGTTGGCGATGGCCAGGTGCTCGGTGGCGGGCTCGAGGTCTTTCATGGGTTCGACCGTGTAGCCGAGCTTTTCGAGCGCGCGCATCACGAGCAGCGTCTGGAACGCCTCTTCGGCGAGCGAGCTCTTGAGCGGCTGCACGGTGACGCCTTGGCCGGGCAGGTCGCTGGCGGCCTGCGCCACCAGGCCGAAAGTGACGAAGCCGAGCGCCAGCAGGCCGCGGGCGATGATGAGACGGGTTCTTTTCTTCATGCGTTGGAATCCTGCGTGATGGGTCATTGCGCTTGCGTGGCGAGGGCGGGAACGGGCCCGTTCGCACCGTTGCCGCGTGACGGCGTGCCCACGAGGCGCTGCAGCAGGTGCAGCGCCAGGCCGGCCGGCCCGGTGTGCCACCAGCGGCGCCCGGCGCTGCGGCGCGACTTGCCCATGGCCTGCGTGAGCCGGTCGAGCGAGATCGCCAGCAGCACGATGCCCAGGCCGCCCACGGTGGCCAGGCCCATGTCGAGCCGGCCGATGCCGCGCAGCACCATCTGGCCCAGGCCGCCGACGGCGATCATCGAGGCGATCACCACCATCGAGAGCGACAGCATCAGCGCCTGGTTGATGCCCGCCATGATCGAGGGCATGGCCAGCGGCAGCTGCACCTTCACGAGCATCTGCCAGGGCGAGGCGCCGTACGCGCGCGCGGCCTCGATCAGGTCGGGCCGCACCTGGCGCAGGCCCAGGTTGGTGAGCCGCACCAGCGGGGCCAGCGCGAAGATGATGGTCACGATCACGCCCGGCACGTTGCCGATGCCGAACAGCATCACCACCGGCACCAGGTAGACGAAGGCGGGCGTGGTCTGCATCGCGTCGAGCACCGGGCGCATGAGGCGCTGGGCGCGGTCGCTGCTGGCCAGCAGCACGCCGAGCGGCAAGCCGATGATCATGCAGAACACCAGCGAGGTCAGCACCAGCGACAGCGTCACCATGGCTTCGGGCCAGATGCCCAGCATGGCCACGAGCAACAGCGCCACCGTGGTGCCGATGGCGAGCGCGCGGCCCGCGAACTGCCAGGCCAGCAGGCCGATCAGCGCGATCATCGCGAGCATGGGCAGGCCGGTCAGCAGGCCCTGCACCCAGTTCAGCGTGCTGTCGATGGGCAGGCGCACGGTCTGGAAGAAGGGGCGGAAATGTTCGACCACCCAGCCGAGGCCCTGGTTGATCCAGGACTCGACGGGGAGGGAGCCGTCCCAGAGGCGGTGCAGCTGGAAGCCGCCGGCGGTGGCATCGGCCGAGCCGGCCAATGGATGCGCCGTGTCGACGGGGGCGTCGAGCCAGGCGCTGGTGGTCGAGGTGTCGGGCGCGGCCGAGAGCGCTTCCCACGGATCGACGAAGGTGGGGGTTGCGGGCGTGCTCAGCTCGGAAGGAAGTGTGCTGTCGTTCATCGTTCAGGGGCCTTCGTGAATTCAGTGCGGCTCGGCGGCGAGCGCGGGTGCGGCGTTGGGCAGGACGGGCTCGATCGGCGGCGTGTCGCGGTCGAGGAATTTGAGCAGCGTGGTCTTGCTGATCGCGCCGCAGAAGCGGCCATCGTTCGCCACCACCGGCAGCGCGCACGGCGCCTGCGCGAGCTGGCCGATCAGGCCTGCCACCGGGGCTTCGGCATCGATGCGCGGCAGGTCGTCGATGAATGCGTGCTGCAGCCCCAGCGAGCCCGAATGCCCGTCGAGCGCGCCGCGCAGAGTGTCCGCTGACACCACGCCGAGGAAGCGCTTGTTCGGACTCGTCACGTAGGCAAAGTCGCGGTCCTGGTCTTCGAGCAGCTTGAGCGCCGCGCGCGCGCCGCGCTCGGGGTGCTCGCACACCACCGTGAGCGACTTGCGCGCGATGTCCGCCGCCTTGAACACGGCCGCCGCATCGACGCCGCGCACGAAGCTGCGCACATAGTCGTCGGCCGGGCTGCGCAGGATCTCGTCGGGCGTGCCAACCTGGATCACCTGGCCGTCCTTCATGATCGCGATGCGGTCGCCGATGCGCATGGCTTCGTCGAGGTCGTGCGAGATGAAGACGATGGTGCGGCGCTGTTCCTTCTGCAGCCGCAGCAGTTCCGACTGCATCTCGGTGCGGATGATCGGGTCGAGCGCCGAGAAGGCCTCGTCCATCAAGAGGATCGACGGATCCGAGGCCAGCGCGCGCGCCAGGCCCACGCGCTGCTGCATGCCGCCCGAGAGCTCGTCGGGGTAGCTGTCGCCCCAGCCCGCGAGGCCCACCTGCGCGAGCGCCAGGTCGGCCTGCGCGAGGCGCTCTTTCCTGCTGGTGCCCGACAGTTCGAGGCCGAAGGCGGTGTTCTCGCGCACCGTCATGTGCGGCATCAGCGCGAACGACTGGAACACCATGCTGATGTCCTTGCGGCGCAGCGCGCGCAGCTTCGCGTCGGAATGCTCGTTGATGTCCGCGCCGTCGATCACGATGCGCCCGGCGGTCGGCTCGATCAGCCGGTTCAAGAGGCGCACCAGCGTCGACTTGCCCGAACCCGACAGGCCCATGATGACGAAGATCTCGCCGGCCTGGATCTCGAAGGTGGCATCGAACACGCCGATCGACTGGCCCGTCTGCGCAAGGATTTCCTTCTTGGAAAAACCTTGGCGGACGAGTTCGAGTGCCTGTTCGGGCGAATCGCCGAACACCTTGAAAACATGGTCGATGAGAATTCCTTTGGCCATACGCCGGGGCTCCTTGTGTGAGGGGTGGACACAGCACCGCCCCGGAGGGCGGCAACGGCCACGCCATCAGCCGATGGGGCTGCCCGAACAGAGAGCGCGTGAAGAAAAAGCGCGTGCAATGGCCCGGCGAGCCTCAAGGGCTGCCGACAGGCACTGAAGACGACATGGCGACGAAGCCAGTGCCCGCCGGATGCTTCATTCGCAGAACGGCGGGCCTGGTCGAGGGGCGCCGCCTGGATGAGCGTGACGTGGCGATGGGGCCGGAAAAAAGATCCGGCCGGTTTGCCGGGCAGGGCCCGGCGGGGAGAGCCTTGCACCGCGACGGGATGTGGTGATCCGCGAGTAGCGCAAGGGCAACCAACATGACTTGTTGGTCGTCTGAAGACCGCGATTATAACTTTTTGACATGATGCGCGTCAACCGGGGGGCGTATCGTGGGCTGCGCGTCCCGAGGCAAAAGCCTCGCCAGATGCGAGCCATTCTTATCGAGGCCATACTCGGCCTCGCGCCCGGTGAGCGGGCGCAACCATCCAGGACTGCGGAGCTTTTTCACCATGACGACTTCCCCCAAGACCCGTGCCGAGCGCGATACCTTCGGACCGATCGACGTGCCGGCCGACAAGCTGTGGGGTGCGCAAACGCAGCGCTCGCTGCAGAACTTCGACATCTCCGGCGAGCAGCAGCCGCGCGAGATCATCAAGGCGCTGGCCCAGGTCAAGCGCGCCTCGGCCGTGGTCAACCACGCGCTGGGCCTGCAGGACGAGAAGAAGACCCAGGCCATCGTGGCCGCGGCCGACGAAGTCATTGCCGGCAAGCACCCGGGCGAGTTCCCGTTGGTGGTCTGGCAGACCGGCTCGGGCACGCAGACCAACATGAACGTCAACGAGGTGCTGGCCAACCGCGCGAGCGAAATCCTCGGCGGCGAGCGCGGGGAAGGGCGCCTCGTGCACCCGAACGACGACGTGAACCGCAGCCAGTCGAGCAACGACGTGTTCCCCACCGCCATGCACGTGGCGGCGGTCGAGTCCATCACGCACAAGCTGCTGCCGGCCATCGCGAAGCTGCGCGGCACGCTGGAGCAGAAGTCGAAGGACTTTGCCGACATCGTGAAGATCGGCCGCACCCACCTGCAGGACGCCACGCCCCTCACGCTGGGCCAGGAGTTCTCGGGCTACGTGGCGCAGCTGGCGCACGGCGAGGCGCATGTGCGCGCCGCGCTGCCGCATTTGTGCGAACTGGCGCTGGGCGGCACGGCCGTGGGTACCGGGCTCAATGCGCCCAAGGGCTATGCGCAGCAGGTGGCGGCCGAGTTGGCCAGGCTCACGGGCCTGCCTTTCGTGACCGCGCCCAACAAGTTCGAGGCCATGGCCAGCGTCGATGCGCTGGTGCATGCGCACGGCGCGCTGAAGACGCTGGCCGCCAGCATGAACAAGATCGCCAACGACGTGCGCTGGCTCGCGAGCGGCCCGCGCAGCGGCATCGGCGAACTCAGCATTCCGGAGAACGAACCCGGCTCCTCGATCATGCCGGGCAAGGTCAACCCGACCCAGAGCGAAGCCGTCACGATGCTGGCCGCGCAGGTGTTCGGCAATGACGTGGCTATCAACATCGGCGGCGCTTCGGGCAACTTCGAGTTGAACGTGTTCCGTCCGATGGTGGCGCACAACTTCCTGCAGAGCGTGCGCCTGTTGGCCGACGGCATGGTGAGCTTCAACGACCACTGCGCCGTGGGGATCGAGCCGAACCGCGAGCGCATCACCGAGCTGGTGCAGCGTTCGCTGATGCTGGTGACCGCGCTCAACACGCACATCGGCTACGACAAGTCGGCCTCCATCGCGAAGAAGGCGCACAAGGAGGGCTCCAGCCTGCGCGAAGCCGCGATTGCCTCGGGGCACCTCACGGCCGAGCAGTTCGACCAGTGGGTGGTGCCGGAGAACATGACGGGCCGCTGAGCGATCAGTACCCTACCGTGTACCGCTGGCGCGAGTGAGCGGGTTTCTCGAGCTCGTCGATGAACGCGATCGCATAGTCCTCGAAAGTGATCCAGCTGCGGCCTTCGGCGCTCACGAGCAGGTCGTCCTTGCCCAGGCGGAACTTGCCCGTGCGCTCGCCTTCGACGAACTCGGCCGAGGGCGAAAGGAAGGTCCAGTCGAGTTCCTTCTCGTTGCGCAGCGCCTCCAGAAACGCGGCGCCCGCGGAGGCTTCGGCCTTGTACGCCTCGGGGAAGTTCGGCGTGTCGATCACCTTCAGGCCCGGTGCCGCGAACAGGCTGCCGGCGCCGCCGACCACCAGCAGGCGCTTCACGCCCGCGCGCCTGGCCGGCTCGATGAGGGCTGCCGGCGGCACGGTGGCGAAGTGCGCGGCGCTGAACACGGCGTCGTGGCCCGCCAGGGCCTTTTCGAGCGCGGCGCCTTCGAGCACGTCGAGATCCACGGCCTTCACGTTGGCGCGGCCCGAGAGTTTTTCGCTCGCCTTGCGCGCGATGGCCGTCACGGTGTGGCCGCGGCGCAGGGCTTCGTCGAGAAGGCGGCCGCCGGCGCGTCCGGTGGCGCCGATGATGGCGATGTGGCTCATGGGATGGCTCCAGAAAGTGGATGGGATGAGCCGCATCTTAGGTTTCTGGTTTCGAAAGAAATACCTCGAATTGCGCGTTTGTTTATTCCTAAAATCGTTCGAATGGACCGATTGAATGCAATGCGCGTGTTCGTTGCCGTGGTCGATGCGGGCAGCCTTTCGGCCGCGGCCGACAAGCTCGATCTCTCGCGCCCGGTGGTCACGCGCTACGTGGCCGAGCTCGAGCAATGGACCGGCGCGCGCCTCCTGCACCGCACGACGCGCCGGCTGAGCCTCACGGCGGCGGGCGAGGAACTGCTGCCGCGCTGCCGCCAGGTGCTCGAACTCGCGGGCGACATGCAGGAGGCCGTGCGGCAGCCGGCCGAAGCGCCGCGCGGCCAGTTGCGCATCACGGCCAGTACCTCGTTCGCGCAGGCGCAGCTGGCCGATGCGGTGGCCGAGTACGTGCGGCTCTATCCCGGCGTGGCGGTCGACCTGGTGCTGCTGGACCGGGCGGTGAACCTGGTGGACGAGCGCATCGACCTGGCGATCCGCGTGGCGGTCGAGATCGACCCCAACCTCATTGCGCGGCGGCTGACCGATTGCCGCTCGGTGGTGTGCGCGTCACCGGGCTACCTGAAGGAGCACGGGCAGCCGCTGCGCGTGGAGGAACTGGCCCAGCGCAACTGCCTCACGCACTCGTACTTCGGCCGCAGCCTCTGGAACTTCACGCGCAAGGAAGACGGCACGCCCGTTTCTGTGGCCGTCGGCGGCAACGTGTCGACCAACGATGCCGCGAGCCTGATGCATCTGGCGCGGGCCGGGGCCGGCATTGCGATGCTGCCGACCTACCTGACTGCCGGCTTGCTGCAGGCGGGTGAACTGGTGCGGCTCTTCCCGGAGTTCGAGCCGCAGGTCGTCGGCATGTACGCGGTGTACGCCTCGCGCAAGCACATGCCGGCCACGCTGCGCACGATGCTCGACTTCCTGGCCGGGCGATTCACCGAGGTGCCGGCATGGGATGCCTCGTCGCAGCCTCGCCGGGGTACGGCTGCGTGATCTCTCTCAATGACGGGTGCTGGCAGTGGCCGCATCGTTCATCAGCTTGTCGGTGTAGGCAATGGCCATGGCCGAGAACAAGAAGGCGATGTGGATCACGGTCTGCGCAATCAGCACGCGGTCGGTGTAGTTGTCCGCGTTGATGAAGGTCTTCAGCAGGTGGATCGAGCTGATGCCGATGATGGCGGTGGCCAGCTTCACCTTGAGCACCGAGGCGTTCACGTGGCTCAGCCATTCGGGCTGGTCACGGTGGCCTTCGAGGTCCATGCGGCTCACGAAGGTTTCGTAGCCGCCCACGATCACCATGATCAGCAGGTTGGAGATCATCACCACGTCGATCAGCGCCAGCACCACCAGCATGATCACCGTTTCGTTGAGCGTGCCCACCGGCGCCATGGTCTTGTAGCCGATGCTGGTGACCAGCGCCTGCAGCGCGTCCTTGCTGCCGAAGGCCGCTTCGACCAGGTGCAGCAGTTCGACCAGGAAGTGCACCACGTACACCGCCTGCGCCACGATCAGGCCCAGGTACAGCGGCAGCTGCAGCCAGCGGCTCGCGAAAATCAGCTTGGGCAGCGGCCGAAGCGGGGAAGCACGGGCTGGAACGGGCGTATTCGGGCGGTCGAAGGATTCGGGTGCGGACATGAAGAGGATGATTGGAAACGACCGACGATTCTAGAGGTGCCCCCGTGGCCGCTCCGTGATAACCCCGCGAACTAATATCGAACCGTCAGTGACCCGTAAGTGGGTCCGCCGACATTACGGCCGCACCTATCAAGGAGACAAGAAAATGAGCAGCAGCGCATCGAAGAACATCGAATCCGTCCTGGTCGAGAACCGCGTGTTCCCGCCCGACGCCCGCGCCACCGAAGGCGCCCGCCTTTCCGGCATGGCCGCCTACGAGGCCCTGTGCCAGGAAGCCGAACAGGACTTCGAGGGATTCTGGACCCGCCTGGCCAAGGGCAACCTGCAGTGGACCAAGCCCTTCACAAAGACGCTCGACGAGTCGAAGGCCCCGTTCTACGAATGGTTCGGCGATGGCGAGCTCAACGCCAGCGCCAACTGCCTCGACAAGCACATCGGCACCCCCGTCGAGCACAAGACCGCCATCGTCTTCGAGGCCGACGACGGCGCCGTCACCAAGGTCACGTACAAGGAGCTGCTCGCCCGTGTGAGCCAGTTCGCCAATGCGCTGAAGGCCGAGGGCATCCAGAAGGGCGACCGCGTCATCATCTACATGCCCATGACCGTCGAAGGCGTAGTCGCCATGCAGGCGTGCGCGCGCATCGGCGCCACGCACAGCGTGGTGTTCGGCGGCTTCTCGGCCAAGGCGCTGCAGGAGCGCATCATCGACGCCGGCGCGGTGGCCGTCATCACCGCCAACTACCAGCTGCGCGGCGGCAAGGAACTGCCGCTCAAGGCCATCGTCGACGACGGCATTGCGCTCGGCGGCTGCGAATCGATCAAGACCGTGTTCGTCTACGAGCGCACGCCCACCGCGTGGCAGCGCGTCGAGGGCCGCGACAAGAGCTTTGCCGAGGCGCTGGCAGGCCAGAGCACCGACTGCCCGCCCGTGCCGGTGAACGCCGAGCATCCGCTCTTCATCCTCTACACCTCGGGCTCCACCGGCAAGCCCAAGGGCGTGCAGCACGCCACCGGCGGCTACCTGCTGTGGGCCAAGCTCACCATGGACTGGACCTTCGACATCCGGCCCGAAGACGTGTTCTGGTGCACCGCCGACATCGGCTGGATCACCGGCCACACCTACGTCGCCTACGGCCCGCTCGCGGCCGGCGCCACGCAGGTGGTGTTCGAAGGCATTCCGACCTTCCCGCATGCGGGCCGCTTCTGGCAGATGATCGAGAAGCACAAGGTCAGCGTGTTCTACACCGCGCCCACCGCCATCCGCTCGCTCATTAAGGCGGCCGAGGGCGACGAGAAGGTGCATCCGAAGAACTGGAACCTCGACAGCCTGCGCATCCTCGGTTCGGTCGGCGAGCCCATCAATCCCGAGGCCTGGATGTGGTACCACCGCAATATCGGCCACGAGAAATGTCCGATTGTCGACACCTTCTGGCAGACCGAAACCGGTGGCCACGTGATCACGCCGCTGCCGGGCGCCACGCCGCTGGTGCCGGGCTCGTGCACCTTGCCGCTGCCGGGCATCATGGCCGCCATCGTCGACGAGACCGGCAAGGACCTGCCCAACGGCGCGGGCGGCATGCTGGTCATCAAACGGCCGTGGCCTTCGATGATCCGCACCATCTGGAACGACCCCGAGCGCTTCAAGAAAAGCTATTTCCCCGAGGAGATGGGCGGCACCATCTACCTGGCCGGCGACGGCGCGGTGCGCAGTGCCGACCGCGGCTACTTCCGCATCACGGGGCGCATCGACGACGTGCTCAACGTGTCGGGGCATCGCCTGGGCACGATGGAAATCGAATCGGCGCTGGTCTCCAAGACCGACCTCGTGGCCGAAGCCGCCGTGGTCGGGCGGCCCGACGACGTGACGGGCGAGGCGGTGTGCGCCTTCGTCGTGCTCAAGCGCTCACGCCCGACCGGCGAGGAGGCCAAGCAGATCGCCAACGAGCTGCGCGCCTGGGTGGCCAAGGAGATCGGACCGATCGCCAAGCCCAAGGACATCCGCTTCGGCGACAACCTGCCCAAGACGCGCAGCGGCAAGATCATGCGGCGCCTCTTGCGCAGCATCGCCAAGGGCGAGGCCATCACGCAGGACATCTCCACGCTGGAAAATCCGGCGATTCTGGAGCAGTTGTCACAGACGAATTGATTCGATCTGTAGGACATGGCCGTTAGTGGGGAGCAGGGGCCATTGCGGCCAGCAGCCTGAGGTAAAACCGGCGCAGTTGCCATGCACCTCGACGTGCATGGCGCAGTCCACTGTGTTCGATCTTTACGAAGGAGGCCCCCATGGGCGTGAGATCTGCTTTCCTTTTCGTCATCCTGCTGCTGATCGCGGCGCTTGCCGCACTCAACTGGGGAACGCTCTCGGCGCCGGTGCCGGTGTCGCTCGGCTTCATGACCGTGTCCGCCCCGCTGGGACTCATGATGCTGGGGCTGACGGTGGCCCTGGGCGTGTTCTTCCTGGTCTACGTGCTGTACCTGCACAGTTCGGTGCTGCTCGATGCCAAGCGCCACAACAGGGAAATGCAGGTGCAGCGCGACCTGGCCGACAAGGCCGAGGCCTCGCGCTTCACCGAGCTGCGCAATTTCCTCGAAGCGCAGGAAACCAAGCACATGGCGCAGAACGCCGATCGGCATGCCGCACTGCTGACGCGGCTCGGGCAGGTCGAGAGCGTGATCCGCCAGCGCTCGGAGCAGTCCGACAACACCGTGGCCGCGCACATCGGCCAGCTCGAAGACCGCATCGAGCGCAAGCCGCCCACGGACATCGATCCGCGGGTCTGATGAGCCTTATCAGCGCGCCAGCAGCACCCAGGCGGCCAGCTTCTTGGCGTCGGCTTCGCTGACCTGGGTGTTGGCCGGCATCGGCACCGGGCCCCAGACGCCCGAACCGCCCTTGATGATCTTCGCCGCCAGCATGTCGACGGCACCCGCGTTGCCCTTGTACTTGGCGGCCACGTCCTTGAAGGCGGGGCCGAGCACCTTGCGGTCCACCGCATGGCAGCTCATGCAGTTTTTCGACGTGGCCAGCGCCAGGTCGGCAAAGGCGGGTGCCGCCAGGCCGAGGCCGAGGACTGCGAAGGACAGGAGTCTTTTCATGGGGGCTTATTCGTAATGGCTGGGTTACATTCGATGCAACGCGATTGTAGGTAGCGCCGTGCACCGGCGTCCGGAAGCGTTGCCAACAAAACCCGGAGGGATTCGCGATGCTTTTTCTGCTGCTGGGCCTGCTTGCCGTGGGCCTCAAATACTTCGAGGTGGGCATGGTGGCCGGCTGGAGCTGGTGGATCGTGCTGTCGCCTTTTGCCATGGCCGTGGCATGGTGGGCATGGGCCGACTGGTCGGGCTACACCAAGCGCAAGGTCGTCGAACGCGAGGAAGCGCGCAAACAGGCGCGCATCGACCGCCAGCGCAGCAACATGGGCTTGCCGGCCAACAAGAGCCAGCGCCCGAAGCGCTGACCCGCGCGCAGGGTCAGCCCGGCTTCTTCAGAACTTGTCGAGCACCGCGCCCGAGCTTGCGCTGGAGGCGTTGAACGCGAACTTGGCCTGCACGCCGCGCGTGTAGCGCGGTGCCGGCGGCTTCCAGCCTTCGCGGCGCTTGGCCAGTTCGGCTTCGGGCACGTTGAGCTCGAGCACCAGCTTGTGCGCGTCGATGGTGATCGAGTCGCCTTCGTTCACGAACGCAATGGTGCCGCCCGCAGCCGCTTCAGGCGCGACGTGGCCCACCACCATGCCCCAGGTGCCGCCCGAGAAGCGGCCGTCGGTGATCAGGCCCACGCTTTCGCCCAGGCCGGCGCCGATCAGCGCGCCCGTGGGCGCCAGCATCTCGGGCATGCCCGGGCCGCCCTTGGGGCCAAGATAGCGCAGCACCATCACGTCGCCGGCCACGATCTTGCCGGCCAGGATGGCCTGCAGCGCCGACTGCTCGTCGTCGAACACGCGCGCCGGGCCGGTGATGACCGGGTTCTTCAGGCCGGTGATCTTGGCGACCGCGCCTTCGGGCGACAGGTTGCCCTTGAGGATGGCCAGGTGCCCTTCGGCGTACATGGGCTTGTCGATGGGGCGGATCACGTCCTGGTCGGCGCGCGGCACGTCGGGCACGTCCTTCAGCACTTCGGCGATGGTCTGGCCGCTGATGGTGATGCAGTCGCCATGCAAGAGGCCGGCGTTGAGCAGCACCTTCATCACCTGCGGAATGCCGCCGGCCTTGTGCAGGTCGACCGCGAGGTACTTGCCCGAGGGCTTCAGGTCGCACAGCACCGGCACCTTCTTGCGCATGCGCTCGAAGTCGTCGATGGTCCACTCCACTTCGGCCGCGTGCGCGATCGCCAGGAAGTGCAGCACCGCGTTGGTCGAACCGCCCGTGGCCATGATGACGGCCACGGCGTTCTCGATGGCCTTCTTGGTCACGATGTCGCGCGGCTTCAGGTCTTTCTTGATCGCCTCGATCAGCACCTTGGCCGATTCCTTGGCCGAGTTGGCCTTCTCGTCATGCGGGTTCGCCATGGTCGACGAGTAGGGCAGCGAGATGCCGAGCGCCTCGAACGCGCTCGACATGGTGTTGGCCGTGTACATGCCGCCGCAGGAGCCGGTGCCGGGAATGGCGCGCTTCTCGATCTCGTGCAGGTCCTCGTCGCTCATGTTGCCGGCGGCGTTCTGGCCCACGGCCTCGAACACGCTCACGATGTTGAGGTCCTGCCCCTTGTAGCGGCCCGGCAGGATGGTGCCGCCGTAGACATAGATGGCCGGCACGTTGGCGCGCAGCATGCCCATCAGGCCGCCGGGCATGTTCTTGTCGCAGCCGCCGACCACCAGCACGCCGTCCATCCACTGGCCGCCCACGCAGGTCTCGATGCAGTCCGAAATGACTTCGCGGCTCACCAGCGAATACTTCATGCCCTCGGTGCCCATGGCCATGCCGTCGGAGATGGTGGGGGTGCCGAACACCTGCGCGTTGCCGCCGGCTTCCTCGATGCCCGCGATGGCCGCGTCGGCCAGCTTCTGCAGGCCCGAGTTGCAGGGCGTGATGGTGCTGTGGCCGTTGGCCACGCCGACCATCGGCTTCTTGAAGTCGCTTTCCTCGTAGCCCATGGCGTAGAACATCGAGCGGTTGGGCGCGCGGCTCTTGCCTTCGACGATGTTGGCGCTGCGGCGGTTGATCTGGATTGGCTTGGTGTCCATGGTGTCTCTTGTGTCGTGGGGGAGATCGAGGGGAATTCCAAGTATCGGACTTCTCATTGATTCATTCCAATCCATTTTTATGCGCCGATTGATATGCTTGGCATATGAAAGATGCCTTGGTCGACCTGCGCGCCTGGCGCCAGTTCGTGGCCGTGGCCGAAGAGCTGCACTTCGGCCGCGCCGCATTGCGGCTGCACATGACCCAGCCGCCGGTGACGCAGGCCATTGCCCAGCTCGAAAAGACATTGGGCGTGGTGCTGTTCGACCGCACCCGCCGGCGCGTGGCGCTCACGCCCGCCGGCGAGGCGCTGCTGCCCGACGTGCGCGAACTGCTGGCGCGTGCCCAGGCGCTGCCGGCGCGGGCCCGCGCGGCGGCGGCCGGGCAGGTGGGGCGCGTGCGCATCGCCTTCGTCTCGACCGTCGGCTTCGAGCAGCTGCCGGCCTGGGTGCGCGAATTCCGCGTGCTCTGCCCGGAGGTGGCGCTCGAGCTGGTCGAAGCCACGGGCGACGTGCAGCTCGAGGCCTTTGCGCGCGGCGAGATCGACGCCGGCCTGATGCTCCATTCGCCGGGCGCCGCGCCGCCCGGGCTGGCGCGCCTGCTGGTGGAGGAAGAAGCGCTGGTGCTGGCCCTGCCGGCGCAGCACCGGCTCGCGCGCGCGCGGCCCGTGCCGCTGGCGGAGGCGCTGGCCGAACCGCTCGTGATCTTTCCGCGCCGCATCCTGCCGTCGCTGCACGATGCGGTCTTCGATCTCTACCACGCGGCGGGGCGCACGCCGCAGGTGGCGCAGGAGGCGATACAGATGCAGACCATCGTCAATCTGGTTTCCGGGGGCATCGGCGTGGCCTGGGTGCCGCACAGCGTGATGCAGTTCCGGCGCGCCGGGGTGGTCTATCGGCAGGCCGGCGAGTTCAAGGGCGTGGGCCGGCGCCGCGTGGCGCTTCCGGCCTGCGAAACCAGCCTCGTGTGGCCCGCGCAGGCGGCGCATCCGGCGCTGGCGCGCTTCGTGGAGTTCGTGCGGGAGCGCACGGGGCGGGCGCGGGCGAAGTAGTGGCCTTCCCCGGGGCACAATCTGCGCCATGCTCATGTATCCGCAGATCAATCCTGTCGCCCTGCAGCTCGGGCCCGTTGCCATTCACTGGTACGGCCTGACCTACCTGGCTGCGTTCGCGCTGTTCTATTTTCTCGGCACGCGCCGGCTGCACCACGAGCCGTACCGCTCGCTGGTCGGCCAAGGCGCCTGGCAGCGCAAGGACATCGAGGACATTCTCTTCCTGGGCGTGATGGGCGTGATCGTGGGCGGGCGGCTCGGCTACTGCCTGTTCTACAAGCCCGAGTTCTATCTCTCGCATCCGCTCGAAATCCTCTATGTGTGGCAGGGCGGCATGAGCTTCCACGGCGGCCTGCTGGGCGTGATCGGCGCGATGGTCTGGTTCGCGCATTCGCGCGCCCGGCCGTTCTGGCAGGTGATGGACTTCGTGTCGCCCTGCGTGCCCACGGGCCTGGCGGCGGGCCGCGTCGGCAACTTCATCAACGGCGAACTCTGGGGCCGCTTCAGCAGCCCCGACCTGCCCTGGGGCATGGTGTTTCCGCAGAGCGGCTCGATGCTGCCGCGCCATCCCTCGCAGGTCTACCAGTTCCTGCTCGAGGGGCTTCTTCTGTTCGCCATCATGTGGCTCTATGCGCGCAAGGAACGCAAGCAGGGGCAGGTGGCTGCGGTGTTCCTGATCGGCTACGGCGCGCTGCGCTTCATTGCCGAATATTTCCGCGAGCCTGACGACTTCCTGGGCCTGCGCGCGCTCAACCTGAGCCAGGGGCAGTGGCTCAGCGTGCCGATGGTGGTGTTTGGTATCGGCCTGTGGGTCTGGGCCGCGCAGCGCCGCCGGCCGGCGAGCGCCTGAGCGTCGGGTGCTCCGGGTAAGCCCGGCTGCGCAATTTGCGCGCGGCCCTTGCGCTGCACCCCATGCAGGCTCACAATTATGCGTAATTACAGGAAATTACGGGTAACGAACTCCCTTCGCCTCTCATGCGCCTGGTCCCCAACTCCCTGCACGACGAAGTCGCCGCCACACTGCGCGAGCAGATCTTCGCGGGCGCGCTGGTGCCGGGCAGTTTCCTGGACGAGGCCGCGCTGTGCGAGCGGCTGTCGATCTCGCGCACCCCCTTGCGCGAAGCGCTCAAGGTGCTGACCGCCGAGGGCCTGCTGCGCCATGAGCCGCGGCGCGGCTGCTTCGTGCGCGAGGTGACGGAGCGCGATCTCGACGAGATATTTCCCGTCATCGCGCTGCTCGAAGGCCGCTGCGCCTACGAGGCGGCCCGCAACGCGAGCGATGCGGAGCTGAACGAACTCGACGCGCTGCACGAACGGCTGGTGCGCCACGCCAAGGCCAAGCGCATCAACGACTACTACGCCACCAACCACCTGATCCACGAGGCCATCATCCAGCTGGCCGATAACAAGTGGCTGGCGCAGGTGATTGGCGATCTGCGCAAAATTCTCAAGCTGGCACGGCTTCAGCAATTGCATGCGCCGGGCCGGCTCGAGCAGAGCCTGTCGGAGCATCTGGCGGTGTTCGCGGCGCTCAAGGCGCGCGACAGCGAGGGCGCGGACGCGGCCATGCGCACGCACCTGACACGGCAGCGCGAGGCGCTGCGCGAAGTGGCGCGGCAACAGAAATCCCGGGTGATGTCATGAATGACGGCGTGAAGGAAGGCATCACCGCATTCCACAGCATTGGAGTTTGTCGATGAGTGCGACCGAATGGTTCCAGGCGCGGCTGCGCTCTGGTGAAAAGTCCGGCAACAAGGTGCCCGTGGCACCCGAGGGCGCGGCCCGCAGCGCGCCCAAGACCGCCGCGAAGCCCAGCGTGCGCTCGACCGCCGAGCGCATGCAGGCCACGCTGCGCAAGGCCGACGAAGCCTTGTCGCCGCGTGCCTTGCGCCGCGTGCTCGCGGCCTTGCAGGCCGTGATCGATCCGCGCGTGAGCGAGGTCGAGGGCGGGCGCCGGGCCCATGCCATTGCACGCGAATATGCCGCCGCCACGCCCGAGGAGCGGCGCGACTACTGGGCGCTGATGAGCGAGCATTTCGCCGCCGACCCGCACAAGCTCAAGTCCGCGCGCGACCAGCACCAGGCCGCCGTGGGAACAGCCGACGAAGGCCAGGCCGAGTTGAAGCTGCGGCGCGCGCTGGTGTCGCCGCGCATGCGCCTCTTGCAGCGTTTTGCGGTCGAGCCCGAGGGCATGCGCTTCCTGGTCGACCTGCGCGCCGAGCTGCTGCCTTTCCTGAAGTCCGACAAGCGGCTCATCGCACTCGATGCCGAACTGGAGCATCTGTTCTCCACCTGGTTCGACGTGGCGTTCCTCGAACTGCGCCGCATCGACTGGCATTCGCCGGCTTCATTGATCGAGAAGCTGATCCGCTACGAGGCCGTGCACGACATCAAGAGCTGGACCGACGTGAAGAACCGGCTCGACGACAGCGACCGCCGCTGCTACGGCTTCTTTCATCCGCGCCTGCCCAACGAGCCGCTGATCTTCGTCGAGGTGGCGCTGGTCGACCGCATCAGCGACGGCATCACGCCGCTGCTCGACGAAGCCGCCGTACCGATCCAGCCGGCCAAGGCCACCACCGCCGTCTTCTATTCGATCAGCAACACCCAGAACGGGCTGCGCGGCGTGAGCTTTGGCGATTCGCTCATCAAGCGCGTGGTCGAGACGCTGCAGGACGAACTGCCGCGCCTGAAGATCTTTGCCACGCTGTCGCCGATCCCGGGCTTTCGCACCTGGCTCGCCAGGAATGCCGCGGAGCTGCTGCCACGGCTGGACGAAAAGCGCGAGGCCGAGCTCGGCCGCCTTGTCGGTTCGCTGCCGCCGACCGCCGAGCGCCTGCTCGCCGCGGTGGATGCGCCCGCCACGCTCGATGCCAAGTCGCCGCTGCGCCAGTGGCTTTTGCAGGCCGCCGCCGAATACCTGGGCCACACGCTGATCGACGGCACGCCGGCCGATCCGGTGGCGCGCTTCCACCTGGGCAATGGCGCGCGCGTGGAGCGGCTCAACTGGGCCGGCGATCCGTCGCCCAAGGCGCAGAAGCAGTCGTACGGCCTGATGGTCAATTACCTCTACGATCTCAAGCGCCTCGACAAGCATCGCGCATGGCTCGCCGAGGGCAAGGTGGCGGTATCGGGGGATGTTGAAAGCCTGTTCTTCAAAAAAGGCTGAGTTCTGAAAAAAGAAGCCCGGCGCGCGATGCGCCGGCCCGCATGGTGCGGAATCCACAACGACAGGAGATGACAGATGACTCAGAGTTTTCAGCGACGCGACATACTGCGCCTGGCCGCAGCCGGTGCAGCCGTTCTGTGCAGCGGCGCAGGTGCGCAGGGGGGTAACTGGCCGACGCGGCCGGTCAACATGGTCGTGCCGTTTCCGGCCGGCGGCGGCACCGACGCCTTCGCGCGACCGCTCTCGGCCCAGTTCGCCAAGATCACCGGCCAGACGCTGGTCATCGACAACCGCGGCGGCGCCGGCGGCACCGTGGGCGCCAGCATTGCATCGAAGGCCCAGGCCGACGGCTACACGCTCTTCATGGGCGCGGTGCACCACGCCATTGCGCCATCGATCTATCCCAAGCTCGACTACGACCTCGAGAAAGACTTCGTGCCGCTGATGCTGCTGGCCAACGTGCCGCAGGTGGTGGTGGTCAATCCGCGCCGCGTCACGGCCAATACGCTGCAGGAACTCGTGGCCGCCGCCAAGCGCAATCCCGGCAAGCTCAACTACGGCTCGGCCGGCGCGGGCACCTCGCACCACCTGGCGGGCGAACTGTTCAAGCTGCAGACCGGTACTTTCATCACGCACATCCCGTACCGCGGCGCGGGGCCGGCGCTGTCCGACCTGATTGCCGGCAACGTCGACCTGATGTTCGACGGCCTCGGCTCTTCCGCCCAGCACATCAAGGGCGGGCGCATCAAGGCGCTGATGGTGGCCGGCAGCAAGCGCAACCCGGCGTTCCCCGACGTGCCCTGCGCGGCCGAGGTCGGCCTGCCCGACTACACGGTCACCACCTGGTACGGCCTGTGGGCGCCCAAGGGCACGCCGGCCGACGTGCAGGCGCGCATCGTCGACGACATGAAGAAGGCCCTTGCGACCGACGAGCTCAAGGCCATCTGGGCCCAGAACGGCTCCGAAATCCCGAGCCTCACCATGGCTTCGTACGGCGGCTTCGTGAGCTCCGAGATCAAGCGCTGGGCCGCGGTGGTGAAGGCCTCGGGCGCCAAGCTGGAGTAGCGCGCGGCCGCGAGCTTCCACGCCCAGAGAGCACACCGAATTTCCGACGTAGTACCTGCCCCGATGAAGACGAAAGCCAATCCCAACTTGTTCGCCGCCCTGCGCGCGGCCTTTCCCGCCGAGCTCGACGGCATTGCCGTGGAAACCGACAACGGGCTGTTCTATTCGTGGCGCGACCTCGATCGCGCCAGCGCAATGATCGCCAACCTGTTCGGCGCGCTGGGGCTGGAGGAGGGCGCCCGCATCGCGGTGCAGGTCGAGAAATCGGTCGAGGCGATGATTCTCTATCTCGCTACGCTGCGCGCAGGCTACGTGTTCCTGCCGCTCAACACCGCCTACCAAAGCGCCGAGATCGAATACTTCATCGGCAACGCCGAGCCGGCCGTGGTGGTGTGCACCAGCCGCAATGCCGCGTGGGTCGGGCCCATCGCCAGCGTGGCGGGCACCCGGCATGTGTTCACGCTGGACGACGACCGCACCGGCACGCTGCTGGAGCTGGCCGCGCAATGCAGCGACCGGCATGAGGTGGCGCGCAAGAATCCCGACGACCTGGCCGCCATCCTCTACACCAGCGGCACCACCGGCCGCAGCAAGGGCGCGATGCTCACGCATGGCAACCTGCTGTCGAACGCCGAAGTGCTCAGGGACTACTGGGGCTGGACAAAAGGCGACGTGCTGATCCACGCGCTGCCGATCTTCCATGTGCATGGCCTTTTCGTTGCGCTGCACGGCGCGCTGCTCAATGGCAGCAAGATGATCTGGCTCTCCCGGTTCGATCCGAAGCGCGTGGTCGAGAAGCTGCCCGAGGCGACCGTGTTCATGGGCGTGCCCACGCTCTACGTGCGGCTGCTGGCCGAGCCCGGCCTCACGCGCGAGGCGGTGCGCAACATGCGGCTGTTCGTCGCGGGTTCCGCGCCCCTGCTCATCGAGACCTTCGACGAATGGCGCGAACGCACCGGCCACACCATCCTCGAGCGCTACGGCATGAGCGAGACCATCATGCTCACCTCCAACCCCTACAGCCCCGCGCAGGGCGAGCGCCGCGGCGGCACGGTGGGCTTCGCCTTGCCGGGCGTGCAGCTGCGCGTGCGCGACGACACCGGCCGCGACTGCACCACCGACGAGATCGGCAACATCCAGGTCAGCGGCCCGAACGTGTTCGCGGGCTACTGGCGCATGCCGGAGAAAACGAAGGAAGAGTTCACCGCCGATGGTTTCTTCAAGACCGGCGACGTCGGCAAGATCGACGGCCGCGGCTACATCACCATCGTCGGGCGCAGCAAGGACCTGATCATCAGCGGCGGCTACAACGTCTACCCGGCCGAGATCGAGGGCTACATCAACGAGCTGCCCGGCGTTGCCGAAAGCGCGGTGGTCGGCGTGCCGCACCCCGACTTCGGCGAGGTGGGCGTGGCCATCGTGATCGCCAAGGCGGGCGGGGCACTCGACGCCGATGCCATCGTGGCGGAACTCAAGTCGAAGCTCGCGAACTTCAAGATTCCCAAGCGCTGCTTCGTCGTGCCCGAGCTGCCGCGCAACACCATGGGCAAGGTGCAGAAGGCGCTGCTGCGGGAGCAGCACAAGGGGTTGTTCGCCTAAGTCTTCGCCATCCTCGGTGCGAGGGCGGTGACGCGAGGTTCGTGGAAGATGAGCGCGTCCACCGCATCGGGTGAAGGCCGGCGGAATTCCACGCCAAAGCCCTCGAGCGTATCGACGCGGAAGCTGCGTCCGTCGGCCGGCAGCAGGCGTAAGGTCGGCTGGCCCGGGATCGTCATGCCGAGCTCGCCCCGCGCGTCGAGCCTGATCTCGATCACGCGGCCGCTGTGCAGGTAGTCGCCGGCGCACAGCCGCCGGAACGCCGGGTCCAGCACGTCGCCGGCGGCGGCGCGATGGAACACGATGTCGTCCACCATTTCCTCGAACGGTATCTCGATGCGATCGATGCGGCCTTGCCGGTCGTAGCGGAAGGTGAACGTCCGGTTGCTGGGGTGCAGCACCGTCGGCCGGTCCGGGGTGATGAACACGTCGTAATGGCGGTGCTCGAGCTTCTCCTCGACACCGCGCCAGCGCCAGGCGAGCCCGTCCGCTTCCCTGTCGATGCGCAGGCGTCCATAGGCCGAGTGATCGTAGTCGCCGACGTAGTCGTCGAGCGGATGGCTCGGGTGGGTTCCGCTCCTGCGGACTTCCGCTCTCGCGTTCTTGTCGAGCGCCTGCTGTTCGAGGGCCTGCTTGCGCTTGGGTGCCAGACGCCCGAACCAGTCGACCGGCTCGCGGCCGCAGATGCGGTCGAGCACCGCATAGGTGAGGATCGCCTGGACGCTCCCCGGCGTGCGGTTCGTCAGCACCACGACGCCCGCGCGGCGGTCGGGCTGCATCGTCATGAGCGTGCTCCAGCCGGTCCACGAGCCCGAGTGCGCGACGGTGCGCTCGCCGCGGTACTGCTCGCAGAAGAGGCCGAGGCCGTAGTGCGAGTCGCCGATCTCGGCGTATTGGGAGCGTCCCATGTGCACGCGCGGGATCGTCATTTCGCGCAGCGCCTGGGTCGAAAGCAGTTGCTGTCCATGCGCCTTGCCATCGAGGAGAAAGCGCGCCCACTTCGCAAGATCGGCCACCGAGGCGTTGATGCCGCCGGCCGGCGTTGCGCGGATCGGCGACAGCGGCGTGCGATACCGCTCGTCGCCGTCCATCGCATGCGGACGCGCAGCGTCTTCGGCAGCCGCGAGGGCCTCGATGGAGAAGCCGAAATGGCTGAAGCCCAGCGGCTTCATCAGGCGCTCGGTCGTGAAGTCCTGGTAGCTCTGGCCGCTGATGCGCTCGGTGACCATCCCGGCGACCAGGTAGCCGAGGTTCGAGTACTGGAAGGTGTCGCGCAGGTCCTTGTTCGGCGCCAGGTGTCTGAGCGCGGCCAGCATCTGCGCGTTGCTCAGGTCGCCGGGCATGTGGATCCAGTCGTGCCGCGGCAGCCCGCTGTGGTGGCACAGCAGGTCGCGCACCGTCAGCCGCTCGGTCGCCACCGGATCGTGCAGGCGGAATTCGGGAATCACCTCGCGCACCGGCCGCTCCCAGTCGAGCTTGCGTTCGTCCACCAGCAGGCCGAGTCCGGCCGCGGTGAACGACTTGGTGATCGAGCACAGCAAAAATTGCGTGTCGATGGTCACGGGCAGGTCCGTGTCGGTGTCGCGCACGCCGTAGCCCTTGAGCACGGCGATCTCGCCGTCCTGGATGACGGCCAGCGCGAGCCCGGGCACTTTCCATTCCTGCATCGAGGCTTCGACGAGGCTGTCGAGATCGCTCCACATGGTCGGGGTCCTTGCCTTTGCCTTTGTGTAGGGCCGCGCATCCTACGGCATCCCCGGAATGAGGGGACCTCTACGCCGTGCCCAGGAAGCCTGCAGCCGCGACCTGCTCAAGCCGCGCCTGGCCGGCCGGTGGCCGACATTGCCTACGGCCGCGGCTTCAGCGATGCGGCGCACTTCAGCCGCGCGTTCCGCGAGCGCTTCCGCTGCTTGCCGCGCGAGTGGCGGCGGCAGCGCATCCAATGGAAGAGGAGAACGCTCGCCGCTACTGCACGAGCAGCACCGAGATGTCGGTCTCGGAGATCACCTTGGTGGCCACCGAGCCCATCAGCGCGCGGCCGAAGATGCCGTGGCCATGGGTGCCGAGCACGATGAGTTCCGAGTGCGCCGCGGCCGCCGCCTTGAGGATTTCCTCGGCCGCGTGGCCGTGGCGCTTGTCGATCGTGTAGTTGCTCACGCCATTTTCCGCCAGCAATGCGGCCACGGGGTCGAGCACCTTGGCGTTTTCTTCGGCGTAGTAGTCGGCGATCACCTCCTTGCTGAGGTGGCGGGCCACGTGGCCCGAGACGCCGGTGGAGACATGCACGATGACCAGTTCATGGCCATCCACGAACATGGCGCGGTTGGCCAGCAGGTAGTTGAGCGCCTTGTGCGTATAGGCGCTGCCATCGACGGCGATGAGGATTTTCATGAGCCCGTTATACGGCCAGGGCCCGGGCATCGCAACGGGTTTCACCCCAGACCCGAGGGGCTTTCAAGATCCTCTTCTAGCCCTGCAGGCCCTTCCAGAGCATGTAGGCCGCAAGCAGGTACAGGATGCTCGCGAAGACGCGCTTGAGCTTCTTCACCGGCAGGTTGTGCGCCGCCTTCGCGCCCAGCGGCGCGGTGAGCACGCTGCACAGCGCGATGACCGCGAGCGCGGGCAGCCAGATGTAGCCGAACGAGCCGGCCGGAAGGCCCTGCACCGACTGCCCGCTCACCACGTAGCCCAGCACGTTGGCCACCGCAATCGGAAAGCCGAGCGCGGCGCTGGTGGCCACGGCGTTGTGGATGGAGATGTTGCACCAGGTCATGAATGGCACGCTGACGAAGCCGCCGCCCGCGCCGACCAGGCCCGAGATGAAACCGATGGCGCCGCCCGCCGACAGTTGCCCCGCGGTGCCCGGCATCTGGCGCGTGGGCTCGGGCTTGCGGTCGAGGAACATCTGCGTGGCGGAGAAGCCCACGAACAGCGCGAAGACGATGGCGAGCACCGTGCCCTTGAGCAGCGCGAACACGCCGAGGCTGCCCAGCAGGCTGCCGATGACGATGCCGGGCGCGAGGCGCCGCACGATGTCCCAGCGCACCGCGCCGCGCTTGTGGTGCGCGCGCACGCTGGACACCGAGGTGAAGATGATCGTGGCCATCGAGGTGGCAATGGCCATCTTCACTGCAAGATCGGAAGCCACCCCGCGGTGCCCCATGATGATCGTGATGAACGGCACCATGAGCATCCCGCCGCCGATGCCCAGCAGCCCCGCCAGGAAACCGGTCCCCAGGCCAAGCGCGGCCAGTTCGGCGATCAGGAGAGGGTCGAGCAGGGAAGTCACGCAGCGGAGCCTTGAAAAAAAGCAACGGCCCCGTGCAGCGCATGCAGGGGCCGTGTGAACGGAAAAAGGTGTCTGCAAGTGGGCGCCGAACCCGCATCCTGAACCAGGGTTCAGGTGGGCGAGGGCAGCAAGACTTCGGGTTCATCTAACGCGAGATGATCACACCCGTCAAGCGATGTACCAAGCCCGGCTCCGGAGAGCATTGGAACAAGGAAATATTAAGCCCGACGCGCACCGCAGACAGTTCGGATTTTACGCCTCCGGCGACCGGGGCGCTTCCGGTCAGAGTAAATGGTCATCGCCCGCGAGGGCCTGATCGAGTTTCTGAATGAGTTGGGCGGCCCGGGAATCGGCGTCGCCGCCGTCTGCCGCGGGAGCCGCAGCCACGGAAACCGGCGCGGCCGCTTGCTGTGCGGCCAGGTCGAAAGCCAGGTTCAGCGAAGCGAGCACCGCGATGCGGTCGCGTGCCTTCACCTTGCCCGCATCGCGGATCTTGCACATGGCTGCGTCCACGCGCTCGACGGCTTCGCGCAGTTGCGCCTCGCCGCCGTCGGGGCAGCCGAGCAGATAGCTCTGGCCCATGATCTGAACTTCAATCTGCTTCATGCGGGGGAATCTTGGGAAGGGGGTTCGGCCGGCAGCCGCTCGAGCAGTGCATCGAGCCGCGTGCGGGCCGCGGCCAGCCGCGACTTCAGCGCGTCGCGCTCGCGCGTGAGCGCTTCGACCTGCTCCTGCAGCAGCGCATTGGTGCGCTGCACCTCTTCATGACGCACGAGCAGGCGTTCCACACGCTCGGCGATCTGGTCGATGGGGCTGGAGGCGGGCATGGTTGGCGATTGTAGTTTCCCCGGCCGGCCACGGGCGGCGCAACTTTTGGCTTACCGTGCCGGCGCAGGCCCTAAAATCCTGCGCGTTGGTGCCTGCGGCGTGGTTCACACGCCGCGGTTCAACGGGAAGCAGGAGTGAACGCCCCCCGGAAACGGACAAGGCCGAAGCCGCCTGCGCTGCCCCCGCAACGGTCAAGCAGTCGACGCCGCAAGCGTCAACCTCATCCATCGAGCCACTGGGTGCCCTGAAACAGGCACCTGGGAAGGCGGTGAGGCCGCACTGCCAGCCCGGATACCGGCCAACGAGGCGGCTGCCGCATGCGCGATCGATTGTCGATGCAAGAGGCAGCCATTGCGCCCAAGCGCTGGCGGGGAGGCCGGCGACGGGCATAGACGTTCGTTCGGTCCCTTCATGAATTCCTGTGGTTCCCTTTTCCTCGGCCGCGTTCCTGCGCGCCGTCGCCGCCTTGCCTGCCTGCCGCTTGCGCTGGCCTCTGCTTTCGGCGGCATGGCACTGCTTCAGTTGCCCTCGATCGCGCACGCCCAGCAGGCAGCGCCGGCACTCGGCGAAACCGTGGTCACGGCCAACCGCACGCCGCAGCCGCTGTCGGACCTGGTGGGCGACGTGTCCGTGGTCGACCGCCAGACCATCGAGCGCAGCGGCGCAGTCGGCGTGGCCGATGTGCTGGCGCGCCTGCCGGGCATCGAGATCACGCGCAACGGCGGCGTGGGCAACACCACCAGCCTGTACATCCGCGGCGCCGAGACGCGCTTCACGGCCGTCTACATCGACGGCGTGCGCGTCGATTCGCAATCGACCGGCGGTGCCGGCTGGGAAAGCATTCCGCTCTCGCAGATCGACCGCATCGAAGTGCTGCGCGGCCCGGCCGCCGCGGTGTACGGCTCCGATGCCGTGGGCGGCGTGATCCAGCTCTTCACCCGACGTGGCGAAGAGGGCGTGGCGCCCTATGCGGGCATCGGCTTCGGCAGCCATGGCCTGCGCAAGGCCGAGGCGGGCGTGAGCGGGAAGTCGGGCGATTTCGACTACTCGCTGGGTGTGGCGCACGAGGAAAGCAGGGGCTTCAACGTGCTGCCGATGGACAAGCGCACGCCCTCGAAGGACGGCTTCACCAGCCCCGACCGTGACGGCTACCACAGCAATTCCGGCAACCTGCGGCTGGGCTATCAGCTCGCCCCGAACCAGCGGCTGGAAGCCACGCTGCTGTACAGCGACATCGAGGCCGGCTACGACGCGCCAGTCAGCTTCAGGACCCGGCCGCCGATCCTGTTCAAGAACGACATCTCGAACAACACGCTGCGCACGGCCGGGCTCTCGTGGTCGGCCAAGTGGAACGACATCTACAGCACGCGCGTGCAGGTTACCGATTCGCAGTCGGTCTACAAGACGCAGCCTTCGTTCTACCGCACCGAGACCAATCTGCGCGGCTATCTGTTCCAGAACGAGTTCCGCTTCGGCCCGCACCTGGTGACGGCCACGCTCGAGCGGCGCGAAGACGCGCTCGAGAATGCGCCCACCACCAGCAGCGGCCTGTTCTCGAACAAGCGATCGCAGGATGCGGTCTCGCTCGGCTACGGCTTCGTGCAGGGCGCGCATTCGCTCCAGCTGCACGTGCGCCATGACGACGACAGCGAATTCGGCGGCAAGACCACCGGCAGCGCGGCGTATGGCTACGCGATCACGCCCAGGCTGCGCGCCACCGTCTCGGCCGGCACGGCCTTCCGCGCACCCACGCTGTACCAGCGCTTCAGCGAATACGGCACGGCAAGCCTCAGGCCCGAGTCGAGCCGCAACGTGGAGCTCGGCCTGCAGTACACCGACGGCGGCACGCATGCGGGCATCGTCGTCTACCAGAACCGCGTCAACAACCTGATCGTGTTCGACGGCTCGGCCACCAACTGCCGCTCCGGCTTCGGCTGCTATGCCAGCGCGGCGCGTGCCCGCTACCAGGGCGTGACGCTGTCGGGCGGCCACCGCATCGGCGACCTGACCCTGCGCGCATCGGTCGACTTCCAGGATCCGCGCGACCTGGAAACCGACAACCTCCTCGCACGCCGCGCGCGACGCCACGGCACGCTGGGGGCCGACTGGCGCATCGCCGGCTGGACGCTGGGCGCCGAGCTGCAATCGTCGAGCAAGCGCTTCGACGATGCGGCCAACACGCGCACCCTGGGCGGCTATACCGTGCTGAACCTGGTGGCCAGCACGCAGATCACACGCGACATCGGCCTGGTGGCCCGCGTCGACAATGTGGGCGACAAGGACTACACGCTTGCACGCGGCTACGCCACCGGCGGCCGCAATGCCTACATCGGCCTGAAGTGGACACCGCAATAAGCCAGCCCGGCGCCAACAGCGGACCGATCGCTGCGCACAGCTGCGCCGCCGTGCTGGTGGCGGCGCCGGCCTCTGGGCAGGGCAAGACCACCGTGGCGGCCGCGCTGGCGCGGCTGCATGCGCGCCAGGGCCGGCGCGTGCGGGTCTTCAAGTGCGGGCCCGACTTCCTCGATCCGTACTGGCTGGCGCTCGCCAGCGGCGCGCCGGTGCATTCGCTCGACCTCTGGATGACCGGCGAGGCGGATTGCCGCAGCCGGCTGCATGCGGCAGCGGCCGAAGCCGACCTGCTGATCGTCGAAGGCGTCATGGGTCTGTTCGACGGCAACCCCAGTGCCGCGGACCTGGCCGAGCGCTTCGGCCTGCCGGTGCTGGCCGTGATCGATGCGCAAGCCATGGCTGGCACCTTCGGCGCACTGGCGTACGGGTTGCAGAACTTCCGCCCCGCGCTGCCCTGGGCCGGTGTGCTGGCCAACCGCGTGGCGAGCGAGCGGCATGCCGGCATGCTGAAGGAGGCCTTGCGCGAACCGGCGCAATGGCTCGGCGGCCTGCCGCGCGGCGCCGATTTCGAGCTGCCCGAGCGGCACCTGGGCCTGGTCGCCGCACATGAACTCGGCGACGCAATGGCGCGGCTCGATGCGGCCGCCGATGCGATGGCCGCCACGCCCCTTGGCAAGCGGCCGCTTGCCGAATGGCCGCAGGTGCGCTTCGAAGCTGCTGCGGCCGAGCCGCCGGTGCGCATCGATCCGCTGCTGCAGGGCCGCACCGTCGCGGTCGCACGCGATGCGGCTTTTGCGTTCATCTATCCGGCCAACCTCGATGTGCTCGCGGCGCTGGGTGCGCGGGTCGTGTTCTTCTCTCCGCTTGCCGGCGACGCGCTGCCCGCATGCGATGCGCTCTGGCTGCCCGGCGGCTATCCCGAGCTGCATGCCAAGGCGCTGTCCGCCAGCGATTCCATGCGCGCGTCGCTGGCCGCGCATGTCATTGCGGGCAAGCCGGTATGGGCCGAGTGCGGCGGCATGATGTCGTTGTTCGAGCAACTGGAAACGGCCGATGGCGCATTGCACGCACTCTGGGGCCTGCTGCCGGGCCGGGTCGCGATGCACAGGCGGCTCGCCGGCCTCGGGCCGCAGCAGCTCAAGCTGGGCGCCCACACGCTGCGCGGCCACACCTTTCACTATTCGAGCTGCGAAACGCCGCTGGTGCCGGCGGCCTTCACCGGCAGGCCGGGCGCGGATGCCCGCACCGGAGAGGCCTTCTACGTGCACGGCCCGGTGCGGGCGAGCTATTTTCATGCGTGGTTCGCGTCCAGCCCCGAAGCCACCGCCCGGCTGTTCGGCGCGATGCCGATCGAGCTGGAACGCGAGAACTCGGAGATCGATACGCATGCCCGTTGAACACGAATTCATCCTCGGCGGCCAGAAGAGCGGCAAGTCGCGCCGCGCCGAACAGCGCGCCGCCGAGTGGCTGGCCGAGGCGCCCGCATTGCGCCGCGCCGTGCTGATTGCCACCGCCCAGGCCCATGACGACGAGATGCGGGAGCGCATCGTGCGCCACCAGGCCGACCGCGCGCGCCGCGTGCCGGCCATGCGAACCGTGGAAGAACCGGTCGAGCTGGCGCGCGCCATCGTCACCCAGAGTTCGCCCGAGACGCTGGTGGTGGTCGACTGCCTCACGCTCTGGCTCACCAACCTGCTGATGCCGCTGCGCTCCGAGACCGCGCGGCCGGTCACGCGCACGCCGGCGGCGCATGCCGCGATGCTGCTCGTGGCGCTGCGCGAAGCGCGCGGACCGGTGGTGCTGGTCGGCAACGAGATCGGCCTGGGCGTGATTCCGCTCGGCCGCGAAACGCGGGCCTTCGTCGATGCGCTGGGCCGCATGAACCAGGACGTGGCGGCCGCCTGCGGCCGGGTCACGCTGATGGCGGCCGGCTTGCCGCTGACCTTGAAGGCGCCCGCATGACAGCCCGCTGGATCCGGTGTTTTTCGGCGGCCCTTGGCCTTGGCCTTTTTGCGCTGGCCGCGCACGCCCTCGACGTGGTCGACGAGCGCGGCGTGACGGTGAGCCTGCCGCAGCCGCCGCAGCGCATCGTCACGCTGCTGCCGTCGCTGACCGAAGGGGTCTGCGCGCTGGGCGCGTGTTCCCGCCTGGTGGGCGTCGACAACTATTCCAACTCGCCGAACGCGGTGCGCGCCCTGCCGCAACTGGGCGGTGGGCTCGACCCGAACGTCGAAGCCATCGTGGCGCTGCGGCCCGATGCGGTGCTGCTCGCCAAGTCCTCGCGCGTGACGCAGCGGCTCGAGGCGCTGGGCCTCAAGGTGCTGGTGCTCGAACCCAAGAGCCACGCCGACGTGCGGCGCGTGCTCGACAAGCTCGACCAGGTGCTCGGCACCCGCGAGGCGCCGAACATCTGGCGCGTGATCGATGCCGGCGTGTCGGCCGCGGCACAGTCGCTGCCGGCCGGCGCGAAGGGCCAGCGCGTCTACTTCGAGGTCAACAGCGCGCCCTACGCGGCGGGCGAGTCGTCGTTCATCGGCGAGACGCTCACGCGGCTGGGCATGAAGAACATCGTGCCGGCTTCGCTCGGGCCCTTTCCCAAGCTCAACCCCGAGTACGTGGTGCGCGCCAATCCCGATCTCATCATGGTCAGCGTGCGCAGCGCGGCGGGCATGGAGCAGCGCCCGGGCTGGGGCGGCATCCGCGCAGTGCGCGAAGGGCGCATCTGCCGCTTCGACGCCGCGCAGTCGGACGTGCTCGTGCGCCCCGGCCCGCGCATGGACGAGGCCGCACGGCTGATGGCGCGCTGTATCGCGGAGAAGGCCGGCTGAGCCGCGGCATCTTCATGCACACCAAACATCAACGCCGCGTCTGGCTGTTCGGCATTGCCCTGCTGGGCCTGGGCGGCGCGCTGGCGGTGCTCGGGCTGGGCATCGGCAGCACCGGCTTCGAAAGCCTGCGGGCGGCGTGGCGCGATCCGGTGGCGCTGCGCATCGTCTGGGACATCCGGCTGCCGCGCACGCTGGGCGCCTGGCTCGCGGGCGCGCTGCTCGGGCTCGCGGGTTCGGTGGCGCAGGGGCTGTTCCGCAATCCGCTGGCCGACCCTTATCTGCTGGGCAGCGCCTCGGGCGCCTCGCTGGGCGTGGCGGTGGCGCTGCTGCTGTTCGGTGGCTCGGCCGCCAGCACGCAATGGGCGATGCGCCTCGGGCTCACCGGCGCGGCCTTCGTGGGCGCGGTGTGCGCGGTGATGCTCACGCTGGTGCTCGCGCGCGGCGTGCAGCAGACGCTGCGGCTGCTGCTCGCGGGCGTGATCGTCGGCGTGGTGCTCGGCGCCGCCAAGGACCTGATCACCATCGCCTCGGCCGACATCCTGCAGGCCATCCAGGGCTTCATCCTCGGCAGCACCGGCCTGGTCGGCTGGAGCGCCTGCGCGGTGATGGCCGCGGTCGGCGCGGTGTGCCTGCTGCTGGGCTGGGCGCTTGCACCGGTGCTCGACGGCCTTGCGCTCGGCGAAGCGACGGCCCGCAGCCTGGGCCTGCCGCTGGGCGCGATGCGCGCCACGCTGGTGGTGGTGCTTGCGCTGGCTACCGGCGCGGCCGTGGCGCAGACCGGCCTCATTGCCTTCGTGGGCCTGGCCGCGCCGCACCTCGTGCGCTCCGTGGTCAAGACCACGCACGCGGGACTGATCGTGCTGTCGGCCGCGATGGGCGGCCTGCTGCTGATGGCGGCCGATTTGCTGGCACGCTGGCTCGTCGCGCCGCAGGAACTGCCAGTGGGCGTGCTCACGGCCGTGCTCGGCGGCAGCTATCTGCTGTGGCTGATGCACAGGCGCGGCGCACGGAGTGGTGTGGCATGAGCCAGATCCCCGCACTCGAAGCCCGCGGCTTGAGCGCCACGCTCGGCAATGCCGAGGTGCTGCACGGCATCGACCTGAAGCTCGGTGCCGCGCGCTGGACCAGCGTGGTCGGGCCCAACGGCGCGGGCAAGTCGACCCTGCTCAAGGCGCTGGCGGGCCTGCTCGCACACCGCGGCGAAGTCTTTCTTTTCGGCGAGGCATCGGCCAGGGTGCCGGGCCGCATCCGCGCGCAGCGCCTTTCGTGGCTGGGCCAGAGTGGCGCGGCGGGCGAGGGCAGCGCTGATGACCTGATGGTCTACGACATCGCCATGCTCGGCCGCCTGCCGCACCAGCGCTGGCTCGCAGCGCCGAGCATCGCCGACCGCGAGGCCGTGGAGCGCGCGCTGCGCAGCACCCAGGCCTGGGACTGGCGCGAACGGCCGCTCGGCCAGCTCTCGGGCGGCGAACGCCAGCGCGTGCTGCTGGCGCGCGCGCTCGCGGTCGAGGCCGAGCTGCTGCTGATGGACGAGCCGCTTGCCAACCTCGACCCGCCGCACCAGGCCGACTGGATGCAGACCACGCGCACGCTGGTGGCCCAGGGCCGCACCGTGGTCAGCGTGCTGCACGAACTGCCGATGGCGCTGGCCGCCGACGAGCTGGTGGTGATGAACCATGGCCGCGTGGTGCACCACGGCGGCAGCAGCGACCCGGCCACCCACGCCGCGCTCGAACAGGTGTTCGACCACCGCATCCGCGTGCACCGCGTGGCCGATCAGTGGATCGCGCTGCCGAACTGACGATGAACATCAATACAGGGCCCGCCTCATGCAAATCGAAACTCCCCCCAGCGAAAAGCCCTACGACAAGGCCGAAGGCGAACGCCGCGGCGTCGTCATCGTCAACACCGGCGACGGCAAGGGCAAGAGCACCGCGGCCTTCGGCCTGGCGCTGCGCGCGCACGGCCGCGGCAAGGCGGTGAAGATCTACCAGTTCATGAAAGTGCCTTCGGCGCGCTTCGGCGAGCACCGCATGTTCGAGCAGATCGGCATTCCGATCGAAGGCCTGGGCGACGGCTTCAGCTGGAAGAGCCAGGACCTCGAACACTCGGCCCAGCTTGCGCGCGACGGCTGGGAAAAGGCCAGCGCGGCCATTCTTTCGGGCGAGTTCTTCCTGGTGGTGCTCGACGAGATCACCTATCCGCTGATCTACGGCTGGCTGCCGCTCGAAGGCGTGCTCGAAACGCTGCGCACGCGGCCCAGCCATGTGCATGTGGTGCTCACCGGCCGGCGCTGCCCGCCCGAGATCGTCGAGCTGGCCGACACCGTGACCGAGATGGCCATGGTCAAGCACGCATTCAAGGCCGGCATTCCGGCGCAGCGCGGCATCGAGGACTGAGCGGGTGCCCACCGTCGCAGCGCTGTGGCTGGCCTTGGCCGTCGATCGCTGGCTGGGCGAACCCGCCGCGCGCTGGCATCCCGTGGTGTGGATGGGGCGCTACCTCGGCTGGGCCGGCTCCCGCATGGCGCCGCGCGCGGCCGATGCGAAGCCGCGCGACTTGCCGCTGTTCCTGGCCGGAGCGCTGGCCTGGGGCGTGGGCGCGACGCTGGTTGGCGCGCTGGCGCTGGCATTGCAGGCAAGCGCCGCGCAATGGCTGCCCGGCTGGGCAGCGGCCGTGGTGCTGGCCCTGGCGCTGAAGCCGCTCTTTGCATGGCGCATGCTGCGCGCCGAAGTGCTTGCCGTGGAGGCGGCGCTGGCCGTGTCGCTGGAAGCGGGCCGCGCGCAGCTCGCCCGGCTCGTGAGCCGGGACGTCAGCGCCCTCGGCGAGCGCGAGGTGCGCGAAAGCGCGATCGAGTCGCTGGCTGAGAACCTCAACGATTCGCTCGTGGCGCCGCTGTTCTGGTTCGTGCTGCTGGGCCTGCCGGGCGCGGCGGTCTATCGCTTCGCCAACACGGCCGATGCGATGTGGGGCTACCGCGGCGAGCGCAACGGCCGCGACTGGAACTGGTTCGGAAAATGGGCCGCGCGCGCCGACGACGTGCTTTCGTGGCTGCCGGCACGGCTTACGGTGCTGCTGCTTGAGCTGGCGGCATGGCGCTGGCCATCGGGCCTGGCACGCGAGGCGCGCCGCACGCCATCGCCCAACAGCGGCTGGCCGATGGCGGCGATGGCATTGCTGCTCGGCGTGCGGCTTGCCAAGCCCGGCGTCTATGCCTTGAATGCCGAGGGGCGGCCAGCCGATGCGGCCGATACGCAGCAGGCCGCGCGATGGGGCGGCAGGGCGGTGCTGGCAACGGCCGCTTGTGCATCATTGGCCATCTTCGCGGCAACCTACTGGGCATGACACCGGAACACACGACATCCACCGACCTGCTGCATGGCGGCCCCGACGCCGCGGGCACGGCCTGGCACGATTTCTCGACCAACGGCAACGCGACGGGCCCGTGCCCCGCGGTGCTTGCCGCGCTGCGTGCGGCCGACGCGGCGCATTACCCGGACCCGGGCTACACGGCGCTGCGCCGCGCATTGGCTAAGTTTCACGGCGTGGCTGCCGAACGCATCGTGATCGCGGCGAGTGCGAGCGAGTTCATTCACCGCATCACTGCGGCCGTTGCGCAGGGCGGTGGCCGGCAGGTCTTGTTGCCGGCGCACAGCTATGGCGACTACGAGCGTGCGGCGTCGGCCTGGGGCTTGCAGGTGCAGCGGCCTCCACAGCCGCACCGCGAGGCGGCGCTGCGCTGGTGCTGCGAGCCTTCGAGCCCGCTGGGCCAGGCACAGGCCGATCTTGCGCTGCATGCAGCGGCCGGCGGCGCCTGCGTGCTCGACCTGGCCTACGAACCGCTGCGCCTCGAAGGCGGGGCATCGCTCGACGCGGCGCAGCGCAACCGCGTCTGGCAGCTGTGGACGCCCAACAAGGCCATGGGCCTGACGGGCATCCGCGCCGCCTATGCCATCGCACCCGAAGGCGATGCCGCCGCGCCGCTGAAGCAGCGCCTCGAGCGGCTGGCTCCCTCGTGGCCGGTGGGCGCCCACGGCGTGGCGCTGCTCGAGACCTGGATCGGCGACGAGGCACAAGCCTGGCTCGCCCGAAGCCTGCGCACCCTGCGCGAATGGAAAGCGCAGCAGCGCGCCCTCTGCGAATCGCTGGGATGGCAGTGCCTGCCGAGCGACGCCAATTTTTTCTGCGCGCGCACCGATGCGCCTTACCCGCGGCTGGCCGCCGCGCTGCGCGCCGATGGCATCAAGCTGCGCGACTGTGCATCATTCGGCCTGCCGGGCCATGTTCGGCTCGGCGTGCTGCCGCCGCAGAGCCAGCAGGCGCTCAAGGAGGCCTGGACGCGCGCCGCGGCTTCGGCCGAACCTTGAAAGCCAGGACATCCGCATGCTCTACGCCATCACCGCGCTCTTTCTTTGCCAACTGGCCGGCGAACTGCTCGTGCAGTGGCTGGGCCTGCCGATTCCCGGTCCGCTGATCGGCATGCTGCTGCTGTTCGTCGTGCTGCTCGTGCGCGGCGGCGTGCCCGAGGCATTGAGCGAGACCTCGGGCCATCTGCTGCGCAACCTCATGCTGCTGTTCATCCCGGCGGTGACCGGCGTCATGCTGCACTTCGAACGGGTGGGGCGCGAATGGCTTCCGTTCCTTGCGGCCGGCATTGTGGGCGCGGCCTTCACCATGGCTGTGACCGCGCTCACCTTGCGCTGGATGATCCGCATCACCGGCAAGGATGCCGAATGACCCCGCCCGCAAAGCTGTCCGAGATCTGGGTTTTTCTTGCGCAGTCGCCGCTGCTGTGGCTGTCGCTCACGCTGCTGGCCTACCTGGGCGCGCTGTGGCTGCACCGGCGCAGCGGCGCCAACCCGGCGGTGAATCCGGTGCTGGTGTCGGTGATCGTCATCGTGGGCGTGCTGCTCGTCACGCGCACGCCTTACGACACGTATTTTGAAGGCGCCAAGTTCGTGCACTTCCTGATCGGACCGGCCACCGTGGCGCTGGCCGTGCCGCTGTATGGCCAGCTCGGGCGGCTGCGGCGGCTGTGGCTGCCCATTGGCGTGGCGCTGCTGGTGGGCTCGGTGGCGGCCATCGTGTCGGCCATCGGCATTGCCTGGGCGCTGGGCGGATCGCACGAACTGCTGATGTCGCTCGCGCCCAAGTCGGCCACCATGCCGATCGCGATGGGCGTGGCCGAGAAGATCGGCGGGCTGCCGTCGCTGGCCGCGGTGGCGGCGGCAGTCGCGGGCATCTCGGGTGCCATCATGGCCACTGGCCTCTTGAACCTGCTGCGCATCAGGGAACCCGCGGTGCGCGGCTTTGCGGTGGGCATGGCGGCGCACGGCATCGGCACTGCGCGGGCCATCCAGGTGAACGAAACGGCCGGCGCTTTCTCTGCGCTGGCCTTGGGACTCAACGGCATCGCGACGGCGCTGCTGGTGCCGTTGCTGATCAGGCTCGCCGCCTTCTTCTGACGCAGAATGGTGCTCCCCCATTGGCGCAGGAGAGCAAGGCATGGCCCAGTACACCGCAGAAATCCTCTGGCAGCGAGGCGACCAGGACTTCCTCGGCAACACCTACAGCAGAAGGCATTCGCTGCGCTTCGATGGCGGCGCGGAAGTGCCGGGCTCCTCGTCGCCGCACGTGGTGCCGCTGCCCATGTCCGATGCGGCGGCGGTCGACCCGGAAGAGGCCTTTGTCGCATCGCTCTCGAGCTGCCACATGCTGTGGTTCCTCACCATGGCGGTGAAGCGCAAGTTCAATGTCGACCGCTACTTCGACGCGGCGAGCGGCCTCATGGAAAAGAACGCCGAAGGCAAGCTCGCGATGACGGTGGTCACGCTTCGGCCGGAGGTGAGCTTCTCTGGCGCGAACCTGCCCACGCGCGATCAGGTCGAACACATGCACCACCGGGCGCACGAGGAGTGCTTCATCGCCAACTCGGTGAAGACCGAGGTGCGTTGCGAACCGGTCTTCGCCGCGGTCGCCTGAGGCGCGGCAGGCGGACTTCAGCGCCGCTGCAGCCGCGGATTCTTCGCGAACAGCTCGGCCGCCCAATCCACGAACGCCCGCACCTTCGCGCTCAGGTGGCGGTTGGGCGGGTAGACCACATGGATCGGCAGCGGCTCGCGCTGCCAGTCGGGCAGCACCTCGATCAGTTCGCCGCTTTCCAGCAGCGGCTCGGCCATGAAGGTGATGCACTGTGAAATGCCGAAGCCGCCGAGCACCGCCGCCATGTGGGCGTTGCTCTCGTTGACCGACACGCGGTAGGGGCCGTTGAGCTCGATGTATTCGTCGCCCTTCTTGAACTCGTGCGGGTAGATGCGCCGCGTGCTGCCCGAAAAGTAGCTCACCACGTGGTGCCGCTTCTCGATGTCGTTCGGATGCTGCGGAACGCCGTAGCGCTTGACGTACGCAGGCGACGCCACGGTCACGAAGTGCAGGGTGCCGATGCGCCGGGCCACCAGCGACTGGTCGCTCAGTTCGCCGGCCCGGATCACGCAGTCGACGTTGTCGCTGATGAGGTCGACCGGACGGTCGCTCACGCCCAGGTCGACCTGGATGTCCGGATAGCGGTCGCAGAAGGTGGCCAGCGCGGGCAGGATGATCAGCCGCGCCACCGAAGTGCCGATGTCGATGCGCAGCCGCCCCGTGGGGTTGGCCTGCGCGTTGGTCATGCTGGCCTCGATGTCGTCGAAGTCGTTCAGCAGGCGCGCCGCGCGCTCGAAGTAGGCCGCGCCGTCGGGCGTGACCGTGACGCGCCGCGTGGTGCGGTTGAGCAGCTTCACCCGCAGGCGCGATTCCAGCGCCTGGATCTGCTTGGTGACCGTTCCCTTGGGCAGGGCGAGCGAGTCCGCGGCCCGGGTGAACGTGCCCCGCTTCCACCACGCGGACAAAGATCCGCATTGCCTGGATTTGATCCATTGATGAATGTTCCTGGGAGCCCGGCCATTGCCGAGAGGACGCGGATTCTCACACAAGGTGACAATCCCCCAGCGTTTCCCGGATTGTTAGCCGTTTGGAAACAGAGTAGGGGCAGCTTGCCTGTTTAACGCCACACTGGCCGCCTTATATTTCGACTATCGCCAATCCTCCTGAGGTTGCCTCCATGTCACCCCGTCCGTCGTCCCGCTCTGCCGAAACCGCTGCCCTTGCCGCGGCGCAAGGCGTGGAAGCCGATCTCTCGATCGAGCTGCCCGGCCGCGAGCCCGTGGGCGCCCGGATCTACGGGCTGCGCCCGCGGGGTGAAACGGTGCCGCTGGTGCTGCATTTCCATGGCGGCACCTTCATCTGCGGCAACCTGGACAACGGCCGCAACGTGGCCCGGCTGCTGGCCGGTGCCGGCGCGGTGGTGGTGTCGGTGGACTATCCGCTGGCGCCCGAATCCCCGTTCCCCGAGCCCATCGAGGTGGGCTATGCCGCGCTCGAATGGCTCTACAAGCAGCGCGCGAAGCTCGGCGGCAAGGGTGCCCAGGTGTACCTGGCCGGCGAAGAGGCCGGCGGCAACCTGGCCGCCGGGGTGGCGCTGATCGCCCGCGACCGGGCGCATCCGCCGCTGGCCGGGCAGATCCTGCTGTCGCCCATGCTCGACCCGTGCGCGGGCACGGCATCGCTGCGCAAGGCCACCAACGACTCGGCCGAATGCCGCTGGGCCACGGGCTGGGAAAAGTACCTGAGCTGCCCGTCGAACGCGATGCACCCCTACGCCGTGCCGAGCGGATCGCTCCGGCTGTCGGCCCTGGCGCCGGCCCTGGTGCTGGTGGGCCAGGACGATGCCATGCGCGACGAGGCGCTGACTTTTGCCGGACGCCTGCGCGCAGCCGGCATCGACGTCACCAGCAGCGTGCTGCCGGGCGCCGCGAACTGGCCCAAAGCCCTGTACGACCCCGAGCCCTCCGGCTGCAAGGCCTGCGAAGCCAGCGTCCAGCAGCATTTCCGCGAATTTTTCAGTGCCACCACGCCGCCCCCGGTAGCACCCAAGCCCAGCTAGGCGAGCCGGTCGCGGCAGCCCGGCTGACCACGCGACGACGCCCCTGGGCCCACCGGTAACCCCGGTCATTTTCGAGTTCCGCCTCCTGGCGCCAAAAGCGCCGGGGTGGCCTGTTGCATCCCAAAAAGTCATCGAGAAGGACGAACCATCATGTCGAACAACAAGCAAAAACTTTCTTCCGTCGCCCGCAAGGGCCTGTGGCCCGCAGTAACCGGCCTTACCGCACTGCTGGCGGTGGCCGCCGCGGTGCTCGGCATGCACAGCTTCAAGGCTGAGGCCACGGCACCCGCCGCGGCGCAGCAGGGCACGCCGGTGTCGGTCGCGACCGTGGCTTCGAGCGAGATCAATGCCTGGGACGAGTTCTCGGGCCGGCTCGAGGCGGTGCAGCGCGTCGACGTGCGTTCCCGCGTGGCGGGGGCCGTGCAGGCGGTGCACTTCCGCGAAGGCGCACTGGTGAAGCAGGGCGACCTGCTGATCACCATCGACCCCGCGCCGTACGCGGCCGAAGTGGAACGCGCCGAAGCGCAGGTGGCGTCGGCCCAAGCTCGCCAGGCCTTCAGCCGCAGCGAACAGGAACGCGCCAAGCGCCTGTGGGACGAGCAGGCCATCGCCCAGCGCGAATACGACGAGCGCGTGAACGCCGCCCGCGAAGCCGAAGCCAACCTGCGTGCCGCGCAAGCCTCGCTGCAGTCGGCGCGGCTGAACCTGGGCTACACGCAGGTGCGTGCTCCCGTGCCGGGCCGCATCGGCAGGATCGAGGTGACGGTGGGCAACCTGGTGGCCGCCGGCCCCGGCGCGCCGGTGCTGACCACGCTGGTGTCGGTGAGCCCGATCTATGCGAGCTTCGACGCCGACGAGCAGGTGATCACGCGGGCCCTGAAGGACCTGCCGAGCGGCTCCAGTGCCCGCGGCCAGATCGAGAGCATTCCCGTGCAGATGGGCACCGCCGGCCTCGATGGCACGCCCTTCAACGGCAAGCTGCAGCTGATCGACAACCAGGTCGATGCGCGCAGCGGCACGGTGCGTGTGCGTGCCTCCTTCGACAACAAGGACGGCGCGCTCATTCCCGGCCAGTTCGCCCGCATCCGCATGGGCCAGGCGCGCAACGACTCCGCGCTGCTGGTGAGCGAACGCGCCATCGGCACCGACCAGAACAAGAAGTTCGTGATGGTGGTGGGCGAGGACAACAAGGCGGTCTACCGCGAAGTCACGCTCGGCGCATCGATCAACGGGCTGCGTGTCGTGAGCAAGGGCCTGAAGGCCGGCGATCGCGTGGTGGTCAACGGCCTGCAGCACATCCGCCCGGGTGCGCTGGTGGTGCCGCAGAACGTGACGATGGACGCCAAGGCGGACCCCAAGCAACAACAACCGGAACGCGTCGCGGAAGCCGCGAAGTCCTGAACTCGGAGGGGAGCGCCCTGGCGCTCGCCGGAGAAACAACATGAATCTCTCTAAATTCTTCATCGACCGGCCGATCTTTGCCGGCGTGCTGTCGCTGTTGATACTGATAGCCGGCCTGATCGCACTGCGCGGGCTGCCGATTTCCGAGTACCCGGAAGTCGCGCCGCCCTCGGTGGTGGTGCGCGCCCAGTATCCGGGCGCCAACCCGAAGGTGATTGCCGAAACCGTGGCCACGCCGCTCGAAGAGCAGATCAACGGCGTCGAAGGCATGCTCTACATGGGCAGCCAGGCGACCACCGACGGCGTGCTCACGCTCACCGTCACCTTCCGCCTCGGCACCGATCCCGACAAGGCACAGCAGCTGGTGCAGAACCGCGTCTCGCAAGCCGAGCCGCGCCTGCCGGAAGAAGTGCGCCGGCTCGGCATCACGACCGTCAAGAGCGCACCCGACCTGACGATGGTGGTCCACCTCGTTTCGCCGAACAACCGCTACGACATCAACTACCTGCGCAACTACGCGGTGCTGAACGTGAAGGACCCGCTCGCGCGCATCGAAGGCGTGGGCCAGGTGCAGATCTTCGGCGGCGGCGACTACTCGATGCGGGTCTGGCTCGATCCGCAGAAGGTCGCGCAGCGCGGCCTCTCGGCGAGCGACGTGGTGGCTGCCATCCGCGGCCAGAACGTGCAGGCCGCGGCCGGCGTGGTCGGCGCTTCGCCGGGCCTGTCGGGCGTGGACATGCAGCTGTCGATCAATGCGCAAGGGCGTCTGCAGAGCGAGGAAGAGTTCGGCGACATCATCGTCAAGAGCGGCACCGACGGCGCCGTGACCCGCCTGCGCGACATCGGCCGGCTGGAGATGGGCGCCGCCGACTACTCGCTGCGTTCGCTCCTGAACAACGACCCGGCCGTCGGCATGGGCGTGTTCCAGGCGCCGGGCTCCAACGCGCTAGACATCTCGTCCAACGTGCGCAAGACGATGGCCGAGCTCAACAAGAACATGCCCGAAGGCCTGGAATACCGCATCGCCTACGACCCGACGCAGTTCGTGCGCGCGTCCATCGAATCGGTGATCCACACGCTGCTCGAAGCCATCATGCTGGTGGTGCTGGTCGTGATCCTGTTCCTGCAGACCTGGCGCGCGTCGATCATTCCGCTGCTGGCCGTGCCGGTGTCGGTGATCGGCACCTTCGCGGTGCTGCACATCCTCGGTTTCTCGATCAACGCGCTGAGCCTGTTCGGGCTGGTGCTGGCGATCGGCATCGTGGTGGACGACGCCATCGTGGTGGTGGAGAACGTCGAGCGCAACATCGAGGCGGGGCTCACGCCGCGTGAAGCCACTTACCGCGCGATGCGCGAAGTGTCCGGACCCATCATCGCGATCGCGCTGGTGCTGGTGGCCGTGTTCGTGCCGCTGGCCTTCATCAGCGGCCTCACGGGCCAGTTCTATCGCCAGTTCGCGGTGACCATTGCGATCTCGACGGTGATCTCGGCGATCAACTCGCTCACGCTGTCGCCCGCGCTCGCCGCCTTGCTGCTGCGCGGCCACGACGCGCCCAAGGACGCGCTGACGCGCGGCATGGACAAGGTGTTCGGCTGGCTGTTCCGCGGCTTCAACAGGCTCTTCAGCCGTGGTTCGGAAGCCTACAGCGGCGGCGTCAAGAGCGTGATCTCGCGCAAGACGCTGATGCTGGTGATCTACCTCGCGCTGATCGGCGTGACCTTCGGCCTCTTCAAGGCCGTGCCCAGCGGCTTCGTGCCGGCGCAGGACAAGCAATACCTGATCGGTTTCGCCCAACTGCCCGACGGCGCCACGCTCGACCGCACCGACGAAGTGATCCAGCGCATGGGCGAGATCATGAAGAAGAACCCGAACGTGGAAGACGCCATTGCCTTCCCGGGCCTGTCGATCAACGGCTTCACCAACAGCTCGAACTCGGGCATCGTGTTCGCCACGCTCAAGCCCTTCGACCAGCGCAAGCGCGCCGACCAGAGCGGCGGTGCGGTGGCCGGGCAGCTCAACGGTGCCTTCGCCAGCATCCAGGACGCGTTCATCGTGATGTTCCCGCCGCCGCCGGTGGCGGGCCTGGGCACCACGGGCGGCTTCAAGCTGCAGATCGAAGACCGCGCCTCGGTCGGCTACGACCAGATGGACGCCGCAGTGAAGGCCTTCATGGCCAAGGCGCAGGCCGCGCCAGAGCTCACGGGCATGTTCACGAGCTGGCAGGTCAACGTGCCGCAGCTGTATGCCGACATCGACCGCACCAAGGCGCGCCAGCTCGGCGTGCCGGTGACGGACATCTTCGACACCATGCAGATCTACCTCGGCAGCCTGTATGCGAACGACTTCAACAAGTTCGGCCGCACCTACAGCGTGCGCGTGCAGGCCGATGCGCCTTACCGCGCCCGTGCCGAAGACGTGGGCATGCTGAAGGTGCGCTCGACCACGGGCGAGATGGTGCCGCTGGCCGCGCTGATGAAGGTCAACTCGACCTTCGGTCCGGAACGCGCCATGCGCTACAACGGCTACCTGGCCGCCGACATCAACGGCGGCCCGGCCCCCGGCTATTCGTCGGGCCAGGCGCAGGACGTGATCACCAAGATCGCGGCCGAGACGCTGCCCAAGGGCGTGAGCTTCGAGTGGACCGAGCTGACCTACCAGGAAATCCTGGCCGGCAACTCCGCCTTCCTGGTGTTCCCGCTGGCCATCCTGCTGGTGTTCCTGGTGCTGGCCGCGCAGTACGAGAGCCTGACGCTGCCGATCGCCATCATCCTGATCGTGCCCATGGGCATCCTGGCCGCGATGACCGGGGTATGGATATCGGGGGGTGACAACAACGTCTTCACGCAGATCGGGTTGATCGTGCTGGTGGGGCTGAGTGCGAAGAACGCGATCCTGATCGTGGAGTTTGCGCGCGAGCTCGAGTTCGCCGGCCGAACGCCCATACAAGCCGCGATCGAAGCCAGCCGCCTGCGCCTGCGCCCGATCCTCATGACCTCGCTGGCCTTTGTGATGGGCGTGCTGCCCCTGGTCCTGTCGAGTGGCGCGGGCTCGGAAATGCGCAAGGCGATGGGCGTGGCGGTGTTCGCCGGGATGATCGGCGTGACGGCCTTCGGCCTGTTCCTCACGCCGGTGTTCTATGTGCTGCTGCGCCGCCTGGCGGGCAACCGCGCGCTCAAGCTCCATGGCGAAGTGCCGCATGGCGAGGAGTTCGTCTCGGCGGGCCATCCGGTCGCCTCGGCACCGTCGTCCCACGGCGGTTCGGGCGGCGGCGGGCTGCATCCGGTGCCGGCCTCGCCGCGTCCTTCGCACGACTGATTGCATGGTCGATCAAGAAGAAAGTTCATCATGAAATTCGCATTTCAACCTTTGGTCCGCAACGCTCTGCTGCCGTTGGTCGCAGCCCTGGCGCTGGCCGGCTGCGCGAGCGTGCCTTCCGGCGTGCCGGAGATCCAGACCACCGCCCAGTTCAAGGAGCAGGGCGCCGCCCCGCCGGCGGGCTGGACGCGTGCCGCGCCTTCCGAAGCGCAGGCGCGCGGCGCCTGGTGGCTGGCATTCAACGACCCGGTGCTCAATGCGCTGGTCGAGAAGGCCGACGTCAACAACAACAACATCCAGGCCGCGGCGGCGCGGCTGGCCGAGGCCCGCGCACTGGCGCGCAGCGCCAACGCCGACCGCATGCCGCAGATCGGCCTGGGCGCGGGCGCCAACCGCGGCGCGGGCCTCGACAAGGCCATGGCCAGCACCAAGCCGGCCACCATGACCAACATCGGCGCCACGTTCTCGTACGAAGTCGACCTGTTCGGCCGCCTCTCGGGCGCGAGCAATGCGGCCAAGCTCGATGCGCAGAGCCGCGAGGCACTGCTGCAGAGCACGCGCCTCGCGGTGCAGGCCGAGGTGGCCCAGACCTACCTGCAGCTGCGCGCGCTCGATGCCGAGCGCGCCCTGGTGCGCGAGCAGGTCGAGGCCTACCGCGACACGCTGCGCCTGACGCAGCGCCGGCAGCAGGCCGGCGACATCGCCGAGCTCGACGTGGCGCGCGTGCAGACCGAGGTGTCGTCCACCGAATCGGATGCGCTCGCGCTCGACCGGCAGCGCGCCCAGGTCGAGCATGCGCTGGCGGTGCTGGTGGGCGACTCGGCCTCGAGCTTCGGCCTGCGCACCGACGACTGGGCCACCGCGCTGCCGGCCATTCCGCCCGGTGTGCCGGCCACGGTGCTGACGCGCCGCCCGGACGTGTCGGCCGCACAGAACGCGGTGCTGGCGGCGCAGGCGCGCGTGGGCGTGGCGCAGGCGGCGTGGTTTCCGGACATCTCGCTGACTGGCGCGGCCGGCTACGCATCGCCCGAGATCGGCGACCTGTTCAAGTGGTCGGCCCGCTCGTGGGGCGTAGGTGCGCTGCTCTCGCTGCCGATCTTCGACGGCGGCCGCCGCGAAGCCGGCGTGCAGGGCGCCAACGCCCAGCTCGACGGCGCGCTTGCGAACTACCGCAGCCAGGTGCTGGTGGCGTTCCAGGAGGTCGAAGACCAACTGTCCGCCATCCGCATCCTGCAGGACCAGTCGACCGTGCAGGCGCAGGCCGTCACGTCGGCCCAGCGCGCGACCAGCCTGTCGGACACGCGCTACCGCAACGGCTACATCAGCCAGCTCGACCTGCTCGACGCCCGCCGCAGCGAATTGCGCAACCGGCGCCAGGCGCTGCAGGTGAAGTCGGCGCAGTACCAGGCGGCCGTGGGGCTGATCCGCGCCATCGGCGGCGGCTGGGAGGTGCCGGCCGCCACCGCAGAGGCGCAGCCCCAGGACGGGGCTGGCGCGGTACGGACCGCGGCGCGCTGAAAGAAACACCAAGGGGCGCAAGCCCCTTTTTCTTTGCCTCTTGGCGGCTGCCGGAAGAGGGCTGCGGCGACAACGGACAATAGCCGCATGACAACCCGATGCGTGATGGTTCTGGGCACGACCAGTGGCGCCGGCAAGAGCTGGCTGGCCACTGCGCTGTGCCGCTGGTATGCGCGCCAGGGCCTCAAGGTGGCGCCGTTCAAGGCGCAGAACATGAGCAACAACGCCCGCGTGGTCGACGGCGGCGAAATCGGCAGCGCGCAGTACTTCCAGGCGCTGGCCGCGCGCGCCGTGCCCGACGTGCGCATGAACCCGCTGCTGCTCAAGCCCGAGCGCGACACCCACAGCCAGGTGGTGCTGATGGGGCAGGTGAGCGCGGAACTCACGGCCATGCCCTGGCGCGGGCGCAGCGAGCGCGTCTGGCCGCAGATCGCAGAGGCGCTAGACGCGCTGCGCGCCGAGAACGACGTGGTGGTGATCGAAGGCGCCGGCTCGCCGGCCGAGATCAACCTGATGGCGAGCGACATCGTCAACCTGCGCGTGGCCCGCCATGCGGACGCCCGCTGCCTGCTGGTGACCGACATCGACCGCGGCGGCGCCTTTGCGCATCTGTACGGCACCTGGGCATTGATGCCCGAGAGTGACCGCGCGCTGCTGCGCGGCTTCGTGCTCAACAAGTTCCGCGGCGATGCCTCGCTGCTGGCGCCGGCGCCGCAGCAACTGCAGTCGCTCACCGGCATCGCCACCGTCGCAACGCTGCCGATGTGGTGGCAGCACGGCCTGCCGGAAGAAGACGGCGTGTTCGATGACCGGACCAGTTGGACCCCCACGCTCGGTGCGAGCGGTGCCGTGACCCGCACCGTGGCCGTCGTGGCCTATCCGCGCATCAGCAATCTCGACGAGTTCCAGCCGCTCAAGAACGTGCCCGGCCTGCGCCTGGCCTGGGCGCGCACGCCGGCGGACCTGGCCGGCGCCGACTGGATCGTGCTGCCCGGTTCCAAGCACACCAGCGGCGATCTCGCGTGGCTGCGCGCGCAGGGCTTGGACCGCGCCATCGCCGCACATGCGGCCGGCGGCGGTGCCGTGCTGGGCGTCTGCGGCGGCCTGCAGATGCTGGGCGAGGCACTGGTCGATCCGCACGGCATCGACGGCAATGCGCCCGGCCTGGGCCTGCTGCCGCTGGTGACCGTGTTCGAGCGCGAAAAAACCGTGCGCCACCGGGCTGCCGTCTTCGGCCAACTGGGCGGCGCATGGGCAGCGCTTTCGAACGTGCCGGTGGCCGGCTACGAGATCCATCACGGCCAGACCGCCATCCATCCGCAGATGGCGCAGGACGGCCGTGCCGTGATGCCCGAGGGCCTGGCCTGGCAGAACGCGCGCGGCAACGTGCTGGGTCTCTACCTGCACGGCCTGTTCGAAGACGCGGCCGCGCTGCACGCGCTCTTCGGCGCAGCGGTACCCACGCTCGACGCCACCTTCGACGGCCTGGCCGATTTCATTGACAACCACTTCGAGGCCGGCGTACTGCAAGGCCTGATCGCATGACCGACAACAACCAAACCATTCCTTCCATTTCCGACATCCACGACGGCGCCCTTGCGGCGCGCCTGCAGGCGGCGCTCGACAACAAGACCAAGCCGCTCGGCGCGCTCGGCCGGCTCGAGAGCCTGGCCTTGCGGATCGGCCTCGTCCTGGGCAGCGAAATGCCGGTGCTCGAAGCACCCCAGATGCTGGTGTGCGCGGGCGACCATGGCCTGGCGGCACGGGGCGTCTCGGCCTTTCCGAGCGACGTGACCTGGCAGATGGTCGAGAACTTCCTGGCCGGCGGCGCGGCGGTCAGCGTGCTGGCGCGCCAGCATGGGCTGGCGCTCACGGTGGTCGACTGCGGCGTGCGGCGCGACTTCCAGGCCCGCCCGGGGCTGGTGTCGCGCCGCATCGCCGCCGGCACGGCCGACGCATCGGCCGGCCCGGCCATGACGCCGGCGCAATGCATGCAAGCCATTGCCAACGGCCGCGAGGTGGTGCGCGCACTGCCGGGCAATGCCTTGCTGCTCGGCGAGATGGGCATCGGCAACAGCTCGGCCGCGGCGCTGCTGCTTGCGCGGCTCGCGGGTCTGGACATCGACGGCTGCACCGGCTCCGGCACCGGCCTCGACGCCGCGGGGCTGGCGCGCAAGCGGGCGGTGCTGCGCGAAGTGCTGGCGCTGCATGCGGCTGCGAGCGAGCCGCTCGACGCACTCGCGGCGTTCGGCGGCTTCGAGATTGCCACGCTGGTGGGCGCGGTACTGCAGGCGGCGCAGGAGCGGCGCGTGATCGTGGTCGATGGCTTCATCGCGAGCGCCGCGGTGCTCGTCGCACAGGCGCTGCAGCCGCATGTGGCACAGCGCTGCGTGGCCGCGCACAGTTCGGCGGAACCCGGGCATGCGCTGTTGCTGAAGCACCTCGGCCTGGAGCCCTTGCTGAACCTGGACCTGCGCCTTGGCGAAGGCTCGGGCGGCGCGCTGGCCTGGCCGCTGCTCGAATCGGCCTGCCGCATCCTGCGCGAGATGGCCAGCTTCGAAGCCGCCGGCGTGTCGCGCAAGGACAGTTGAACCTCATGAACGGTGTCCGCCACTACCTGCTGGCGCTGCAGTTCTTCACGCGCGTGCCAGTGACCGGCCGGCTGGCCGAGTGGATCGGCTTCAGCCCGCAGATGCTGCGTGCAAGTGCGGCGCACTTTCCGGGCGTGGGCTGGCTCGTGGGCGGCGTGGGCGCAGCCGTTTTCGTGCTGGCGCTGCAGGGCTTGCCGGGTGTGGCCGGTGCACTGGCCGCGGCGCTGCTGAGCATGGCCGCAACGGTGCTGCTGACCGGCGCCTTTCACGAAGACGGACTGGCCGACGTGGCCGATGGCCTGGGTGGATCGGCCGACCGCACCCGCGCCCTCGAGATCATGAAAGATTCGCGCATCGGTGCCTTCGGCGCCATTGCGTTGGTGCTGGCACTCGGCCTCAAGGCCGCGCTGCTCGCGTCGATGGCGGGGCAGGGCGCGCAGGCTGTGGCCGGTGCCATCGTCGGCGCGCATGTGCTGTCGCGGCTGGCGCCGCTGTTCCTGATCCGTTGGCTGCCGTACGTGGGCGACAGCGGTGCGAGCAAAGCCAAGCCCTTGGCCGATGCGATCAGCGGCGGCGCATTGTTCATCGCTGTGGCCTGGTCGGTTCCCGCCGTGGCGCTCTTGCTGTGCGCGCATGACGCCGTGCATGTGGGCGCCGCGCTTGCCGCGCTCGTTCTGGCCGCGGGCTGGATGGCGCGTTTCTTCCGGCGGCGCCTGCAGGGCTTCACGGGCGATGGCCTGGGCGCCACCCAGCAGGTCTGCGAACTGGCGGTCTACCTCGCACTTGCTTGGCAGGCATGAGCGCGAACGGCAAAAAACTCTGGCTGCTGCGCCATGCGCCCGTGCTTGCGGAGCCCGGGCTTTGCTACGGAGCCACCGACCTCGAAGCGGATGCGCAAGCCACGCTGGCCGCCGCGCAGCGCATCGCTCCCTTGCTGCCCGCCGGCATCGTGCTGCGCAGTTCGCCGCTGCGGCGCTGCGCGGCGCTGGCCGACGCCATTGCGGCATTGCGCCCGGAGCTGGCGGTGCAGCACGACGCCCGCCTGGCCGAGATGAGTTTCGGCGCGTGGGAAGGGCGGCCGTGGTCCGCCATCGCGCGCGAGGAGTTCGAAGCCTGGACCGGGAATTTCGCCGACGCGATGGCCGGTGCGAACGGCGAGAGCGTGCGCGCGTTCATGCATCGCACAGCCGCCGCGCACGACGAGTGGCTGTCGGGCGAAGGCGATGCGCTCTGGGTCACCCATGCCGGGGTGCTGCGCGCCGTGACGCTGCTGCAGCGCGGCATCCGCTGCCCCGAAGCCGCTGCCGACTGGCCTGCGGGCGACCTGGCGTTCGGCCGCTGGCTGACCTTCGAGGCGCCCCGCCTGGCGTAGTGCGTCGGGGGCTCGGCGACCCGGAAGGATTCGGTCGGCTCAGTTTTTCTGCCGCCACTGCTCGCGCCAGAGCTTTTCCAGCTGCGGTGCCAGCGCCTGCGGTGGCGCGCCCACCAGGCTGTTTCTGCCCTTGCGTTGCACCAGTCCGTAAATGCGGTCAGAACCCTGGTCGTAGAGCGCGATCGCGTTGTTGTCGTGGCAGTCGTGCGGCTTGCAGAAGGCATGCAGCAGGTAGCGCGTGCCATCCACGGTCACCCATTGCGGCTCCGGTGCGGGGCCTTCCCGGCGCACCAGCCAGCGGTCGTTTTCCCGGGCGCCCAACGCCGCGCGCCAGGCTTTCTGCATCGCAGGACCCTGCGCCAGCGCGGCAGGGCTGCCTGTCGGCGGCGTCAGCTGCGTGGTGGGCGCAGCCGACTCCGCGGACAGTATCGCGGCCCGCGCCGCACCGGCGCACCGCCAATAGCGCAGCTTCATCAGCTCGGGCCCGAGTTGTGCCGCAACCGGCCCCGCGGCATCCAGCGTGATGGACTGGCCGCGCGCCTCGCGGTAGACGAGAAAGGTCAGGGCGCCACCCTTGTCGACGGTGCTCATCAACGCGACGTCGAAGTGGGCCGGCGGCTGGCTGTTGCCGAAGAAACTGTGGGCTGTTTCCGGTTCGCGGCCCACCACGCGGCGATTGCTGCTCTCGACGGTCAACATGTCCTGGTGGACCTGCACCGTCGGTGCGGCCGCATTGGCGCACGAAGTCGACCAGCGCCCGCCATAGAGCGCCATGGCGTCGGGCGGCAGGCCCTTGCTTCCCTGCGACCAGGCAGCGGCCGGAACCAGGATGGCTGCCGCGAACAATGCCGTGGCCAGGAAGGCGCCGTGATTCTTCGAAGTCGTCATGCTGTGCTCCTCGGGCCGTTTTTCGGAGCCGGTGTCTTGGGCTTGTAGTCGCAATAGGGCGCCACCGCGCATTCCCAACACTTCGGCGTGCGCGCCACGCAGATATAGCGGCCGTGCAGGATCAACCAGTGGTGCGCGTGCAGCCGGTATTCCACTGGGACGCGTTTTTCGAGCTTGAGTTCCACCTCCAGCACCGTCTTGCCCGGCGCAAGTCCGGTGCGGTTGCTCACGCGGAAGATGTGCGTGTCGACCGCGATCGTCGCCTCGCCGAACGCCACGTTGAGCACCACGTTGGCGGTCTTGCGGCCGACACCGGGCAGCGCTTCCAGCTCGGCGCGCGACCTGGGCACCTCGCCGCCGTGCAGTTCCACGAGCATGCGGCAGGCCTCGATCAGGTGCCGGGCCTTGCTGCGGTAAAGGCCGATGGTCTTGATGTATTCCTCCAGCCCTTCCACGCCCAGGTCGAGGATCTTCTGCGGCGTGTTCGCCACCGGAAACAGCTTGCGCGTGGCCTTGTTAACGCCCACGTCGGTGGCCTGCGCCGAGAGCAGCACGGCGGCCAGCAGTTCGAAGGGCGTGCTGTATTCGAGTTCGGTTTCGGGCGTGGGATTGACCGCCTGCAGGGTGGAGAAGAAGAGGGGGATGTTGTCTTTTTTCATGGGGCTCTGGGGAGGCGGCGCTTGTCCGCTGCGTGGCGCAGCGCGGCGACAGGCGCAATATATCGTTGAAAGGCGATAGCCTTGCGCAGCTTTATTGCCCGCGGCTTTCGCGACAATGGGCCCAGAAAGTGAGATTGACCATGCAATTCGCCTCCCGCCTCGACAACGTCGAAACCTCCGCCATCCGCGAACTCTTCAAGCTGCTGGGCAAGCCCGGCATCATCAGCTTTGCGGGCGGCTTCCCCGACAGCGCCATGTTCGACGTCGAGGGCCTGAAGGAGGCGAGCCAGAAGGCGCTGGCCGAGGAGCCCGGCGGCGCGCTGCAATACGGCGCCACCGAAGGCTACGAGCCGCTGCGCACGCAGCTCAGCGCCTTCATGAAGACCAAGGGCGTCGATGTGGACCCCAGCGGCCTGATCGTCACCACCGGCAGCCAGCAGGCGCTCGACCTGCTGGGCAAGACCATGATCTCGCCCGGCGACAAGGTGATCGTCGAGGGCCCGACCTTCCTGGCCACCATCCAGTGCTTTCGCCTCTACGGCGCGCAGCTCATCAGCGCGCCCATCGACGCCAACGGCGTGAAGACCGACGAGCTCGAAAAACTCATCGCCGAGCACAAGCCCAGGTTTGTCTACCTGATTCCCACCTTCGGCAACCCGAGCGGCGCCATGCTGAGCCTGGAGCGCCGCAGGAAGGTGCTCGAACTCGCGGTCAAGTACCAGACGCTGATCGTCGAGGACGACCCCTACGGCGATCTCTACTTCGGCGAAGCGCCGCCGCCGTCGATCCTGGCTTTGGCCAAGGATGTGCCGGGCAGCCGCGAGCTGCTCGCGCATTGCGGCAGCCTCAGCAAGGTGCTGAGCCCGGGCCTGCGCATCGGCTGGATGATCGCGCCGGCCGAGCTGCTGGCCAAGGCCACCATGTGCAAGCAGTTCAGCGATGCGCACACCAGCACCTTTGCCCAGGCCACGGCCGCGCAGTACCTCAAGAGCGGCCGCATGCCGGCCACGCTGGCGCACGTGCGCGAGGTGTACGGCCAGCGCGCGCAGGCCATGGGCGCGGCGCTCAAGCGCGAGCTGGGCGATGCGGTGAGCTTCACGCAGCCGCAGGGCGGCCTGTTCTTCTGGGCCCGCCTCACGGGCGCCAACGGCAAGCTGGCCGACGCGAACGAACTGGCCAAGCGCGCCATCGAGAAGCTCGTGGCCTTCGTGCCCGGGGCGCCGTTCTATGCCGAGAAGCCCGACCTGGCGACGCTGCGGCTGAGCTTTGCGACGGCCGACGTGGCCAAGATCGAAGAGGGCGTGAAGCGCCTGGGCCAGGCGCTGTAGGCCTCCGGATCAGGGCGAGCGGTGCAGGCGCGGCGCGGCCAGCAGCGCCAGGTTGTCCGCAATGGCCGCATCCACGTTCGGATAGCGGCCTTTCATTTTCGATAGCGTCATGATGGTCTGCAGCGCCTTCAGGTCCTTGACCGAGGGTGCGACCTTGATCTGCGCGATGGCCGCCGATGCGTTGCCACCGTTGACCAATGCCATCACCTTGCTTGCCCAGTCGTTTGCGCGCGCCATGTCTTCACCTGCTTTCGTTTGAACCACCGCCGACTGTACACAGACAGCGGGTTAGGATCGACCATGAGAAAAACCTTTCAGCTTCAGGTCGAGGGCAAGCACCCCGACCGCCTCCTCGAAGCCATCAAGCACGAGATCCGCAAGTACATCAAGCGCGAACGGCGCCGCGAGTTGCCCGAAGGCAGCGACTTCTGGGACTTCGATTGCAGGTTCGGCGCCTCGGCGGAAACCGCCGAGGCCGTGCACCTGTCGGCCATCACCGGACTGATCGACGGCATCGTCAAGGAAGGCGGCAAGCAGTTCTATGTCGAGATCCTGGCCAAGCCCGGCAAGCGCAAGCCGCGCGCCCCGGGGGAGCCGGCGCAAGAAGAGCCGCGCGAAGAAATCTAGCCCGCCCTCAGAGCAGCGCCTGCGCGAGCCGCAGCCCGTGGCGCTGCTCCGCATCGTGCAGCGAGCGCGCGATCGACGGGTGCAGGCGCACCCCGTTCTTCGACTGCGCATCCCGGCGCTTCAAGCCGCCTTCGCCCGGTAGCCGCACGGGCCTTGCGGGATCGATCGGCGTGTTGTTGCGGCACTGGGCTGCCACATGGTCCATCTGGCGCAGGAAAGCGGCCTTGCCGCCGAACGCATGCAGATCGTGCAGCGTGACGTGCACCGTCGCACCCCAGCCTTCGGGCGGATCGGCGCGGCCATGGCCCGCGAGGCCGGCCGTCAGCGTCTCGACCAGCAACGCCATGCCGTAGCCCTTGTGCCCGTGGCTCAGTCCGCCCACCGGCAGCAGCGTGCCGGGTGGCTGGTCGAACAGCACCTGCGGGTTGTTCGACGGCTTGCCGGCGGCGTCGATCAGCCACTCTTCCGCAAAAGTCTCGCCGGCCGCGCGCTTGCGATTGCTCATGCCGTTGGTGGTGATGGAGGCCGAGATGTCGACCATCACGCCGCCTTGCGAGAGCGGAAAACCCATGGCCAGCGGATTCGGCGTGAACACGGCCTGCGTGCCGCCGAAGGGCGCGACGCTGGCGGTGTTGGGATCGGAGCAGGCGAGCAGCATCAGCATGTCTTCCTGCAGCGCGCGCAGCATGTAGACGGCGAGGCAGGCGATGTGGTGGCTTCGGCGGATCACGAGCGAGGCGGTGCCGAGTTCGCGGGCGCGCGGAATCAGCAGGTCCATGCCCTGGTCCATGAGCCAGGGGCCGGGCAGGCGCTTGCCGTCCCAGAGCACGGCGGCGGGGCGGTCCGACAGCACCTCGGGCGTGCCGCCCGGCGTCATGCCGCCCGATTCGATCTCCTTCACATAGCCGGCCAGCAGCGCGAGGCCGTGCGTGTCGTGGCCCAGCAGGTCGCCTTCGACCAGGGTGCGGGCGACGCCGTCGGCCATCGGGGCGGCGAGCCCGGCCTTCTGCAGTAAGGCGCTGGCGTAGTCCTTGAGCGCGTCGGCGCGGTAGAGCGGGGCGGTTGTGTCAGTCATCTCGGGTCTCCATCAAGCTGTTTTCTGCGGGGGTGCTTGCGTGTGTGTTCGTTTGGATGCTGTTGTTCAGGGCGTGTGCACAGGCCACCGGGTACGCCCCTCCTTGATTTCGCTGCGGGGAGCACCCGGTGCCCTGTGCACGATGGGCGCTGCTGTTGTGCTGGCTGATCAACCACCGCTCTGAATAACGATCACGTCGATGGGGTGCCTTGCGCAGCGAAATAAAGGAGGAGCCCGAAGGGCGGGGGACATTCGCGGAGCAAGGTACCCCGTCGGCGTGATCGCGCCCTGAAACGAAGTTCTCACTCCATGAGCTCCAACAGCCGTTCAAGCCCGCCTTCGTTGATGGCCACCATGGCCTGTTCGCGGACTTTCGGTTTCGCGTGGTAGGCCACCGAAAGACCGGCTTCGCCCATCATCGGCAGGTCGTTCGCGCCGTCGCCCACGGCAATGGCTTCCTGCGGCGAAATGCCCAGCAGGGATGCCACCTCGAGCAGCGTGCGGCGCTTCTCGGCGCCGTCGCAGATGTCGCCCCAGCTTTGCTGCACCACCTGGCCGGTGAGCTTGCCATCGGCCTCGTCGAGCAGGTTGGAGCGCGCGAAGTCGATGCCCAGGCGGTCCTTCACGCGGTTCGCAAAGAAGGTGAAGCCGCCCGACACCAGCAGCACCTTGAGCCCTGCCTTCTTGCAGGCGGCCACCAGTTCGGTTGCGCCGGGGTTGAGCTTCAGCCGCTGGTCATAGACCTGCTGCAGCGCTTCGACCGGCACGCCCTTCAGCAGCGCCACGCGCCGCCGCAGGCTTTCCTTGAAGTCCTTGATCTCGCCGCGCATCGTGGCTTCGGTGATCGCGGCTACCTCGGCCTTTTTGCCCACGGCATCGGCGATCTCGTCGATGCATTCGATGTTGATCAGCGTCGAGTCCATGTCGAACGCGATCAGCTTGAAATCGGCGAGCACGAGCGGCGGCTTCACGCGCTGGATGACAAGGCCGGGAGAGATTTCTGTAGCGCTCATGCGGGAACGATTTCCTTGACGATGGGTTGTCCGAGGCTGCGCAGCACGTCGCGCACCATCTGCGCACGCTCCTTGGGCTCTTTCAGCTCGCGCTCGATGCGCAGCTTCTCGTTGCCCGCGAGCTTGATGTGCTTGTTCTTCTGGATCAGGTGAATGATCGCCATCGAGTCGACCGGCGGATCTTTCTTGAAGGTGATGTGGATGATGCCCGGCGCCGCATCGACCTTGACCACGCCATAGGGCCGCGCCAGCACGCGCAGCCGGTGCGTGTCGATCAGCGTCTGCGCCTGCGGCGGCAGCTTGCCGAAACGGTCGACGATTTCTTCGAGCAGCGTGTCGATCTGCTCCGGCGTCTTCGCCGTGGCCAGCTTCTTGTAGAACGACAGGCGCAGGTGCACGTCGCCGCAGTAGTCGTCGGGCAGCAGGGCGGGCGCGTGCAGGTTGATCTCGGTGGTGACCGACAGCGGCGCCAGCAGGTCGGGCTCCTGTCCGGCCTTGAGCGCGCGCACGGCTTCGCTCAGCATCTCGTTGTAGAGCTGGAAGCCGATCTCCATCATGTTGCCGCTCTGGTTCTCGCCCAGCACTTCGCCGGTGCCGCGAATTTCGAGGTCGTGCATCGCGAGGTAGAAGCCCGAGCCCAGCTCTTCCATCTGCTGGATGGCGTCGAGCCGCTGCGCCGCCTGCTTGGTCAGGCCCTCGGTGTCCGGCACCATCAGGTAGGCATAGGCTTGGTGGTGCGAGCGGCCGACGCGCCCGCGCAGCTGGTGCAGCTGCGCCAGGCCGAACTTGTCGGCGCGGCTCATCACGATGGTGTTGGCGGTCGGCACGTCGATGCCGGTCTCGATGATGGTCGAGCACAGCAGAAGGTTGTAGCGCTGCGCCACGAAGTCGCGCATCACGCGCTCCAGCTCGCGCTCGGGCATCTGGCCGTGGGCCACGGCGATGCGGGCCTCGGGCAAGATCTCTTCGAGCTTCTGGCGGCGGTTCTCGATGGTCTCGACCTCGTTGTGCAGGAAGTACACCTGCCCGCCGCGCTTGAGTTCGCGCAGCACGGCTTCGCGGATCACGCCGGTGCCTTCGTTGCGAACGAAGGTCTTGATGGCCAGGCGGCGCTGCGGCGCGGTCGCGATCACGCTCAGGTCGCGCAGGCCTTCGAGCGCCATGCCCAGCGTGCGCGGAATCGGTGTGGCGGTGAGCGTGAGCACATCGACCTCGGCGCGCATCGCCTTCATCGCCTCCTTGTGGCGCACGCCGAAACGGTGCTCCTCGTCGATGATCAGCAGGCCCAGGTTCTTGAACTTGATCGACGGCGACAGCAGCTTGTGCGTGCCGACCACGATGTCGACCGTGCCCTCGGCCAGGCCCTTGGCTGCCGTGTTGATCTCCTTGGTCGAGCGGAAGCGGCTCATTTCGGCCACCTTGACCGGCCACTTGGCGAAGCGGTCGACCAGCGTCTGGTAGTGCTGCTCGGCCAGCAGGGTGGTGGGCGCGAGGAACGCCACCTGCTTGCCGCCGGTGATCGCGATGAAGGCGGCGCGCAGGGCGACTTCGGTCTTGCCGAAGCCCACATCGCCGCAGACCAGGCGGTCCATCGGCTGCGGCGAGATCATGTCCTGCACCACGGCGTGGATCGCGGCCTTCTGGTCGGCGGTTTCCTGGAAGCCGAAGTCGTTGGCGAACACCTCGTAGTCGGCCGCCGAATAGCGGAAGGCGTGGCCTTCGCGCGCGGCGCGGCGGGCGTAGATGTTGAGCAGCTCGGCGGCCGAGTCGCGCACCTGTTCGGCAGCCTTGCGCTTGGCCTTTTCCCATTGGCCCGAGCCCAGCCTGTGCAGCGGAGCCTCGTCGGCGCTGACGCCGGTGTAGCGGCTGATCTGGTGCAGCTGCGACACGGGCACGTAGAGCGTGGCCTTGTCGGCGTACTCCAGGTGCAGCATTTCCTGCAGCAGCGGCTTGCCTTCGGCATCGACGCCCTGGCCCAGGTCCATGTGGATCAGGCCGCGGTAGCGGCCGATGCCGTGCGCGGTGTGGACCACCGGATCGCCCACGTTGAGCTCCGACAGGTCCTTGATCAGCGCCTCGACGTCGCTGACCTGCTCTTGCTTCTTGTTGCGGCGGCGCGTGGTGGGCGCGGTTGCGAACAGCTCGGTCTCGGTGACGAGGTCGATGCCTTGCTCGCGCCACGCGAAGCCCGAGGCCAGCGCGGCGGTGGCGATGCCGATCTTCTCGTCGGGCGAGGCTTCGAACTCGGCCAGCGAATCGAAGGCCGGCGGGCTCACGCCGCTGGCGCGCAGGAAGTCGAGCAGGCTTTCGCGCCGGCCTTCGCTTTCGGCGATCAGCAGCACGCGGTGCGGCGTGGCCTTGATGTGGGCCTTGAGGCCGACCAGCGGATCTTCGGCGCCGCGCACCACGGCGAAGGGCGGCAGCCTGTCGAACTCGGCGTAGGGCGTGTCGGTGGCGACGTCGCCTCGAATGGCCAGTTGGGCGTGCGGCTTGGCGCGCTGGTAGAACTGCTCGGCGCTCAGGAACAGCGCCTCGGGCGGCAGCGCGGGACGTTCGGGGTCGCCCTGCACCAGCCGGTAGCGCTCGTTGGTGTCCTGCCAAAAATGCTGGAACGCGGGTTCGAGATCGCCATGCAGCACCACGGTGGCGTCCGCCCCCAGGTAGTCGAACACCGTGGCCGTTTCGTCGAAGAACAGCGGCAGGTAGTACTCGATGCCGGCGGTGGCCACGCCGTTGCCCATGTCCTTGTAGATGCGGCTCTTGGTCGGGTCGCCCTCGAGCAGTTCGCGCCAGCGGCTGCGAAAGCGCGCGCGGGCGTCGTCGTCCATCGGGAACTCGCGGCCCGGCAGCAGCCGCACTTCGGGCACCGGGTAGAGGCTGCGCTGTGTGTCGGGATCGAAGGTGCGGATGGAGTCGATCTCGTCGTCGAACAGGTCGACGCGGAACGGCACCGGCGAGCCCATGGGAAACAGGTCGATCAGGCCGCCGCGCACCGCGTATTCGCCCGGGCTTACCACCTGCGTCACGTGGCTGTAGCCGGCTAGCGTGAGCTGGGCCTTGAGCTTCGATTCCTCGAGCTTCTGCTTGGCCTTGAAGTGGAAGGTGTAGCCGGCCAGGAAGGCCGGCGGCGCCAGCCGATAGAGCGCGGTGGTGGCGGGCACCAGCACCACGTCGGCCTCTTTCTGGCTGATGCGCCAGAGCGTGGCGAGCCGCTCGCTGATCAGGTCCTGGTGCGGGGAGAAGCTGTCGTAGGGCAGCGTTTCCCAGTCGGGGAACAGGGCGCAGCGCAGTTCGGGCGCGAAGAAGGCGATTTCGTCGATCAGCCGCTGCGCGTCGTTGGCGTCGGCCGTGAACATCGCGGTGGCGCGGCCTGCGGCCTTCTCGCGCATGCCCAGCTGCGCCAGCAGCAGGGCATCGGCCGACAACGGAGGACGCGGCAGCGTGAATCGCTTGCCCGCCGTGAGGTGGGGGAGGTCCATGGAATGCCTAGGGTCTGCTCACACTATGCAAGGGGTCGCGTTGCTTCGCAAAGGGGTTGGCTGCAAGGCGCCCGCGCGCAGCAAGGCTCGCGCCTTGCAAGTGCGGGCAACGCCGCAGACGGCCCCTTTGCGAAGCAACCCAAAGGGAAGCTCGCCACAGCCCGCTCCTCGGCGTTGCGCTCCTTGTGCGTGCGGACGCACGCACGGCGTCACGCGCCTTGATGGGCGGGCTGTGGCGAGCTTCGCGACCCCTTGCATAGTGTGAGCAGACCCTTATGAAAATGCACAACACCCCGCGCCGGCTGGCGAGGGGTGTGCGAAGCGGTCGATTCTAGAATGGCGGCCCCTTATCCGCTTGCCGGCCGTTGGCTCGTGCCGCACCCCATGTCTTCTTCCCGACTTTTCGTGCTGATTCCTTGCGCCGGTTTCGGCCACCGTGCGGGTGGCGTTCTGCCCAAGCAATACCAGCGGCTCGCGGGATCGTCCATGGTGGCCCATACGGTGGCCGCTTTCCGCTCGCTGGCGGGCCGATTTGCCGGCTTGGCGGTGGTGGTGTCGCCGAACGACCGCGAGGTGCAGACCGCGCTGCCGCGCTTTCCGGTCGACAACGAATTTCTGTTGCGCGTGGGGGGCGTCACGCGCGCGGCCACGGTGCGCAACGGCCTCGCGGCGCTGCGGCAGAAGGGCGCCGGGGCGCATGACTGGGTGCTGGTGCACGACGCGGCGCGCTGCCTTGTCACCTCGAGCCAGATCGAGGCGCTGATCGCGGCCTGCGAGCACGACGCCGTCGGCGGCCTGCTGGCGCACCGGCTGGCCGACACGCTGAAGGTGTCCTCGGCCGACAGCCGCGTCTCCCAGACCCTTTCGCGGGCCGACAAGTGGCTGGCCCAGACGCCGCAGATGTTCCGCATCGGCATGCTGCTCGATGCGCTGGAGCGAACCGGCGACGCGGTGACCGACGAGGCCGGCTCCATCGAGGCCATCGGCCTTTCGCCGTTGCTGGTGCCGGGCAGCGCGCAGAATTTCAAGGTGACTTTCCCCGAGGACTTCGCACTGGCCGAAGCGGTTCTGCTCGGCCGCAGGAAGGCCATGCCATGACGGCCGCATTCAATATCCGCGTGGGCGAGGGCTGGGACGTTCACCAGCTGGTGGCGGGGCGCAAGCTCATCCTCGGCGGCGTGGAGGTTCCGCACACGACCGGCCTGCTGGGGCATTCGGACGCCGACGTGCTGCTGCATGCCATCACCGATGCCTTGCTCGGCGCGGCCGGCCTGGGCGACATCGGCCGGCACTTTCCCGATACCGACGCGCAGTTTCGCGGTGCCGATTCGGCCGTGCTGCTCGGCGAGGCGGCGCGCCGCGTGCGCGCCGCGGGCTGGGAGGTCGGCAATGTCGACAGCACGGTGATCGCGCAGGCGCCCAAGCTGGCGCCGCACATTCCGGCCATGTGCCGGCGCATCGCCGAGGTGCTGGGGCTTGCGCCCGACCAGGTTAACGTGAAGGCCAAGACGGCCGAAAAGCTCGGCCCGGTCGGCGAAGGCCGCGCGATGGAAGCCCGCGCGGTGGTGCTGCTGCACCGCCAGGGCTGACTCAGGCGCGCCGGGCGGCCGCTTCCACCGGCCTTGGATCGGGCATGGCGCGCGGCATGCGGATGTGCGCCGCAAGGCCGCGTCCGGGGGTGCTGGTGAGCGCAAAGGTGCCGCCCATGCGCTCGATGTTCTTCGCGACGATCGACAGGCCGAGCCCGGCACCGGCGGCGGACGTGCGCGCCACGTCGCCGCGGAAGAACGGCTTGGTCAATTGCGAGAGCAGGGCGGGCTCGACGCCCGCGCCATGGTCGCGCACCTTGATCAGCACCGCGTCGTTGTTCGACTGCGCCTGGATCACCACGTCGGCGATGCCGGTGGACGGCGTCTTGCCGTAGCGCCGCGCGTTCTCCACCAGGTTGGAAATCACGCGCGTGAGCTCGACCTCATCGCCCAGCACGCGCAGGTCGGGCGGCACGTCGACGCGGATGTTCATCTCTTCGTAGTCCTGCACGGCGTAGGTGCAGGCGTCGACCACGTCGCGCAGCAGCACGGGCTTGGGATCGACGTGGTCGGGGCGCGCGTAGTCGAGGAACTTGTCGATGATGGCGTCGAGCTGGGCGATGTCGGCCGCCATGTGGTCGCGCGCGTCCTCGTCGGCCACGCTCATCTCGGTTTCGAGCCGCAGGCGCGCGAGCGGCGTGCGCAGGTCGTGCGAGATGCCGGCCAGCATGATGGCGCGGTCCTGCTCGATTTTTGCGAGCTGGTCGGCCATGCGGTTGAAGCCGATGTTGACCGCGCGAATCTCGTTGGTACGGGCGCTCTCGTCGAGCCGGTGCGCCTCGTATTCGCCTTCGCGCACCTGCATGGTGGCGCGCGACAGCTGCTTGAGCGGCAGGTTGATGAGCCGCGTGATCAGCGCCGCGCCGGCCAGGGACAAAGCCATGGCGGTGCTGAGCCAGACCAGCCAGGTGCGGCCGCCCACGCGGCTGAAGCGGGTCGGGTCGAGCAGCAGCCAGTAGGTGTCGCTCTCGATGGTGAAGCCGATCCACAGGCCCGGTTCGTCGTTGACGCGGCTGGCCACCGTGGTGCCTTCGCCGAGCTGGTCGATCAGCTCCTCGGTCACGCGCTGGTCGAGCGCGCCGCTGGTGTAGGGCTGGAAGCGGTCGACGGGTTCGCGCGGCAGGATGCGCACGCCCTCTTGGTCGGCCAGCGTCTTGATCAGCGACACCCGCGTGATCGCGTCCGAATACACCAGCGCCGCGCGCGTGAGGTTCACGAGCGAGGCGATCTGGTGCGCAGTCTGGATGGCGCGCGGCTCGTATTCGAGCGAGCGGAAGGTCTGCAGCCAGGCGACCGTACAGCCGATCAGCAGCAGCGCGAGCAGGAAGAATGTGCGCCAGAAAAGGCTGAAGCCGAGCTTCAGGCCCGGTCGCCGGTCACGCTGGCCGGTGCCCTCCAGGGGGCTCGGCATGGTGACCTGCGCGCCGTCCTCCTGGGCTGGGCTGGGTCTGGCGGATTGCAGGCCGATGGCCACCTCAGGGCGTGCTTAGGCCGTGCCGTCCGGCACGAACACGTAGCCCACGCCCCACACGGTCTGGATGTAGCGGGGCGCCGCGGCATCGGCCTCGACCAGCTTGCGCAGGCGCGAGATCTGCACGTCGAGGCTGCGGTCGAAGGGCTCGAATTCGCGGCCGCGGGCCAGCTGGGCCAGCTTCTCGCGCGACAGCGGCTGGCGCGGATGGCGCACCAGCGCCTTCAGCATGGCGAATTCGCCGGTGGTCAGGGAGAGTTCCTCGCCGTCCTTCTTGAGCGTGCGCGAACCCAGGTCGAACGCGAAGGGCCCGAAGGTCACGGTCTCGTTCTCGGTGGAAGGGGCGCCGGGCGCTTCGAGCGGCGGACGGCGGCGCAGCACCGCGTGCACGCGCGCCAGCAACTCGCGGGGATTGAATGGCTTGCCGAGGTAGTCGTCCGCGCCGACTTCGAGGCCGACGATGCGGTCGACGTCTTCGCCCTTGGCGGTGAGCATGATGATTGGCGTGCGGTCGTTGGCGGCACGCAGGCGGCGGCAGACCGACAGGCCGTCTTCGCCGGGCATCATCAGGTCGAGCACGATCAGGTCGACCGTGTCGCGCAGCAGGATGCGGTTGAGCGCCTTGCCGTCCTCGGCCACGATCACTTCGAAACCTTCCTGGGTCAGGTAGCGGCGAAGCAGGTCGCGGATGCGGGCGTCATCGTCGACGATCACGATCTTGTCAGTGCGGGCGGGAACTTGAGTCATTTCTACAACGTTGAATTTGTAACAGCGCCGATTCTGAAGGCGTTGAGCCCCCGCTGAGTCGGTTTTACTTATGGTTTGACACTAAGTTACAAAACTTGCGGTCGCTAGCTGTCTAGTCATCCGACGTTCGTCCGGCGGTGGCAAAGTCCAGCCTGTCCTAAGACTTTTGTTCAATGAGAACCCTTCTTCCCGTCCTGCCGATCCTCGTTGCCTGCAGCTGCGGCCCTGCCTTGGCGAGCGCTGGCGAGTTTCTCAGGGTCGGTGACTCGCGCCGGAACGAGGTACGTGAAGCCGTGGCGGCCCACCGTGCCGCGCAGCGCGACGAAATCCGGCGGGAGGAGGCCGTGGCCGGCCGGCGCCTCACGGCGGCCGAGCTCTTCGAGCTGCGCCAGCAGGTGCGAAGGCAGTGGACGCCGCCCGGCACACCCAACGTGCTGAATTCGGCAGAATCGCAACCGGCCGAGCGAATGGTGCCGCAGCCGATCTCGGCCGCGCGCGCCCTGACCTTGCCACGCAGCCAGCGCCGCTGAAGCGGCGAGGGCTGCCTGTTCTTGCGTTCTTGAACACAAACCCAGGGAGTAATCTCGTCTTGAAAAAAATCAGATTGATCGCGGCTTGCGTCGCATTGGCTGCGGCAGGCGCCGCGGGCACGGCCATGGCCCAGAACATGGCTGCGCCGCCGCAGAACGTGCTGCAGCTCACGGCCTCGGGCACGGTCGAAGTGCAGCAGGATCTGCTGAGCATGACGCTCACCACCACGCGCGACGCCCCCGATGCCGCCACGGTCCAGTCGCAGCTCAAGACCGCGGTGGACGCCGCCCTGGCCGAGGCGAAGAAAAACGCCCAGCCCGGCCAGCTCGACGTGCGCACCGGCAATTTCAGCCTGTCGCCGCGCTACACCCGCGAAGGCAAGATCAACGGCTGGCAGGGCTCCGCGGAAATGGTGCTCGAAGGCCGCGACTTCCCGCGCATCACGCAGACCGCGGGCCGCATCACCGCGCTCAACGTCGGCAACGTGGGCTTCGCGCTGAGCCGCGAGCAGCGCGCCAGGAGCGAGGCCGAGGCCCAAACCATCGCCATCGAGAACTTCAAGCAGAAGGCCACCGAACTGGCCAAGGGCTTCGGCTTCGGCGGCTACACGCTGCGCGAAGTTTCGGTGAACGCGAACGACAGCGGCCCGATCCGGCCGCGCGTCATGGCAGCGGCCGCCAAGTCCTTTGCGGCAGACGCGCCGGTGCCGGTGGAAGCCGGCAAGGCCAGCGTGGTCGTGAACGTGTCGGGGTCGGTGCAGCTCAAGTAGAAGAAAAAGCCGGAAGGCCCTTCTTACTGGGCCGTCCAGCCGCCGTCCATTTGCCAGGCTACCCCGCGAACCTGATCGGCCGCCGGCGAGCACAGGAACACCGCAAGGCCGCCGAGCTGTTCGACCGTGGTGAACTGCAGCGAAGGCTGCTTTTCTCCCAGCAGTTCGTTTTGCGCCTGCATGGCCGGGATGCCTTCGCGTGCCGCGCGGTCATCGATCTGCTTTTGCACCAGCGGGGTCAGCACCCAGCCCGGACAGATCGCATTGCTCGTGATGCCGGTGGTCGCGGTTTCGAGCGCCACCGACTTGGTGAAGCCGACAATGCCGTGCTTGGCCGCTACGTAGGCCGACTTTTGCGCCGAGGCCACCAGCCCATGGGCCGATGCGACATTGACGATGCGGCCCCAGTTGGCCTCGCGCATGGCGGGAATGGCGAGCCGGGTCGTGTGGAATGCGCTCGTGAGGTTGATTGCAATGATGGCGTCCCAGCGTTCTGGCGGAAAGTCCTCGACCTTTGCCACATGCTGGATGCCGGCGTTGTTCACGAGGATGTCGATGCGCCCGAATTTGGACGCGGCGAACTTCATCATGTCCTCGATCTGGCCGGGCTGGCTCATGTCGGCGCCGTGATATTCGGCGCGCACGCCGAGCGCTTCTATCTGGGCCTTGGGGGTTTCGGCGTCGCCGAAGCCATTGAGCACGATGTTTGCGCCTTGTTGTGCAAGCGCGTTGGCAATGGCAAGGCCAATGCCGCTGGTGGACCCCGTGACAAGCGCGGTTTTGCCTTTGAGCATGAAGATCAATCTCCGGATGAATTAGGATGCGACGAGACCATTATCCGCACCAGGACGACTTCGTTTTCATGACAGAACCGGCGCTTCATTACGTGGCGTGCGATGACGCCCAGGGCGGTCACCGCATGGCCTATTGGCAATGGGGCGACGCGCGCAGCGCGCACGTGGTGGTCTGCGTGCACGGCCTGACGCGGCAGGGGCGCGACTTCGACGTGCTGGCGCAGGCCATCGTCGCTCGCGCCGGCGGCGACGTGCGCGTGGTCTGCCCTGACGTGGCGGGCCGCGGCCGAAGCGACTGGCTGCGCGATCCGGCCCTCTACCAGGTGCCGGTCTATGCGGCCGACATGCTGGCGCTGGTTGCGCAGCTGCATCGCGAGCAAGCGATCGATATGCTCGACTACCTGGGCACCAGCATGGGCGGGCTGATCGGCTTCGTGCTGGCGGGGCACAAGCAATTGCCGCTGGCGCGGCCGATACGCCGCTTCATCGTGAACGACGTGGGTCCGACAATCGAGGCCGGCGCGCTTCAGCGCATCGGCGCCTACGTGGGGCAGGGCGGCCGCTACGAAAGCCTGCAGTCGGCCGCCGACGCCATGTGGGCGATCTCGACCTCCTTCGGCCCGCATACGCCCGCCCAGTGGCTCTCGCTGTCGCAGCACATGGTGGTGCCCGCATCGCAGCGCACGGCCGATGGCGCCGGCAAGGTGGAGGCCGGTGCACTCGACGGCGATGCATGGCTGCTTCACTACGATCCGGCCATTGCCGTTGCGCTGCGCGCCATCACGCCCGAGGCTGCGGCCCAGGGCGGTGCGGTGATGTGGAGCCTTTATGACGCCATCGATGCGCGCACGCTCGTGACGCGCGGCGCCCAGTCGGACCTGCTCTCGCGCGAAACGGCCCTGGCCATGACGCAGCGCGGCCCGCGCGCGGCGCTGATCGAGTTCGAAGGCGTGGGTCATGCGCCCACCTTCGTCGACCCCGGGCAGGTGGGCGCCGTCACCAACTTCCTGTTCGATTGAGGCCAACGTGAAGCGCGAGTCCTCGAGTCTTCAAACGGCGCACGCCTCCGATACGGCGGTGGTGGACTATCCCTTGTCCGCCGCCACGGCCGACCGCACGCCGGTGATGGAGAACATGCTCGCCCGTGCGCGTGCTTTCGCCGAGCCGCTGATCGCCGACGAAAAGCTCGACACCGGCGAGAACACGCTGGCGCATGCCGACGCCGTCGCGGCCATCGTCGCGAAGATGGGAGGCTCCGAGGCCATGCAGGCCGCGAGCTACCTGGTCTACGCCTGCCAGCACCTCAACCGCCCGCAGGAAGTGATCGCCAAGGTGTTCGGCGACAACTTCGCGGCGCTTGCGGTCGAAACCACCAAGCTGGTCCGCGTGCAGGAGCAGGCCCGCTCGGCTTCGCAAGGCCATCACCTCGGAGAAGGCGCGGGTGCGCAGACCGAGAACGTGCGCAAGATGCTGCTCGCGTTCTCGCGCGACCTGCGCGTCGTCATGCTGCGCCTTGCGTCGCGCCTGCAGACTCTGCGGCATGCCGCCGCCAGCAAGCAGCCGGCGCCCGAGAGCGTGGCGCGCGAGTCGCTGCAGGTGTTTGCGCCGCTCGCCAACCGGCTTGGCATCTGGCAGGTGAAGTGGGAGATCGAAGACCTCTCGTTCCGCTTCCTGGAGCCCGAGACCTACAAGCTGATCGCGCGCCTGCTCGACGAGAAGCGGGTCGAGCGCGAAGGCCACGTCGAGCAGCTGCGCTCGCAGCTCGAAAGCGAGCTGCAGGCCGAGGGCGTGCGCGCCACGGTGCAGGGCCGGCCGAAGAACATCTACAGCATCGTCAAGAAGATGCGCGGCAAGTCGCTCGACTTCGCGCAGGTGTTCGACATCCTCGCGCTGCGCGTGGTGGTGCCCGACGTGAAGGACTGCTACGCCGCGCTGGCCTGGGTGCATTCGCACTTCCTGCCGATCGACGAGGAGTTCGACGACTACATTGCGCGGCCCAAGCCCAACGGATACCAGTCGCTGCACACCGTGGTGCGCGAAATGGTCGATGGCAAGCCCGGCAAGCCGATCGAGATCCAGATCCGCACGGAAGAAATGCACGACCATGCCGAGCACGGCGTGGCGGCGCACTGGGCCTACAAGGAAGCCGGGCACAAGGGCTATGCGGGCGTGTGGGCGAGCGGCGAATACGACGCGAAGATCGCCGTGCTGCGGCAGCTGCTGGCATGGGAGCGCGACCTGTCGGGCGGCTCGCAGGGTCAGGGACTCTTCGACGACCGCATCTACGTGCTCACGCCCGACGCGGCCATCGTCGAACTGCCGCAGGGCGCAACGCCGGTCGACTTTGCCTACACCGTGCACACCACGCTGGGCCACCGGTGCCGCGGAGCGCGTGTCGACGGGGCCATGGTGCCGCTCAACACGCCGCTGTCCAACGGGCAGACAGTCGAGATCATCGCGGCCAAGGAGGGTGGCCCTTCGCGCGACTGGCTCAATGCCGAGCTGGGCTACCTTGCAAGCCACCGCGCACGCGCCAAGGTGCGCGCATGGTTCAACGCGCAGATCACGCACGAGACCGTGGCGCGCGGTCGCGAGGCGGTCGAAAAGCTGCTGCAGCGCGAAGGCAAGACCTCCACGCGGCTCGAGGACCTGGCTTCGCAACTGGGCTTCAAGTCGGCGGATCACTTGTTCGAGGTGGTCGGCAAGGACGAGTTCTCGCTGCGCAACATCGAGATGCTGCTGCGTCCGCCCGAGCCCGCGCCGAACCCGGACGACGGCGTGCAGATCAAGAAGCCGCGCGCGAGCGAGAAGTCCGGCAAGGGCGGCGTGCTGGTGGTGGGCGTGTCTTCGCTGATGACGCAGCTTGCCAAGTGCTGCAAGCCCGCGCCGCCCGACGCCATCCGCGGCTTCGTGACGCGCGGCCACGGCGTGAGCGTGCACCGCGCCGACTGCAGCAACTTCCGGATGATGGCCTCGCGCGACGGCGAGCGCGTGATCGACGTCGAGTGGGGCGCCGCGAAGGGCGGCGAAGCGCCGGTCTATGCGGTCGACGTGGCCGTGGAAGCGGCCGACCGCCAGGGCCTGCTGCGCGACATCTCCGATGTGTTCGCACGCGAGAAGATGAACGTCATCGGCGTGCAGACCCAATCGGTCAAGGGCACGGCGTGGATGACTTTCACCGTGGAAATCTCCGACGCGGCACGCCTCGCGCAGGTGCTTGGCCTCGTGACGGCGGTTGCCGGTGTGCGATCTGCACGTCGGCGCTGAAAAGCGCGTTTTCTCCTGCTACAATAGCTGCTTCTCGGACACATCCTTAGGCGCGTAGCTCAGCTGGTTAGAGCACCACCTTGACATGGTGGGGGTCGTTGGTTCGAGTCCAATCGCGCCTACCAATTTCTGCTTCAACTTCCGGCCAACCACCGGGTCTGTTGAACAGGGCTTTCACCGGGTTCCCCGGTGTTTCAATCGTCCTTGCGGTGAAGCAGACAAAGACCATGGCCATGTTGTTGTGCTACCTTGGCCGCTCTGCAAACCTTTTCCAAATTTCTTGACAAGCGATCTGATGAATACGCGATCAACGCTGGTTGATCGGGCTCATGCCGACATGCGCCTGGCCGCATTGCTCAGGCAGGCCCCCATTGAATTTGCGCGCGCGGTCTATGGCATCAACGACCACGCAAGCGGCCGTACCGACACCATGGCAGCGCGTGAAATAGCACGCGCCATCCGACAGGGCACGCCCGTGACGCAGGAGCGCGCCGAGCAGCGCTCGCGCGCCTACTTGCCGACCGCCGGCCAGGAGCACTGTCCGCGTTGCTGGGTGGTCTACGGCCACAAGAGTCCGCTGCGTTTCAGAGAAGCCACCGAAGAACGCCCCGAGACCGCGACCTGCAGCGCATGCGGCGCCGAGTACGCGACAGCGCTCGATTGAAGCGGCGGATGCTCGGTCAGGGTAAACCTTGTCGCGATGCAGCAAAACCGCTACCTAGAATCATCGGATGACATGGGCATCCATGTGAAGGAGTCCGCAGTGCAGAGCAAGAAGTCCGGGGTCAAGCCGGTGCAACGTGTCATCAAGAAGTACCCCAACCGAAGGCTCTACGACACCGAGACGTCCACGTACATCACGCTCACCGAGGTGAAGCAGCTGGTCATACAGAATGCCCAGTTCGTGGTGCGCGATGCCAAGACAGGCGACGACCTCACGCGCAGCATCCTGCTGCAGATCATCCTCGAGGAAGAAGCAGGCGGCGCGCCCATGTTCACCGAGCAGGTGCTGTCCAACATCATCCGCTTCTACGGACAGGCGATGCAGGGCTACATGGGCCCCTACCTCGAAAAGAACATCCAGGCCATGACCGAAGTGCAGGCCCAGCTCGCCGAAAAGGCCGAGGGGCTCACGCCCGAGATGTGGTCGCGCTTCATGACCATGCAGTCGCCGATGCTCCAGGGGCTCATGGGCAACTATGTCGAACAGTCCAAGACCGTGTTCTTGCAAATGCAGGAGCAGATGCAGAAGAGCACCGAGCAGGTGTTGGGCGCATTCGGCATCAAACGCCCCTGAAATTCCGTCCCCGGCGGATAGCTGGGACAATAGAGGCATATATGAGCGAAGTTGCCTCCCCCGAACGCATGGCCACGCGGGCCGCCCCCAAGGTCGGCTTTGTGAGCCTGGGCTGCCCCAAGGCCCTGACCGATTCCGAACTGATCCTGACCCAGCTGAACGCCGAGGGCTACCAGACCGCCAAGACCTTCGAGGGCGCCGACCTGGTGATCGTCAACACCTGCGGCTTCATCGACGATGCCGTGAAGGAAAGCCTCGACACCATCGGCGAGGCGCTGGCGGAAAACGGCCGCGTGATCGTCACGGGCTGCCTGGGCGCGAAGACCGGCGACCAGGGCGGCAACCTGGTGCGGCAAATGCATCCCAGCGTGCTGGCCGTGACCGGTCCGCACGCCACGCAGGAAGTGATGGACGCGGTCCACGCCAACCTGCCGAAGCCGCACGATCCGTTCGTCGACCTGGTTCCCAACACCTTCGGCATTGCCGGCCTCAAGCTCACGCCGCGGCACTATGCCTACCTGAAGATCAGCGAAGGCTGCAATCACCGCTGCACCTTCTGCATCATTCCCTCGATGCGCGGCGACCTGGTGTCGCGCCCGGTCGGCGATGTGCTCGGCGAGGCCAAGGCCCTGTTCGAAGGCGGCGTCAAAGAGTTGTTGGTGATCAGCCAGGACACCTCGGCCTATGGCGTGGACGTCAAGTACCGCACCGGTTTCTGGGATGGCAAGCCGGTCAAGACGCGCATGCTCGAACTGGTGCGCACGCTCGGCGAAATTGCCGAGCCCTATGGTGCCTGGGTCCGGCTGCACTATGTGTACCCGTATCCGAGCGTGGACGAGATCATTCCGCTGATGGCCAGCGGCCAGGTGCTGCCTTACCTCGACGTGCCGCTGCAGCACAGCCATCCCGATGTGCTCAAGCGCATGAAGCGGCCGGCCAGCGGCGAGAAGAATCTGGAGCGCCTGGCGCGATGGCGCGAGGTCTGCCCGGAGCTGGTGATCCGCAGCACCTTCATCGCCGGTTTCCCTGGCGAAACCGAGCAGGAGTTCGAGCACCTGCTCGACTTCATCCGCGAGGCGCAGATCGACCGGGCCGGATGCTTTGCCTACAGCCCGGTGGCGGGCGCCACCGCCAACGACATTCCCGGCATGCTTGCGGCCGAAGAACGCGAAGCCCGCCGCGCCCGCTTCATGGAAGTGGCCGAAGCGGTATCGATCGCCAAGCTGCGCCAGCGCGTCGGTGCCACCATGCAGGTGCTGGTGGACTCGGCGCCCGGCATGGGCCGAAAAGGCGGCGTGGGCCGCACCTACGCCGACGCACCCGAGATCGACGGCACCGTGCGCCTGCTGCCGCCCGAGAAGATCAGCAAGACGCTCAAGGTGGGCGAGTTCACCCGGGCGCGCATCGTGGGCGCCGAGGGCCACGACCTGATCGCGCTGCCGATCTGAGTGCCTGCCACCGGGCGAGAATGCGCGCGGGAATGGCCGACCCGCGAAGCACGAGTTGAGCGACAGGCAGGAAAGTCGTACGCCTACAGACGCCTGCAATTCGAAGCCTGAACGTGGCGCTTCCGCTCTCCAGGAGGTCCCATGTTCTTCCAGCTCTTCCGACCCGGATCCAGCCTTCATCTCAAGAGGGCTGCGGCCTTGCTTCAGGAAGCCCAGATGGCGCGTCTCGAACACCAAGCTGCGGCAGAGCATCACGCGGCCCTGGCAAAGATGTATGCGGAGCGCGTCAAGCGCCTGTCGGGCGAGGTCTATCCGCTTCCTGCCCCTGGCGGCGAGACGGGCGCGAAGGCCGAACAGGAGAAGCCGGCGATCTATTCGATCGAGAGCAATCGCAGGCCGAAGTCGAACCTGCTGACGTAGTTCAAAAAAAGAACAGCCCGCTGGAAGCGGGCTGTTCGATGGGCATGGACGGGGTGCCAGGGACCCGGTGGCTCTTCTCAGTCATCCGAGCGAGAAACGACCAGCAGGCTCATGAACAACGCCCCGAGGAACATGCCGGCCAACAAGGTAAATGCTGCAATCACAATGATCTCCGCTAAATCTGATATTTTCGGATCAAACGTAACCATATGTACGCCTTAGAGTTGCTTTTAGAAGCGATTTCGACGCGAAAGTGTGACTTTTGCTACACCTTCGGAGTGAAAGTTGAAAGCGCGTCGCCGCTCTGGCTCGAACGGTCTGGATACAGGTACCTCGAGTACTCGCCGGACTTGCCGTACAGCTGCGCTGCGAGTTCCACGGGATCTTCGCTGCCGTGCTTCTCATAGAGCACGGGGCCCCAGATGATGAAGCCGTCGATGCTCAGCGAGTGAGGTGCGGGTTCGATGGCCTTCCATGCATGCGCAAACTTCGAGATCCATGCCAGTGCTTCGGCCAGCGCATGGTTGCGAGCAGGAGAGGTGGTTCGTTCGGATGTCGACATGGGCGGTTATCCTTTGTGAAAAGACTGTACAAATATACAGTAAAATTCACAATGTCGAGAGTTGTTGCCGCCGGTCCCGATCTATTTTTGCGTGCCGAACCAGGCCCAGAGCGCGGCGCCCACGCCAACCCATATCGCCAGGATGAGCACGGCGCCCGCCATGCTTCGCGGCTTCGTGCCCTGTTCCTTCATCCACAGGTCAGCGCGCTGGCGGCACTCCTCGAGCACATCGGCCGGAATGAGCCGGATGCTCAACCAGATCAGGCCGGGCAGCAGCAATGCGTCGTCGAGGTAGCCAAGAACGGGAATGAAATCCGGTATGAGGTCGATCGGGCTCAGCGCATACGCGACGACAAATGCCGAAAGCAGCTTCGCGAACCAAGGCGTGCCCGGATGGCGATAGGCAAACCACAAGGTCACGGCATCGCGCTTGATTCGCGATGCCCATTGCCTGATGCGTTGGGAAATGGCCATGCTCATACGCTGCTGAACCGGTGCATTGCCTGGCGTGGTAAGGTACATCCCGGCTTCAAAGCCGTCGCAACTCCGCAGGTTCGCCTGCGATCCCTGCAGCGGGTCGAAAAATGCCGCGCTCATCAGCTTGGGTTTTGCGGTTCACCTCTACTGCCAACACGGTGTTATTGATTCGGTTGCTCCGCTTCTCGAGACTCTGCGCGATCATTCGTCGATGTACTGCGTCAGAATGGTGGAAAGCCGCTTCTCCACGAGCGGGTTGCTGCATCATTTCATGAGACGAAGCCCGTTCCATTTGTTCGAATCCGTGCCGCCGAAGAAAAGCGCTTCGCAGAATGTTCCGTCTCAGGATCACGAAGCTGTGCGTGAACACGGCACGCAACCGTCGGTGCAGCCTGGCTTGGCCGCGACCGGCATCCGTGAGGGAGAACATCCCTCGATCATGTTCCCAGGGAAAAGAAAAAACCCCTGTAAATCGATGATTCACAGGGGTTTCAGCTTGGTAGGGGTGGTGCCCAGAAGAGGACTCGAACCTCCACGATGTTACTCGCTAGTACCTGAAACTAGTGCGTCTACCAATTCCGCCATCTGGGCCCACATAGTTGCCGAAGCAGTTATGTTTTGAATTTCAGGAAAGAGAGAATCATATCAAAAATAATGGCCATTCCAGCGGTCTGCTGGATGAATTTGAAGGAACTGTTCAAGGGCATCGCGACGGACACGGTTTCGTGCAGCGCGACGACGGCGAAGCCGACATCTATCTGCCCCCGAACGAGATGCGTGCGGTGCTGCACAAGGACCGCGTCAAGGCGCGTGTGGTGCGGCAGGATCGGCGCGGACGTCCCGAGGGGCGGGTGGTCGAAATCGTCGAGCGCCCCGAGCAGCCGATCATCGGCCGCCTCCTGCATGAAGGCGGCGTCTGGCTCGTCGCGCCCGAAGACAAGCGCTACGGACAGGATGTCCTGATCCCCAAGGGCGCCACCGGTCCCGCCAAGGTGGGGCAGGTTGTCGTGGTGCAGCTCACCGAGCCGCCGGCGCTGTTCGGCCAGCCGGTCGGGCGCGTGAAGGAAGTGCTCGGCGAGATCGACGATCCCGGCATGGAGATCGAGATCGCGGTGCGCAAGTACGGTGTGCCGCACGAGTTTTCCGAAGCCTGCCTGGCCGAAGCCAAGGCATTGCCGGAGAAGGTTCGCCCCGCCGACAAGAAAGGGCGCATCGACCTGACCGACGTGCCGCTGGTCACCATCGACGGCGAGGACGCGCGCGATTTCGACGACGCCGTGTACTGCGAGCCCGCCAAGGTCGGCCGCGGCAAGGGCTGGCGCCTGCTGGTTGCCATTGCCGACGTCAGCGCCTATGTGCAGACCGGCTCGGCCATCGACATCGACGCCTACGACCGCGCGACCAGCGTCTACTTTCCGCGCCGCGTGATTCCGATGCTGCCCGAGAAGCTGTCGAACGGCCTGTGCTCGCTGAACCCCGAGGTCGAACGCCTGTGCATGGTGTGCGACATGCTCGTGGCGGCCGATGGCGAGGTCTACGCCTACCAGTTCTATCCGGCCGTGATGTTCAGCCACGCCCGCTTCACCTACACCGAAGTGGCTGCGATCCTTGGCAACACACGCGGCCCCGAAGCTGCCAAGCGCAAGGACCGCGTCAAGGACCTGCTGAACCTGGCCGACGTATACAAGGCGCTGCTCAAGCAGCGCGGCAAGCGCGGCGCGGTCGACTTCGAAACCACCGAGACGCAGATCATCTGCGACGACGCGGGCCGCATCGAGAAGATCGTGCCCCGCACGCGCAACGAGGCGCACCGCCTCATCGAAGAGGCCATGCTCGCGGCCAATGTGTGCAGCGCCGATTTCATCGCCGAAGGCAAGCACCCGGGCCTGTTCCGCGTGCACGAGGGCCCGACGCCCGAGAAGAAGGAAATCCTGCGCGGCTACCTGAAAGCCATGGGCGTGGGCTTGAGCATCACCGACGATCCGCGTCCCGGCGAGTTCCAGGCGATTGCCGAAGCCACCAAGGAGCGGCCCGACGCGCAGCAGATCCACACCATGCTGCTTCGCTCGATGCAGCAGGCGATCTACACGCCCATCAACAGCGGTCATTTCGGCCTGGCGTACGAGGCCTACACGCACTTCACGAGCCCGATCCGGCGCTACCCCGACCTGCTGGTGCATCGCGTGATCAAGGCCATTCTCGGCAAGACGCGCTATCAGCTGCCGATGCTGCCGACGCCGGGCGAGGCGCACGCCAAGCTGGCCAAGCGGCTGGCCTCGCGCGTCAAGGCGCCGACCACCAAGCCGCAGAAAGCCACCGTTGCGCCGACCAAGGAAGTGCTGGCCTGGGAAGCCGCCGGTCTGCATTGCAGCGCCAACGAGCGCCGCGCCGACGAAGCCAGCCGCGACGTCGAAGCCTGGCTCAAATGCAAGTACATGCGCGAGCATCTGGGCGAGGAGTACGGCGGCGTCGTCACGGCGGCCACGACCTTCGGCATCTTCGTGACGCTCGATGCGATGTACGTCGAGGGGCTGGTGCACATCACCGAACTCGGCGGCGAGTACTTCAAGTTCGACGAAATGCGCCAGGAGCTGCGCGGCGAGCGCACCGGCATTCGCTACGCCATCGGCACGCGTGTGCGGGTGCAGGTGAGCCGCGTCGACCTGGACGGGCGCAAGATCGATTTCCGCCTTGTGCGCGAGGGCGAAGACCTCACGGCGCGAGCCATGAAGGACAAGGGCGCTTCGGCTGGCGTGCCGGTCAAGGCTTCGGCCAAGCGCAGTTCGCGCCACAAGGCCGAGGCGGTTTCCTCCGAGCAGCGCGTCGAGCGCAGCGCGACCGTTGCCGCGGCGGGCCCTCAGTCGGCGATGCAGGCTTTCAAGTCGGCGGTCAAGAAGGCCGCCAACAAGATGAAGGGGCGCAAGCCGCGCCGCGCATGATGGGCAGCGCAGCATTGCATCCCATCCATACAGACAAACCGAGAAGGAGACACCGAGCATGAGCGTGGAAAACAACAAGGGCCGCATCGCGATCGTCACAGGCGCAGGCACAGGCATCGGCCGCGCTGCGGCGCTTGCATTGCTGGCCGACGGCTGGAGCGTGGCGCTGGCGGGGCGCCGCCTCGAGCCGCTGGAACAGGTGGCCGAAGAGTCCGGCGCCGGCGCACGCGCCTTCGCAGTGCCCACCGACGTGGCCAGCGCGGAATCGGTGCAGGCGCTGTTCGCCGCCGCGGTGGAGCGCTTCGGCCGCGTCGACCTGCTGTTCAACAATGCCGGCGTGGGCAACCCGCCGGGCCCGTTCGAAGACTGGACGCCCGAGCAGTGGCGCGGCGTGGTCGACATCAATCTGAGCGGCATGTTCTTCTGCATCCAGCAGGCGTTCCGCACGATGAAGGCGCAAACGCCGCGGGGCGGCCGCATCATCAACAACGGCTCCATCTCGGCCACCGCGCCACGGCCGAATTCCGCGGCGTACACCGCGACCAAGCACGCAGTCGAGGGCCTTACCAAGACCGCTTCGCTCGATGGCCGCAAGTACGACATCGCGGTGGGCCAGATCGACGTAGGCAACGCCATGACGGAATTGGCTGCGCGCATGGCCAGGGGCGTGCCGCAAGCCAACGGCGAACTCGCGATCGAGCCGCTGATGGACGTGAAGATCGTGGGCCAGTCGGTGCTCTATATGGCGAACCTGCCGCTGGAAGCCAACGTGCTGTTCCATACCGTGATGGCGACGAAGATGCCCTTCGTCGGGCGCGGCTAGAACTCGTCAGCAGGGCGCTTGCCGCGCCAGCGCGCCGGCCGTCAGCGGCGGTGCGCCGGCCGGCCACGTATCGGCGATGTGGCCGTGGCGCCAGACGGCTTCGCACGCCGCTTCGAACGGCGGCCGCCGCGCTGCCAGTGCAGCGCCGATCATTCCCGCGAGCACGTCGCCCGTGCCGGCGGTGGCGAGCCTGGCGTTGCCGGTCGGGTTGAGTACCGGTGGCGTGCTGCCGCCCTCGGCGATCACTGTTCCCGAACCCTTGAGCACGGCGACCACGCCGTAGCGCGACGCGAGCTGGCGGGCGGCTGCAAGCCTGTCGGCCTGGATGTCGGCGGCCGTGCAGTTCAACAGGCGCGCGGCCTCGAGGGGATGCGGGGTGATCACCGTCGGCTTGCCGCGCCGGGCGCGCGAAGCCAGCTGGGTCTGCAGCGCGCCGTCGTTCGCGATGGCGTTCAACGCATCGGCGTCGAGCACCAGCGCTGCCGCGGTCGCCAGCACGCGCGGCAGCACCGCGCGGATGTCCGTACCACCGCCGCATCCGCAGACCGCTGTCATCTCCGAGAGATCGAGCGCGTTGGCGTCCCGCAGCATCAGTTCGGGTTGCGCCAGGTCGACCGGGGCCGCGCCCGGATCGAGCAGCCCGACGAAGACGCGGCCGGCACCCGCATGCAGCGCGGCGGATCCGGCCAGCAGCGCGGCGCCCGCCATACCGGAGGCGCCACCGATCACCGCGACATCGCCGTAGCTGCCCTTGTGCGAAGCGTGGCTGCGCGGCGGTTCCGCTGGCGCGCCCGCCAGGCGTGCGGCCGGCGGCTCGGCGGTGCCGCTGCAACCCAGGTCGTCGAACCAGACCGTGCCCGCGGCGTCTCGGCCCTGCGCCGTGAACAGGCCTGGCTTGAGTGTCAGGAAGGTCGCGCAGAAGCGATGCGAAGCGGTAGCCGAATGGGGGGCAGCGCTTGAAACGCCGGTGTCGGCATTCAGTCCGGATGGCACGTCGACACTGAGCACCGGCGCAGCCATCGCATGCATCTGCCGCAGCCATTCGGCCATCGCATTCGCGGGCGGCCGGGTTGATCCGATGCCGAGCAGTGCGTCGATCGCGAGGTCCCAGGTGGCGGGCGGCTCGGGCGCGAAGATCACGCCGGCATCGCGGGCCCGTTGCAGCGAAGCCCCGGCATCCGGCGGTAGCCGGCTTTCATCGCCCGCGAACGTGACGATCGGCAGGAAGCCGCGCTGCTGCAACTGCACGGCAGCCTCGAAGCCATCACCGCCGTTGTTGCCCGGTCCGCAGGCGATCCAGATCGTCCGCGCATGCGGCGCGACCGCCATCGCCAGCCGCGCCACGGCCAGGCCTGCCCGCTGCATCAGGGTGTGATGGGGCAGGGCGGCTGCGGCCGCTTGTTCGATGCGCCGTGTCGCCGCAATGTCGAACAGGTCGGCGACGGTGGCGGACGTGATGCGCTGCATGGGCCGATTCTGCCCCCTCGGGTGCGCAACTGCGGCGGCCCGGGCCGCTTGCCTGCCTGCCTACTGAACGAGCCGCTCGATGCCCAGGCCTTCGAGATCGACGCCCGCATCGCGGCCGCCGATCAGGTCGGCCACCACGCGTGCGCTGCCGCATGACAGCGCCCATCCGCTCGAACCGTGGCCCAGATTGAGCCAGACGCCCGGCACGCCGCTGGCGCCGAGCACCGGCGGGCCGTCGGGCAGCATCGGACGCGCGCCCTTCCACTGCTGCACGCCCGACTGCAATGTTGCAGCGCCCGGAAACCAGTCGTGCAGCACCTTGTAGAGCGTTTGCACCGCCGAAGGGTTCATGGTGCTCAAAGAGCCGCCGATCTCGGCGCTGCCGGCCACGCGCACGCGCTGGCCCAGCCGCGAGATCGCGACCTTGTAGCGCTCGTCCATCACGGCGCTGCGCGGGGCGTTGAGAGATTCGCGGATCGGCGCGCTGATCGAGTGGCCGTACACCGGCGCCAGCGGAATCCTCAGGCCGAGCGGCCGCAGCAGCGAGGCCGAGGCGAGACCGGTGCACACCACCACGGCATCGAAGCGCAGCGGCGGCGAGCCGCTCGCGAGCGAGATGGAAGTGGGTCCCGCGCGGCTCAGCGGCGCAATGTCGCAATTGAAATGGAACTGGGCGCCGAGTGCCTCGGCTTCCCACTTGAGAAGCAGCGCGAACTGGCGGCAGTTGGCCACTTCGTCCTCGGGCAGGTGGATCGCACCCGCAAGCGCCGTGTCGGCGTTGAGCGCAGGCTCGATGCGGCGGGCCTCGTCGGCGTCGACCTCCTTGAAGACGCTGCCGGCCGCGCGCAGCACCTCGAGTCCTGGCTGGACCAGTTTTTTCTCGCGCTTGGAGCGCAGCAGCACGAGGTAGCCGTCGCTGCGTTCGTAGCTCAGTTCGCGCGCTTCGGTCACTTCGTGCAGCCGGGTGCGGCTGTAGAACGCAAGCCGCTGCATGCGGGCGCGGTTGGCCAGGTAGGTTTCGAGCTTGCAGGCTTTCTGCCAGCGCGACATCCAGCCGATGTCGCGCGAACTCAGCGGCCAGCGCAGCTTGATGGCACCGTGCGGGGACAGCAGCGAACGCAGCACCTTGGCGCGCATGCCCGGCGCCGCCCACGGGGTGACATAGCCCGGCGCGACCACGCCGGCATTCGCAAAACTGGCTTCCTCGGCCGCAGCGCCGCGGCGCTCGAACACAGACACTTCATGGCCGTCCGAAACCAGTTCCCAGGCGGTTGTGACGCCGATGATGCCGGCGCCCACGATCGCGATTTTCATTGAATTTTTGAGTAAGAAGAGATGGCCGGCGCCCGTCGATCGGTGCGCGAGGCTATTGGTTTTGCAGCGCTTGTTCCGCTTGCAGCGCGACCGCGAGAACGGCGTCGTCGTGCAGCGCGGCGTGCCACAGCATCAGGCCCGCCGGCAGTTCGCCGCCGGCATGGCAGGGCAGCGAGATGGCGCAGCCGTCGAGCATGTTGACGATCGACGGATTGCGCAGCAGCAGTGCATTGACGCGGAAGAATTCATCGTCGCGCTCGGCGCCTGGTGCAACGCTTGCAATGGCGGGCGCAGCGATCGGCACCGTGGGCGACAGCACCGCGTCGAAGGGCGACAGCGCTGCTTCGACGCGGGCGATCCAGGCGTGGCGGGCATGCACGAGATCGATGTATTCGTGCGCCTTCATGGCCGCGCCCCGGAGGATGCGCTGGGCCACGCGCGGGTCGTAGCCGGCGCCGCTGCGCTCGAGCAGCAGCCGGTGCCAGGCATAGGATTCGGCCGCCGAGAAACCGCCCGTGGCGTTGATGGCCTGCAGGTCGGTCAGTTCCGGCAGCTGGATCTCGTCGATCCGGGCACCCGCCTCGCGCAGTGTTCGCAGCGCATTTTCGAAGGCGCGGGCCACCGCGGGCTCGATGCCGTCGAAGAACACGTTCTTCACGACGGCAAGCCGGTACGCCCCCAGGGAGGCCGCGCCGGCGGTCACGCGGCGTGCCGCGAGGATTTCGTGCGCGGTGATCGCGTCGCGGACCGAGCGCGTCATGGCGCAGACCGTGTCGAGCGTGGTCGACAGCGGCAGCGCGCCTTCGGTCGGCACCAGCCGCGCGGTGCTCTTGAAACCCACAATGCCGTTCAGCGCCGCGGGAATGCGGATCGAGCCGCCTGTGTCGGAGCCCAGGCCGATGAATGCCGCCCCGGTGGCGACCGAGACGGCTGCGCCGGAGGACGAGCCTCCCGGGATGCGCGGCGTGGCCGTGTCGCCCGCGTTGGCCGGCGTGCCATGGTGCGGGTTCACTCCCACGCCGGAGAACGCGAACTCCGTCATGTTGGTGCGGCCCGTCAGCACGCCGCCCGCGGCGCGCAGCCGCGCCACGGCGACGGCATCGGCCCTGGCGGCCGGCGCATGCGAGAGCACCACGGAGCCGGCCGGGGTTGGCTGCCCCTCGATGTCGAACAGGTCCTTGGCGGTGAAGGCAAGCCCGGCGAGCCTGCCTTGCGGCGCTGATGGGGTGAGCTGCTGGCGGGCTTCGTCGAACAGCGTGCGGGTGAAGACGTGGCGGCAGGCCGCCGACTGGGAAATGCCGATGGCGCGCTCCAATTCGGTGCGTGCATCGGTGCCACCTGCCAGAAGATTCAGACGGGTGGCGTGGAGGTCGTTCATGGATGGGCTGCGAGGGCGCGGACGGCTCGGTTCCGGGGTGGTGCAAGGAGAAAAGGCTCAAGAGGGCCGTGCTATACTCTTTGGGTTTCGCTGAACATGCAACGGCTCTCGTCGCACCCAGCCAAACACATCCGCAAACCGGCCCAATCAAGGTGTTGCGATCCCCTTCGAAAGGGGCGCAAAACGGGCTGGATTTTAGACCCAACCTTTGGAGTAATTTTCAATGTCCACCACCATGCGCGAAATGCTGGAAGCCGGTGTCCACTTCGGACACCAAACCCGCTTCTGGAACCCCAAGATGGCTCCGTACATCTTCGGCCATCGCAACAAGATTCACATCATCAACCTGGAAAAGTCGCTCCCGATGTTCCAGGACGCGATGAAGTACGCCAAGCAGCTCACTGCCAACCGCGGCACGATCCTGATGGTCGGCACCAAGCGCCAGGCCCGTGAAATCGTGGCCGCCGAAGCCCGCCGCGCCGGCGTGCCTTTCGTCGACACCCGCTGGCTCGGCGGCATGCTGACCAACTTCAAGACCGTCAAGACCTCGATCAAGCGCCTGAAGGACATGAAGGCCCAGCAGGAAGCCGGCCTCGACAGCCTGAGCAAGAAGGAGCAGCTCACCTTCTCGCGCGAAATCGCGAAGCTCGAAAAGGACATCGGCGGCATCCAGGACATGGCTGCGCTGCCCGACGCCATCTTCGTGATCGACGTGGGCTTCCACAAGATCGCCGTGGCCGAAGCCAAGAAGCTCGGTATTCCGCTGATCGGCGTGGTCGACTCCAACCACTCGCCCGAAGGCATCGACTACGTGATCCCGGGCAACGACGACTCGTCGAAGGCCGTCATGCTGTACGCACGCGGCATCGCCGACGCGATCATCGAAGGCCGCAACAGCGCCACCGGTGATGTGGTCAAGGCCATCGCCGAAGGCAGCGGCGACGAATTCGTCGAAGTCGAAGAGGGCGCCTCGGCCTGATCGAGTGCTCTCACGCGCCTGAAGAAGGGGCTTTGGTGCCCCTTTTTTTTAATCTGATTTTTTGGACACGGAGATAGAACAATGGCTGCAATCACCGCAAGCATGGTCGGCGAACTGCGCGCAAAGACCGACGCGCCGATGATGGAATGCAAGAAGGCCCTGACCGAGGCCGACGGCAACATGGAAAAGGCCGAAGAGCTGCTGCGCATCAAGCTCGGCAACAAGGCCGGCAAGGCATCGGGCCGCATCACCGCCGAAGGCGTGGTCACGGCGTTTGTCGAAGGCTCGGCCGGCGGCATGATCGAGATCAACTGCGAAACCGACTTCGTCACCAAGAACGACAGCTTCCTGGCCCTGGCCAACGCTGCCGCCATGCTGGTCGCCAAGCACAACCCCGCCGACATCGCTGCGCTGGGCGCGCTGCCCTACGAGCAGGACGGCTTCGGCCCCACGCTCGAGGACGTGCGCAAGGGCCTGATCGGCAAGATCGGCGAGAACATGAGCTTCCGCCGCTTCAAGCACTTTGCCGGCAACGGCAAGCTGGCTTCGTACCTGCACGGCACGCGCATCGGCGTGATGGTCGAGTTCGAGGGTGACGACACTTCGGCCAAGGACGTCGCGATGCACATCGCCGCCATGAAGCCGGTCGCCATCTCGGCCGCCGACGTGCCCGCCGACCTGATCGAAAAAGAGCGCGCCGTGGCCGCTGGCAAGGCCGAGGAAGACCGCAAGACGGCCGAAGCCGAAGGCAAGAAGACGCAGCCTGCCGACATCGTTGCCAAGCGCATCGAAGGCGGCGTGCAGAAGTACCTCAAGGAGGTCTCGCTGCACAACCAGCCGTTCGTGAAGAACGACAAGCAGACCGTCGAGCAGATGCTCAAGGCCGCCGACACCAGCATCAAGGGCTTCACCCTGTACGTGGTCGGCGAAGGCATCGAAAAGAAGATCGACGACTTCGCCGCCGAAGTTGCAGCCCAGGTGGCTGCCGCCAAGGCCGCCGTGTAAAAACTGTTACGCCCCAAAGCGACGGCGCGCGCGTGTGTGCCGCCGCTTTTTCACCGCCTCGTTCTACACTCGCCCCCGCCAACCCAAGTAAGGAAATTGCCCATGTCTGATCCCCGCCCAGCCCACAAGCGAATCTTGTTGAAGCTGTCGGGGGAGGCGTTGATGGGAGACGATGCCTTTGGTATTAATCGTGCGACCATCGTTCGCATGGTCGAAGAGGTGGCGGAAGTGGTGAACATGGGCGTGGAAGTCGCCGTGGTGATCGGCGGCGGCAACATCTTCCGCGGCGTCGCGGGAGGCTCGGTCGGCATGGACCGCGCCACGGCCGACTACATGGGCATGCTGGCCACCGTCATGAACTCGCTGGCCTTGGCCGACGCCATGAACAAGCAGGGGCTGATCGCGCGCGTCATGTCTGCCATCGCCATCGAGCAGGTGGTCGAGCCCTACGTGCGGCCCAAGGCGCTGCAGTACCTCGAAGAAGGCAAGGTCGTGGTGTTTGCCGCGGGCACGGGCAATCCGTTCTTCACCACCGACACGGCCGCCGCGCTGCGCGGGGCCGAGATCGGCGCCGAGCTGGTGCTCAAGGCCACCAAGGTCGACGGCGTCTATTCGGCCGATCCGAAGACCCATCCCGATGCAACGCGCTATTCGTCGCTCACTTTCGACGAGGCGATTGCCAAGAATCTCGGCATCATGGACGCCACGGCCTTTGCGCTGTGCCGCGACCAGAAGCTGCCGATCAAGGTGTTCTCGATCTTCAAGAACGGCGCGCTCAAGCGCGTCGTCATGGGCGAGGACGAAGGCACGCTGGTGCATGCCTGAGGAGTAATTTGAGATGACGACCCCCACCATTGCAGAAATCCGCAGCGCGACCGACGCGAAGATGAACCAGTCGCTCGCTGCGTTCCAGAACAACCTCACCAAGATCCGTACCGGCCGGGCCAACTCCGCGCTGCTCGACTCGATCCACGTGGACTACTACGGCTCGCAGGTTCCGCTGAGCCAGGTGGCCAACGTGTCGGTGCTCGACTCGCGCACGATCAGCGTTCAGCCCTGGGAGAAGGGCATGGGCGCCAAGATCGAGAAGGCCATCCGCGAAAGCGACCTGGGGCTGAATCCGGCATCGATGGGCGACCTGATCCGCGTGCCGCTTCCCGCGATGAGCGAGGAGCGCCGCAAGGAAATGACCAAGCTGGTCCGCAACGAAGGCGAAACCGCCAAGATCGCCACGCGCAGCCTGCGCCGCGATGCGAACGAGTCGGTCAAGAAGCTGGTCAAGGAAAAGCTCGCCTCCGAGGACGACCAGAAGCGCGCCGAAGCCGAAATCCAGAAGGTCACGGACCGCCATATCGCGGAAATCGATCGCCTGGTCGCGGCCAAGGAAGCGGAGATCATGGCCGTTTGAGGCTGCGCATGGCCTCTTCTTCGCTGCAGATTCCCCACCACATTGCCATCGTCATGGATGGCAACGGACGCTGGGCCACGCGGCGATTCCTGCCTCGCGTGGCGGGACACAAGCAGGGCGTCGAGTCGCTCAGGCGCTGCGTCAAGGCGTGTGTCGATCGCGGCGTGGGCATTCTCACGGTCTTCGCGTTTTCGTCGGAGAACTGGAACCGTCCGCCCGAAGAGGTTTCGGGGCTGATGGAAATCATGGTGGGCGCACTCGCACGCGAGGTGCCCAAGCTGAGCCGTGACGGGGTGCAGCTGCATTTCGTCGGCGAGCGCGCAGGCCTCTCCAAGAAAATGGTGCAAGGCCTGGTCGACGCCGAGACCGCCACCGCACAGAACACCAAGCTGATCCTGAACGTCTGCTTCAACTACGGCGGCCGGTGGGACATTGCCCGCGCCGCGGCCAAGCTGGCCGAGCAGGGCGAGGCGCTCACCGAAGCGAATCTCGACCGCGCCATGGCCCTGGCGCACGTGCCCGACCCCGACCTTCTCATTCGCACCGGTGGCGAGCAGCGCCTGTCGAACTTCCTGCTGTGGCAGAGCGCGTATGCGGAACTCTTCTTCAGCGACAAGCTTTGGCCCGAGTTCGACCAGGCCGAGCTGGATGCGGGAATCGCCGCGTTTCAGGCGCGCGAGCGCCGTTTCGGCAAGACCTCCGCGCAGATCACCGCCGGCAGCGGCTCCGCACCCGATCGCCAGTTGGCCTGAGGGCCTCACGGCCCGACCCTCCAGCCGCCCAGCCGCATGCTCAAACAACGCATCCTCACGGCCATCGTCCTGTTGGCGATCCTGCTCCCGGCGCTCTTCTACCCCTCCCACGTTCCCTTTGCCTGCGTGATGCTGGTGTTGATCGGCGCAGGGGCATGGGAGTGGGGCCGCCTCAACGGCTATGGCCAGCGGCTGTCGGTCTTCCTCGGCCTGGAGACGGTGGCGCTGTGCGCGCTTTCGTGGTGGCTCGGCCTGCTTGATCGGTCGCTGCTGCTCATGTGGCTGCTGGCCAGTGCGGCCTGGGTGCTCGGCGGAGCCGCGCTGCTGCGCGTGGCCGTGCCGGGCTGGCCCCGCATTCCACGCGGGCTGCGGCTGGTCGGCGGGCTGCTGGTGCTCTGGGTGGCGTGGCTAGCGGCCGTACAGGCACGCATGGTCGGCATCAACTTCCTGCTCTCGATTCTCGTGCTGGTCTGGGTGGCGGACGTTTTCGCCTATTTCTCGGGCCGCGCCTTCGGCCTCAAGTTCACGCGCGGCAAGCTCGCGCCCGCCATCAGCCCCGGCAAGAGCTGGGAAGGCGTGTGGGGTGGCATGGCGGGCGTGGTGGTGCTGGCCTTTGCCTGGGTGTGGGCCGACAGGGCTGCCGGCGCGACGGTGGCAAGCCTCTACACCCGGCTGCACGAGCGCGGCTGGTGGCTGCTGCTTGTGGGTGTGGTGTTTCTCGCCGCGATGAGCGTGGTTGGCGACCTGGTCGAATCGCTGATCAAGCGCAGCGCCGGCGCCAAGGACAGCAGCAGCCTGCTGCCGGGCCATGGGGGCGTGCTCGACCGCGTGGATGCCCTCTTGCCGGCACTTCCCATTGCAATGATGCTGGCCTTCTTGTGAACACACCCAAACAACGCATCACGGTGCTGGGATCGACCGGATCGGTCGGCGTCAGCACGCTCGATGTCATTTCGCGGCACCCGGAGCGCTTCGAGGTCTTCGCGCTTTCCGCATCGACCAAGGTCGATGAAATGCTGGCGCAATGCGCGCGGTTTTCGCCGCGCTATGCGGTCATGGCGAGCGCGCCGCATGCGGCGCTGCTGGCGGAAAAGATTGAGCAGAACAATCTCGGCACCAAGGTATTGAGTGGTGACGATGCTATCGAAAGAATAGCGTCCCACGAAGAGGTCGACGCCGTCATGGCCGCCATCGTCGGTGCGGCGGGCCTGGGGCCCTGCCTGGCTGCGGCGCGTGCCGGCAAGCGGCTCCTGCTGGCCAACAAGGAGGCGCTGGTGGTCGGCGGCGAGTTGTTCATGCGCACCGTGCGCGAGGGCGGTGCCACGCTGCTGCCGATCGACAGCGAGCATTCGGCCATTTTCCAGTCGCTGCCGGAAGACCCGTCGACCTGGCCGCGGCGCATCGACAAGATCATTCTCACGGCATCGGGCGGCCCGTTCCGCACGCGCGCGCCCGGCACACTGGGCACGGTCACGCCCGAGCAGGCCTGCGCGCATCCGAACTGGGTCATGGGCCGCAAGATCTCGGTCGACTCCGCCACCATGATGAACAAGGCGCTCGAGGTGATCGAGGCGCGCCATCTGTTCGGCGTCCTGCCCGAACAGATCGAGGTGGTCATCCATCCCCAGAGCGTGGTGCATTCGATGGTCCAGTTCACCGATGCATCGGTCATTGCCCAGCTCGGAACGCCCGACATGCGGGTGCCGATTGCCGTCGGCCTGGCCTGGCCCGAGCGCATCGAGAGCGGCGCCGCGCGCCTCGACTTCCGCCAGATGGCGTCGCTGAGCTTCGATGCGCCCGACGCGGCGCTGTTCCCGGGACTGGGCCTGGCCTGGCATGCGCTGCGTGCGGCGCCCGGAACCACGGCGGTCCTCAATGCTGCCAACGAAGTCGCGGTCGAGGCCTTTCTTGATCGGCGACTGCGCTTCGACCGCATTCATGCGGTCAACATGGAAACTTTGGAAGCTGTCAGTCCCTCCAAGCCCACATCGCTGGCCGACCTGCTGGCGCTCGACGCCAGTGCCCGGGCGGCCGCCAATGCCGCGGCCCTGCGCTTCGCGGCCTGACACTCCCGCCAACAGAGGATCCGGATGCTCACCGTTATTGCTTTCGTGGTTGCACTCGGCGTCCTGATTGCCGTGCACGAATACGGCCACTACCGCGTCGCCGTCGCTTGCGGGGTCAAAGTGCTGCGGTTCTCGGTCGGCTTCGGCAAGACGCTGTACCGCTGGCAGCCCAGGCGCCAGCACCCGGGCCAGGAAACCGAGTTCGTCATTGGCGCGTTTCCCTTCGGCGGCTACGTCAAGATGCTTGACGAGCGCGAGGGGCCGGTGGCGCCGGAAGATCGGCACCGCGCCTTCAACACGCAGCCGCTGCGGTCTCGCGCGGCCATCGTCGCTGCCGGACCCATTGCCAACCTGCTGCTTGCCGTGGTGCTCTACACGGCCGTCAACTGGATCGGGGTCGAGGAGCCCGTCGCCAAGCTGGCGCGTCCGGTGGCGGCGTCGCTCGCGGAAGCGGCGGGGCTGCGCGGCGGCGAGCACATCACGCGCGCCGGCTTCGAGGGCGACCTGGAGCCCGTGCAGTCGTTCGAGGACCTTCGCTGGCGAATGACGCGCGGCGCGCTCGATGGCCGGGACCTGACGCTCGAAGTGGCGGGCGAGGGTGGCCGGCCCGGCCGGCAGGTCGTGCTGCCGCTGAGCCTCATGGAGGCCAAGGACGCCGACCCGCAGATGTTTCGCAAGATCGGCGTGATCGCACCGCTGACGCGGCCCGAGATCGGCCAGGTGATGGCCGGCAGCGCGGCAGAGCGCTCGGGCCTTCGCAGCGGCGACGTGGTCCGCAGCGTCGGCAATGCGCCCATCTTCGATGGCCAGCAGCTGCGCGAGGTGATCCGGACCTCGATCGATGGCGACCAGCCGCGCCAGCAGACCTGGCAGGTGCAGCGCGGCAGCCAATTGATCGAACTCGAAGTCAGGCCCGAACTGCGCGAGGAGGGCGCCGTGAAGGTCGGCCGCATCGGCGCCTATGTCGGTGCGCCGCCCGAAATGGTGATGGTGCGGCAAGGCCCCGTCGACGGCGTCTGGCGCGGCATCGTGCGCACCTGGGAGGTGTCGGCGCTGACCGTCCGCATGATGGGCAAGATGGTGATCGGCGAAGCCTCGCTCAAGAATCTGAGCGGGCCGCTCACGATTGCAGACTATGCGGGCAAGTCCGCGAGCCTCGGGCTGACCCAGTACCTCGTGTTCCTTGCACTGATCAGCGTGAGCCTTGGCGTGCTCAATCTCATGCCGCTGCCGGTCCTCGATGGAGGACACCTGATGTATTATCTTTGGGAGGGCCTGACCGGCAAGCGCGTCTCTGACGCCTGGATGGAACGGCTTCAGCGCGGCGGTGTCGCTTTGCTGCTGGTCATGATGTCGGTTGCACTCTTCAACGACGTCACGCGGCTCTTTGGTTAACTTTCTGCCGGCCCTTTCCGCGCCGGCCCATTTCACAGATGAACACAAACTTCAGTCGCTTTCGCCTGCGTAGCGTTGCCGCGGTAGTGGCCAGCGCGCTGGCGGCCACGGCAGCCTGGGCCGTCGAGCCCTTCACGGTGCGTGACATTCGCGTCGAGGGCTTGCAACGCGTCGAGCCCGGCACGATCTTCGCATCGCTGCCGCTGCGTGTAGGCGATACCTACAGCGATGAGCGCGGCTCGGCCGCCATCCGCGCGCTGTTCGACCTGGGGTTGTTCAAGGACGTGCGCATCGACGTCAACGGCAACGTGCTGGTGGTGATCGTCGAAGAGCGTCCCACCATTGCCGATGTCGATTTCGTCGGCACCAAGGAGTTCGACAAGGCCGCGCTCCAGAAGGCATTGCGCGAAGTGGGCCTGGCCGATGGCCGCCCCTACGACAAGGCCCTGGCCGACCGTGCCGAGCAGGAGCTCAAGCGCCAGTACGTGAGCCGCAGCCTCTACAACGCGCAAGTCGTGACCACGGTCACGCCCATCGAGCGCAACCGCGTCAATCTCACGTTCACCGTCACCGAGGGCGATTCCGCGCGCATTCGCGAGGTGCGCGTGATCGGCAACAAGGCATTCAGCGAATCGACGCTGCTGAGCCTGTTCGACCAGGACAGCGGCGGCTTCATGAGCTGGTACACCAAGTCCAACCAGTACTCGCGCTCCAAGCTCAACGCGGACCTGGAAACGCTTCGTTCGTACTACATCACGCGCGGCTATCTCGAGTTCCGCATCGATTCGACCCAGGTCGCCATCTCGCCGGACCGCCAGGACCTGTCGGTGACCGTCAACATCACCGAAGGGGAGAAGTTCGTGGTGGCCGGTGTCAAGCTCGACGGCAACTATCTCGGCCGCGACGAGGAATTCAAGTCGCTCGTGACCATCAAGCCCGGCGAGCCCTACAACGGCGAGCAGGTCACCGAAACCACCAAGGCCTTCACCGACTACTTCGGCACCTTCGGCTATGCGTTCGCGCGCGTGCAGGCACGCCCGGAAATCGACCGCGTCAACAACCGGGTGACGCTGACCCTGCAGGCCGAACCCTCGCGCCGCGTCTACGTGCGCCGTGTGGCCGTGGGCGGCAACGCCAAGACGCGCGACGAAGTCATCCGGCGCGAGTTCCGCCAGTTCGAGGCCTCCTGGTACGACGGCGACAAGATCAAGCTCTCGCGCGACCGCGTGGACCGCCTCGGCTTCTTCACCGAAGTGAATGTCGAAACCCAGGAGATCCCGGGCTCGCCCGACCAGGTCGACCTGGTCATCAACGTGGCGGAAAAGCCCACCGGCAGCCTGCAGCTTGGCGCGGGCTACTCCAGCGCGGAAAAGGTGGCTCTGACCTTCGGCATCTCGCAGGAGAACGTCTTCGGTTCGGGCAACTTCCTGGGAGTGCAGGTCAACACCAGCAAGTACAACCGCACGCTGTCCGTGACCACCACCGATCCGTATTTCACGAAGGACGGCATCTCGCGCACGATCAGCCTCTATCACACGACCACGCGACCGTATTCGACCAACATCGACGGCGACTACAAACTGGTCAACCAGGGCGCTTCGATCCGCTTTGGCGTGCCGTTCAGCGAAGTCGACACGGTCTTCTTCGGCGTCGGGCTCGAGCGCTACGCGTTCGAGCCGAACACATCGACTTCTTTCTCGGGACTCTTCACGCCGAATTCGTATCTTCGCTATTTCCAGTGCCAGAGGGATGCGACCGGCTTGTTCGTGACCGAGTGCGACCGGAAGAGCGTGTGGGGCATCCCGCTGACCATCGGCTGGGGGCGCGACAGCCGCGACAGCGCGCTGGTTCCGACCACCGGGCGCCTGCAGCGCGCCAACCTGGAGTTGGGCGTCGCCGGCGAAATGAAGTATTTCAAGACGAACTACCAATACCAGCAGTTCTTCGCGATCAACAAGCAATACACCTTTGCGATCAACGCTGACTTGGGTTATGCCAAGCCGCTCGGCGGCAAGGACTACCCGATCTTCAAGAACTTCTATGCCGGTGGCCTGGGTTCCATCCGCGGCTTCGAGCAGAACTCGCTCGGTCCGCGCGATAAGCCGCTGTTCCTGCAGACCGAAGGCGCCGCACTGGGCGGCACCAAGAAGGCCGTCTTCAACGCCGAGCTCAGCACGCCGTTCCCTGGTGCGGGCAACGACCGCACCCTGCGCCTGTACGGCTTCTTCGACGTCGGCAACGTATTCGGTTCGCGCGCCCCCGGCGTGAGCGACGAGCAGTACAAGGCCGACAAGAAGCTGCGCGCCTCGGTGGGCCTCGGGGTCAGCTGGATCTCGCCGCTGGGCCCGCTGCGCCTTGCCTACGCCTTCCCCATCAAGTCCCAAAAGGAAGTGCTGGATCCGAATACCGGCTTCATCCTGATCCCGAAGGATAGAATCCAGCGCTTGCAATTCCAGATCGGAACGTCTTTCTAAATGAAGCATTTGATTCGTGCCGCCGCCGGCGCGTTGTTGATCCCCGTTTTCGCGCTGGCTGCAACACCTGCTGTCCAGGCGCAGGAAAGCTTTCGCATCGGCTTCGTGAATCCGGACCGCGTGCTGCGCGAGGCGCAGCCGGCCAAGGCGGCTCAAGCCAAGCTCGAGGCCGAATTCCTCAAGCGCGAAAAGGATCTCACGGCGCAGGGCGAAGCACTGAAGACGGCCTCCGAGCGGTTCGAGCGCGAAGCCACAACCCTTTCCGAAAGCCAGCGTACCGCACGCCAGCGCGCGCTGGTCGACCAGGACCGCGATTTCCAGCGCCGCCGCCGCGAGTTCCAGGAAGATCTCAATGCGCGCAAGAACGAAGAGCTCCAGCAGGTCTACGAACGTGCCAACCGCGTCGTGAAGCAGGTGGCCGAGGCTGAAAAGTACGATGCCATCCTGCAGGAAGCGATCTACATCAATCCCAAGCATGACATCACGGACAAGGTGATCAAGGCCTTGAACGCCTCGACCACTGCTCCTTCGGCCGGCAAATAACGCCGCGAATCGGCGTGGGACTGCAGCTCGGAGCCATTGTCAGCGCCCTTGGGGGCGAGCTTCACGGGGACCCGGTGCTGTCCATCGAACGGCTTGCGCCGCTCCAGAATGCACAGCCTGATGCGCTCAGTTTCCTGAGCCATCCCAAATACCAGCAGGAACTGGCGGCCTCCAAGGCCGCCTGCGTGATCGTTGCGCCGGCCATGCGCGAGGCCGCGGCCGCGCGCGGGGCGTTCATCGTCGCGGCCGATCCCTACCTTTATTTCGCGCGCCTCACGCAATTGTGGAAGGCGCATCACGCGCGGCCCGAGGCCGACCGCATCCATCCCTCCGCGGTGATCCATCCCGAGGCCCTGGTGGACGCCACGGTGCGCATCGGCGCCCTGTGCGTGGTGGAGCGGGGCGCGCGCATCGGCGCCGGCACGGTCCTCAAGTCGCGCGTGACGGTCAGCGAAGACTGTGTGGTCGGCGAGCGCTGCCTGCTGCATCCGGGCGTGGTGATTGGTGCCGACGGCTTCGGCCTGGCGCCGCACGAGGGCGCGTGGGTCAAGATCGAGCAGCTGGGCGCGGTGCGCATCGGCAACGATGTCGAGATCGGTGCCAATACCTGCATCGACCGCGGCGCGCTCGACGACACCGTCATCGAGGACGGCGTCAAGCTCGACAACCTGATCCAGATCGGCCACAACGTGCGCATCGGCAAGCACACGGCCATGGCCGGCTGCGTCGGCGTGGCGGGCAGCGCCATCATCGGCGCGCATTGCACCTTTGGCGGCGGCGCGATCGTGCTGGGCCATCTCACGGTGGCGGACGGGGTTCATGTGTCCGCTGCGACCGTGGTTACCCGCTCGATCCACAAGGCCGGCCAGTACACCGGCATGTTCCCCATCGACGACAATGCCAGCTGGGAAAAGAACGCGGCAACGCTCAAGCAGTTGCACAGCCTGCGCGAACGACTCAAGGCGCTGGAAAAAGCCCCTCAGAAAAAGTGAAGACGATGCAGGAACAGAACATCATGACGACGACGCTCGATATCCATCAAATCCTCAAGCTGCTGCCCCACCGCTACCCGTTCCTGCTGGTGGATCGCGTGCTGGACATGGAAAAGGGCAAGCGCATCACGGCGCTCAAGAACGTGACGATGAACGAGCCCTTCTTCAACGGCCACTTCCCCCACCGTCCGGTGATGCCAGGCGTGCTCATGCTCGAAGCCATGGCGCAGGCGGCAGCGCTGCTGTCGTTTCATTCGCTCGACATCGTGCCCGACGACAACACGGTCTATTACTTTGCAGCCATCGACGGCGCGCGCTTCAAGCGCCCCGTGGAGCCCGGCGACCAGCTCACGCTCCAAGTCGAAATCGAGCGCATGAAAGCCGGCATCTCCAAGTTCAAGGGCCGCGCGCTGGTGGGCAGCGAGCTGGCCTGCGAGGCCACGCTGATGTGCGCCATGCGCCAGATCAACTGATCTTGCGGCAGTCACGACAAGGCATGACGCAGGTTCATCCCACAGCACTCATCGACCCGAAGGCACAGCTGGACGCCTCCGTTTCGGTCGGGCCCTACACCGTGATCGGTCCGCACGTGCGGGTCGGCGCCGGCACGGCCATCGGTGCGCATTGCGTGATCGAAGGGCGCACCACCATCGGCAGCGACAACCGGATCTTTCAGTTTTCCTCGCTCGGCGCGGTGCCGCAGGACAAGAAATACGCCGGCGAACCGACCGAACTGGTCATCGGCGACCGCAACGTCATCCGCGAGTTCTGCACCTTCAACCTCGGCGTGCCGGGGGCGGGCGGCATCACGCGGGTGGGCAACGACAACTGGATCATGGCGTACACGCACATCGCGCACGACTGCCATGTCGACGACCACACTACGCTGGCCAACAACACCACGCTGGCCGGCCACGTGCACCTGGCCGACTGGGTCACGATCGGCGGGCTGACGGGCATCCACCAGTTCGTCTCGGTCGGCGCCCATGCCATGGTCGGCTTTGCCAGCGCCGTGTCGCAGGACGTGCCCCCCTTCATGCTGGTCGACGGCAATCCGCTCGCGGTGCGTGGCTTCAACGTCGTAGGGCTGCGCCGCCGCGATTTTTCGGCACCTCGCCTGGCCGCGGTGAAGCAGATGCACCGCCTGCTGTACCGGCAGGGCAAGACGCTCGAAGAGGCGCGCGCCGGCATCGCCGCGCTGGCTGCCGAAACGCCGGAAGCAGCCGAGGACGTGGCGCTCATGGAGCGCTTCCTGGCCCGGTCGACGCGCGGCATCGCGCGTTGAAGTAACAGGCACCATGGGCAAGGACGAACAGCGGCGGTTCGCGCTGGTCGCGGGGGAGGCTTCCGGCGACCTGCTCGCGGGCCTTCTTCTCGACGGCCTGCAGGCGCGCTGGCCGTCGCTCCAGACCGTGGGCATCGGCGGGCCCCGCATGCTTGCGCACGGGCTGCAGAGCTGGTGGCCGCAGGAAAAGCTCGCGGTGCGTGGCTACATCGAGGTTCTGCGCCACTATGCCGAAATCGCCGGCATTCGGCGCCAACTCAAGGCGCGGCTGCTGCGCGAATGGCCCGAACTCTTCATCGGCGTCGACGCTCCCGATTTCAACCTCGACCTCGAAGCCGGCCTGCGCGGCCGCGGCATGAAGACCGTGCATTTCGTCTGCCCGTCGATCTGGGCTTGGCGCGCCGACCGCATCGAAAAGATCCGGGCTGCGGCCGACCACGTGCTGTGCATCTTCCCGTTCGAGCCGGCACTGCTGGCCGAGCACGGCGTGCAGGGCAGCTACGTCGGCCATCCGCTGGCCAACGTGATCCCCATGGCGCCTGACCGCGTTGCAGCACGCACGGCCCTCGGCCTTGCGCCGGATGCACAGGTCGTGGCTCTGCTTCCCGGCAGCCGCCGTTCGGAAGTGCGCTACCTTGCCGCCCGGTTTTTTGCCGCCGCGGCGCAGATGCTGAAGGCACGGCCGGCACTCAGGTTCGTCGCGCCCATCCTGCCGGGGTTGCGCGTCGAAGTCGAGGCGCTGCTACAGGCCAGCGGCGCGGCCGGGCGGGTACAGCTGCTCGACGGCCAATCGCATGCCGCATTGGCCGCCTGCGACGTGACCCTGATCGCCAGTGGCACCGCCACGCTCGAGGCTGCGTTGTTCAAGCGGCCGATGGTCATCGCGTACAACATGAACGCGCTGTCATGGCGCCTGATGCAGCGCAAGCAGCTCCAGCCCTGGGTCGGCCTGCCCAACATCCTGTCGCGCGAATTCGTGGTGCCCGAGCTGCTGCAGGAGGCCGCCACGCCCGAGGCGCTGGCCGCTGCCACGCTGGCCTGGCTCGATGCGCCCGAGAAAACGCAGGCGCTGCAACAAAAATTTTCAGAGCTGCACGTGCAACTGCAGCGCGATACGCCCACACTTTGCGCCGATGCGATCCAGAAAGTTCTTGAAGGCTGAACAGGCGGCCCTGGTGTGGGACGCGCCGGGCCTCGTTGCGGGCGTCGATGAAGCGGGCCGCGGCCCGCTGGCCGGACCGGTCGTGGCGGCGGCCGTCATCCTGGACGACCTGCGCCCGATCCGCGGCCTGGCCGATTCCAAGACGTTGACGGCGCTGCAGCGTGAACGCCTGCACGACCAGATTCTTGCCAAGGCGCTGTGCTGCTCGGTGGGGCAGGCCAGCGTCGAGGAAATCGACACCCACAACATCCTGCAGGCCACGATGCTCGCGATGCGCCGTGCGGTCGAGGGCCTGCGCCTGAAGCCCGCCAAGGTGCTGGTCGACGGCAACCGCCTGCCCACGCTCGACGTGCTGGCCGAGGCCATCATCAAGGGCGATGCGCGGGTCAAGGCGATTTCCGCCGCCTCGATCCTCGCCAAGGTCCACCGCGACCGGCTGTGCGAGCAATTGCATGTCGAATTTCCGCACTACGGCTTTGCCGGCCACAAGGGCTACGGCACACCGGAGCACCTGGAGGCGCTGCAGCGCCATGGCGCATGCGTTCATCACCGCAGGTCGTTCAGCCCGGTGGCCGCGGCGCTGGCACGCACCGCGGCGGCCGATGCGGTTGCGCTGGCCGACGCCACGATGCCGGTCCCGATGCGAATCGCAACAGTCGAAACCGCGCACCTCGATCCGGGCGCCGCGCCCCGAGCCCCGGCATGACCAGCCCGACTGGCGCGAGCCACATCAGCTCGCGCGACAACCCACTGCTCAAGGACCTGCGCAAGCTGGCCCAGGACCCGGGCGCCTACCGCAGGCTCGGCCGCGTCTGGCTCGAAGGCGATCATCTTTGCCGCGCGGCGCTTGCGCGCGGCGTCCGGCCCGCCATCGCCGTCTTTTCAGAGTCGTTCTGGCCTTCGGCTCCTGCCGAGTGGGCGAATGCTGCTATCAAAACGGTAGTGGTCGACGACGATCTGTTGCGGGCGGTCAGCGGGCTGGAGTCGCCCGCACCGATGGGATTCGTGCTCGATCTGCCGGTGCGGCCGGCGTTGCTTCCCGACGCGCCGAGCGTGGTGCTCGACCGGCTGCAGGACGCCGGCAATGCCGGGTCCATCCTGCGCAGTGCGGCGGCCTTCGGTTTCAAGCAGGTGATCGCGCTCAAGGGCACCGTGGCGCTGTGGGCGCCGAAGGTGCTGCGTGCCGGCATGGGCGCGCATTTCGGGCTGCGGTTGATCGAAGGCGTGGAAGCCGATGCGCTCGACGAGCTGAAGGTGCCGCTGGTGGCCACCAGCTCCCACCGGGGCGACTGGCTGCACCAGGCGAGCCTGCCGCATCCTTGCGCATGGCTGCTGGGGCACGAAGGGCAGGGCGTCTCGCCCGCCCTGGAAGCCCGCGCCGGCCTTCACATCCGGATCGCGCAGCCTGGCGGCGAGGAGTCGCTGAACGTGGCGGCCGCGGCGGCGATCTGCCTGCACGCGAGCGGTGCGGCGGCGCTTGCCCAAGCGACTTCCTGATCTACGAATGCCGCATAGGCATGGGCCGCGAATGTTTTCCGGCCTTGCGAGCCGAGAGGGCGATGCCGCCGAGCTACAATCGGGGGCTTACTCGCAATAGCGTCGCCCGGCCGCCTTTAACGCCAAAATCCCCTTGAAGCAAGTCCGCAGGCAACGCGCCTGGGGCTCCGGGCGACCGTAACCATCCGGAGAACCCAGTGCTTTTGTCTCTCAAGGGAAGTTTCCCGCCCGCCATCCTGGCGCTCGCAGACGGCACGGTCTTTCAAGGCAATTCGATCGGAGCCGCCGGCTCCACGACCGGCGAGGTGGTGTTCAACACCGCCATGACCGGTTACCAGGAAATCCTCACCGACCCGAGTTATTGCCAGCAGATCGTGACGCTCACGTATCCGCACATCGGCAACTACGGGGTCAACGGGGAAGACATCGAAGCCGACAAGATCCACGCCGCGGGCCTGATCATCAAGGACCTGCCGCTGGTCGCGTCCAACTTCCGCAAGACCGCCACGCTGAACGAATACCTCGTGGCCGGCAAGACGGTGGCCATCGCGAACATCGACACCCGCAAGCTCACGCGCCACCTGCGCACGCATGGCGCGCAAAACGGCTGCATTCTCGGCCTGGCCGAAGGCGAAGCCGTGACGCAGGCGCTGATCGACAAGGCCATTGCGGCGGCCCAGGCCGCGCCGAATATGGCCGGGCTCGACCTGGCCAAGGTGGTGTCGGTCCAGCAGACCTACGAATGGACCGAAACCGAATGGAAGCTGGGCGCGGGCTACGGCGTTCAGATCACGCCGAAGTTCCATGTCGTGGCCTTCGACTACGGCGTCAAGAAGAACATCCTGCGCATGATCGCCCAGCGCGGCGCGCGCATCACCGTGGTGCCGGCGCAAACGCCCGCGGCCGATGTGCTCAAGCTCAAGCCCGATGGCATCTTCCTGGCCAACGGCCCGGGCGATCCGGAGCCCTGCGACTACGCCATCAGCGCGGTTAGGGAACTGATCGAAACCGGCATTCCGACCTTCGGCATCTGCCTGGGCCACCAGATCATGGCGCTGGCTTCGGGCGCCAAGACCTTCAAGATGAAGTTCGGCCACCACGGCGCGAACCATCCGGTGAAGGACCTGGACGACGGCCGCGTGAGCATCACCAGCCAGAACCACGGCTTCGCGGTCGACGAGAAATCGCTGCCGGCCAACCTGCGTGCGACCCACATCAGCCTGTTCGACAACACGCTGCAGGGCCTGGCGCGCACCGACAAGCCGGCGTTCTGCTTCCAGGGCCACCCGGAGGCCTCGCCCGGCCCGCACGACATCGGCTACCTGTTCGACCGCTTCACGGCGCTCATGGAGCAGGCACGTGGCTGATGCACCCGCGGTGCTCGATGTCTCGGTGCTCGCCGCATTGCGCGATGCCGAGGGCAAGATCTATGTGCTGCGCGGCCTCAAGGTCATGCTGGCGCAGGACCTTGCCGCGCTCTACGGCGTCGAGACCCGGGTGTTGTTGCAGGCCATGCGCCGCAACCTCGATCGTTTTCCCGCGGATTTTGCTTTCAGCCTGGAGAACCAGGACCTCGACGCTTTGAGATCACAACTTGTGATCTCAAAACCCGAAAAGCCGGGCTCGGGCGGCGCGCGCTACCGAAGCGTGGCCTTCACCGAGCAGGGCGTGGCCATGTTGTCGAGCGTGCTGCGCAGCGAACGCGCCGTGGCCGTCAACATCGAGATCATGCGCACCTTCGTCAAGCTGCGCAGCATGCTGTCGGAGCACGCCGACCTCAAGCGCAAGCTGAATGCGCTGGAACAGCGATACGACCAGAACTTTCGCGATGTATTCAACGCGATCCATCAATTGATGGATGAGCCGAAGCCGGGGGCCTACAGCGGCCGCGGCATCGGTTTCACCAAGGACAAATAAGATGCCCAAGCGCTCAGACCTCCAATCCATTCTCATCATCGGCGCCGGCCCGATCATCATCGGCCAGGCCTGCGAGTTCGATTACTCCGGCGTGCAGGCCTGCAAGGCATTGCGCGAAGAGGGCTACAAGGTCATCCTGATCAACAGCAATCCCGCGACGATCATGACCGACCCGGCCACGGCCGACGTGACCTACATCGAGCCCATCACCTGGCAGACGGTCGAGAAGATCATCGCCAAGGAACGCCCCGATGCGATCCTGCCGACCATGGGCGGCCAGACCGCGCTCAACTGCGCGCTCGACCTCTGGCGCCACGGCGTGCTCGACAAGTACACGGGCGCGGCCACCAACAAGCCCGTCGAGCTGATCGGCGCCACGCCCGAAGCCATCGACAAGGCCGAGGACCGCCTGAAGTTCAAGGACGCGATGACCAAGATCGGCCTTGGCTCGGCGCGCTCGGGCATCGCGCACACGATGGACGAGGCCTGGGCCGTGCAGAAGACGCTCGGTTTCCCGACCGTGATCCGCCCCAGCTTCACGCTCGGCGGCACCGGCGGCGGCATCGCCTACAACCCCGACGAGTTCGAGACCATCTGCAAGCGCGGCATCGAAGCCTCGCCGACCAACGAGCTGCTGATCGAAGAATCGCTGCTCGGCTGGAAAGAGTACGAGATGGAAGTGGTCCGCGACAAGGCCGACAACTGCATCATCGTCTGCTCGATCGAAAACCTCGATCCGATGGGCGTGCACACCGGCGACTCGATCACCGTGGCGCCCGCGCAGACGCTTTCCGACAAGGAATACCAGATCCTGCGCAACGCCTCGCTGGCCGTGCTGCGCGAGATCGGCGTCGACACCGGTGGCTCGAACGTGCAGTTCTCCATCAACCCGAAGGACGGCCGCATGGTCGTCATCGAGATGAACCCGCGCGTCTCGCGTTCGTCGGCGCTGGCCTCCAAGGCCACGGGCTTTCCCATCGCCAAGGTCGCGGCCAAGCTGGCCGTGGGCTACACGCTCGACGAGCTGCGCAACGAGATCACCGGCGGCGCCACGCCCGCGTCGTTCGAGCCTTCGATCGACTACGTGGTCACCAAGATCCCGCGTTTCGCCTTCGAGAAGTTCCCGCAGGCCGATTCGCGCCTCACCACGCAGATGAAGTCGGTGGGCGAGGTGATGGCCATGGGCCGCACCTTCCAGGAATCGTTCCAGAAGGCGCTGCGCGGCCTCGAAGTGGGCGTGGACGGCCTGAACGAGAAGACGCAGGACCGCGAAGTGCTCGAAAAGGAACTGGGCGAGCCCGGCCCGGAGCGCATCTGGTACGTGGGCGATGCCTTCGCCATGGGCCTGAGCGTGGATGAAGTGTTCGCGCTGACCAAGATCGACCCGTGGTTCCTGGTGCAGATCGAGGAGATCGTGAAGATCGAGCTCGAACTGGAAACCAAGTCGCTGGACGACATCGACAAGGACACGCTGCTCGCGCTCAAGAAGAAGGGCTTCTCCGACCGCCGCCTGGCGCGCCAGCTGAAGACCACCGACACGGCCGTCCGCGAAAAGCGCCGCGCGCTCGGCGTGCGCCCGGTCTACAAGCGCGTGGACACCTGCGCGGCCGAGTTCGCGACCAACACGGCCTACATGTACTCGACCTACGAGGACGAGTGCGAAGCCGACCCGACGGACAAGAAGAAGATCATGGTGCTCGGCGGCGGGCCCAACCGCATCGGCCAGGGCATCGAGTTCGACTACTGCTGCGTGCATGCCGCGCTCGCGATGCGCGAGGACGGCTACGAAACCATCATGGTCAACTGCAACCCCGAGACCGTGTCCACCGACTACGACACCTCGGACCGCCTGTACTTCGAGCCGCTCACGCTCGAAGATGTGCTCGAGATCGTCGACAAGGAAAAGCCGCTCGGCGTGATCGTGCAGTACGGCGGCCAGACGCCGCTGAAGCTCGCGCTCGACCTCGAAGCCAATGGCGTGCCGATCATCGGCACCTCGCCCGACATGATCGACGCGGCCGAAGACCGCGAGCGCTTCCAGAAGCTGCTGCACGAGCTGGGCCTGCGCCAGCCGCCGAACGCCACGGCGCGCACCGAACCCGAGGCGCTCGAAAAGGCCGCGGCGCTGGGCTATCCGCTGGTGGTGCGCCCGAGCTACGTACTCGGCGGCCGCGCGATGGAAATCGTGCACGAGCAGCGCGACCTGGAGCGCTACATGCGCGAAGCGGTCAAGGTGAGCAACGACTCGCCGGTGCTGCTCGACCGCTTCCTCAACGACGCCGTCGAATGCGACGTCGACTGCATCCGCGATGCCGAAGGCGGCACGCTGATCGGTGGCGTGATGGAGCACATCGAACAGGCCGGCGTGCACTCGGGCGACTCCGCCTGTTCGCTGCCGCCCTACAGCCTGAGCGCCGAAACCATTGCCGAGCTGAAGCGCCAGAGCGCCGCCATGGCGAAGGCGCTGAACGTGGTCGGCCTGATGAATGTGCAGTTCGCCATCCAGCAGAAGGACGGCAAGGACGTCATCTACGTGCTCGAAGTGAACCCGCGCGCATCGCGCACCGTGCCCTACGTGAGCAAGGCCACCGGCATCCAGCTCGCCAAGGTGGCGGCGCGCTGCATGGCGGGCCAGTCGCTCGCGTCGCAGGGCGTGACGAAGGAAGTGACGCCGCCGTACTTCAGCGTGAAGGAAGCCGTGTTCCCGTTCGTCAAGTTCCCGGGCGTGGACACCATCCTCGGCCCCGAGATGAAGTCGACCGGCGAAGTGATGGGCGTGGGCAAGACCTTCGGCGAAGCCTTCGTGAAGTCGCAGTTGGGCGCGGGCACGCACCTGCCGAAGTCGGGCAAGGTCTTCATCTCGGTGAAGAACAACGACAAGGCGCGCGCCGTGGAAGTGGCGCGTGGCCTGGTCAAGCTGGGCTTCGAGATCATCGCGACCAAGGGCACGGCAGCCGCCATCGGCGCTGCAGGCATCGAATGCGCGACGGTGAACAAGGTGACCGAGGGCCGCCCGCACATCGTGGACATGATCAAGAACAACGAGATCGCGCTGGTCATCAACACGGTGGAAGAGCGCCGCAACGCCATCACCGATTCGCGCCAGATCCGCACCTCGGCGCTGCTGGCGCGCGTGACCACCTTCACCACGATCTTCGGCGCCGAAGCTGCGGTCGAGGGCATGGGCTTCATGGACGAGCTCGGCGTGATCTCGGTGCAGGAGATGCACGCGCAGCTGGCGGCGGTGGCCTGAGCTTGGCGCCATCATGGAAACGCAACTGGTCGAACTGGACCTGAGCGACTGGAACGCGGCCACGCCCAACGAAGCGTGGATCGCGGCGCTCGAAGCCGGCAAGGTGCTGTACTTTCCGCGCCTGGGCTTCGAGCTGCGGCCAGAAGAACGCAGTCTGCTGACGCCCAGCCTGCTGTCGCCCGACGTGCGCAACATCAGCCTCGATGCCAACGGCAAGCTCAAGGGCGTGGCCGGCGACGAGGCGGTGCTGCGTGCCGCTGCCGCGATGGTGGGGCGGTTCCGCGCGCAGGCGCAGCAGCTGATCCACGGTTTGCTGCCGCATTACGCACCGGCCTTGCGCCTGGCACCGACCAGCTACCGGCCGGCAAAGGTAGAGACGCGCGTGCAGTCCTGGCGCGCCGACGACCGGCGCCTGCATGTCGATGCCTTCCCGTCGCGGCCCAACTACGGCGAGCGCATCCTGCGCGTGTTCACCAACGTCAACCCCGAGGGCGCACCGCGCGTGTGGCGCGTGGGCGAGCCTTTCGAGGACATCGCCAGGCGCTTCCTGCCGCGTGCCAAGCCCTATGTGCGCTGGCAGGCCAAGCTGCTGCAGGCGCTGCACGTGACCAAGTCGTTTCGCAGCGAGTACGACCACCTGATGCTGCAGCTGCACGACGGCATGAAGTCGGACATGGCCTACCAGGAAAATTCGCCGCAGGAGAAGGCCGAGTTCCCGCCGGGTTCGGTGTGGGTGTGCTTCTCCGACCAGACCTCGCACGCCGTCATGGCGGGCCAGTACATGCTCGAGCAGACCCTTCATCTGCCCGCGGCTAAGCAATACAATCCGGGTTCGAGCCCGCTCGCCATCCTGAGCCGGCTGACCGGACGCACACTCGTCTGATCCTGTCCCCCAATCGACCGCCGAACGGCAGCGTTCGGCGGTTTCGCTTTATGGAGAACCAAACATGGCCACCATTCCAATTACCAAGCGCGGTGCCGAGAAGCTGCGTGCCGAACTGCATCAGCTCAAGACCGTGGACCGCCCCTGGGTCATCAATGCGATCTCTGAAGCCCGCGCGCAGGGCGACCTGAGCGAGAACGCCGAATACGAGGTCGCGAAGGACCGCCAGGGCTTCATCGAGGGCCGCATCCAGGAAGTCGAGAGCAAGCTTTCAGCTGCCCAGATCATCGATCCGACAGAACTCGACGCCGGCGGCAAGATTGTGTTCGGCTCCACGGTGGAACTCGAGGAAGAAGAGTCGGGCGAAGCCGTCAAATACCAGATCGTCGGCGAGGACGAAGCCGACCTGAAGCTGGGCCTGATCAACATCTCCAGCCCGATTGCGCGTGCGCTCATCGGCAAGGAAGAGGGCGACACCGCCGAGGTGCAGGCGCCGGGCGGCCTCAAGCGCTACGAGATCGTGGCCGTGCGCTACATCTGATCCACCGGATGAAAGACCGCCTCGCGCTGCTGCTGGCCGCCTTCTGGTGGGGCAGCCTCACGACGATCGGTTTCCTCGTGGTGCCGATGCTCTTCGCGAGACTCGGCAACCCCGCGGTGGCCGGCAATTTCGCGGGCCAGCTGTTCGAGGCGCAGAGCTGGATTGCCATTGGCTGCGGCCTGCTTCTCCTGGTTCACTTCAGGACGAAGATGGACCAGCGCATCGACAGCGCCTCGATGGCCGCCATCTTCCTGATCCTGGGTGCATTGCTGCTGGCGCTGCTGCAGCAATATGCCGTGGCGCCGCGCATTCTTGCGCGCGACAACCTCAAGCTGTGGCACGCCGTGGGAAGCGGCATGTACGTGGTTCAGTGGCTCTGTGCCGGTGCGCTGCTGTGGCGCATGGGCGGCGCCCGGGTGCCCGCCGCGGGCTGAATGCAGGTGGCGGCAGGACGGAGCTGCGCCGTCCCGGCCGCCGTCCCGATCATTCCTTCCAGAACCTGGTGATCCAGTTCGCCGGCCGGATGTAGCGGAAGGTCCGGTTGCGGCGGCCCGCCAGCGCGTCGGGCGGGTTGCATTCGCCATGGAACACCATGATGCGCGCGCCCTCCGGCACGAAGGGCTCTTCCCAGTAGTTGGCCGGCCACATCGGAATGCCGTGGTACTTGAAGCTCGGGCACCAGGCTGCAGGCCAGTAGCCCAGCTTGCCTTGCTTGTGCATCATGGCGGACAGGTAGGTCTGCTCGTTGCGGTACTCGGCCTGGACCTTGTCCATGTTGTCGCGGAAATACGCCAGGATGTCGGCATGGGCGCCCAGCTCGAAGCGGTAGACCGACGAATTTCCCGTGATCCGCTGGCGCCGCCAGGGGCGCGCGTAGTCGTGAATGATCAGGAACTCGCCGGGGTATTCGAAGAAGGCATCGAGGCTGCCGACCACGACCACGTCCACATCCAGGAACAGGGCCGTGCCGCGCAGGCCGTGCAGGTCCTTCTCGAAAGTGGTGAGCTTCTTCCACGCGCCGTCGCGCTGACCGGGCGCCAGCTGCAGGTTCAGCGGCGGGATCGGCAGGCATGTCACCTCGGGGCGGATCCCGGTGCCGTCGTCTGTCAGGCACACGAACTTGAAGTCGCCGCTGAGATTGCGGCGCACCATCGCGTAGAGGCGGTTGACGTATTCGGGGCCGTATTTCGTGCCCCACTTCATGCAGAGAATGTGGCGCTGCGCGCCTTGCGCTGGCACCAAGTTCAGTCTGCCTGGTTGCGCTTCTTGGCCGAGAGCGGCCGCTTCGCCTTGGCGCGCTTGATGGTGCCGCCGGGCGTGAGCCGCTGGTTGCCGAGCACGCGCAGGGTCTTGATCTCGGGGCGCTGGCCGCCGCGCTTGCTGTACTTCAGGATCTTGACGTCGCGCGGGCCGGGCATGCGGTCTTCATCGACCACGCGCTCTTTCTCGGGCTTGGGGCGCCACAGCACCAGCAGCTTGCCGATGTGCTGGATGGGCGCGGCGTCGAGCTCGTCGGCGAGCTCTTGCAGCATGGCATCGCGGGCCACGCGGTCGTCGGAGAAGACGCGGATCTTGATCAGGCCGTGGGCCTTGAGCGCCGCGTCGGCTTCTTTTTTCACGGCAGGGGTGAGCCCGTCTCCACCGACCATGACGATCGGATCCAGATGGTGAGCTTCGGCGCGGTGCACCTTGCGCTCGGCAGGGGTAAGTTGAATGGCGGGCATCCCCGTATTATCGAGGGTAGAAAGCAACCTCTCGAACCGCCGGGCCGCTTCCAAGGCGAATACCGCAACGCGAAGCACGAGAGGCTATCCATGAGCACCAAGGCAAAGAGCAAAAAAGTCAACAAGGCGTGGCTGCACGACCACATCAACGATCCGTACGTGAAACTGGCCGCGCGGGAGGGGTATCGCGCCCGCGCCGCCTACAAGCTCAAGGAAATCGACGAGTCGCTCGGGCTGGTCAAGCCGGGCCAGTTGGTGGTCGACCTGGGTTCCACCCCCGGAGCCTGGAGCCAGTACCTGCGCCGACGCATGTCGCCCGCGGGCGCCGCGGCCGGCGAGTTGAACGGCACCATCATCGCGCTGGACATCCTGCCGATGGAGCCCATCGAGGGCGTGACCTTTCTGCAGGGCGATTTCCGCGAGACGGAACTGCTGGAGCAGGTGCTGGGTGCAATGGCCGGCCGGAAGGCCGACCTGGTGGTTTCCGACATGGCGCCCAACCTGTCGGGCATCCATTCGGCCGATGCGGCCCGCGTGGCGCACCTGATCGAGCTTGCAATCGACTTCGCCCGGCACCATCTGAAGCCCGAAGGAGCCTTGGTGGCCAAGCTTTTTCATGGCGGCGGCTATGACGAACTGGTGAAGCTGTTCAAGGCGAATTTCCGCACCGTGAAGCCGTTCAAACCCAAGGCTTCGCGCGACAAATCGTCCGAAACTTTTCTTGTCGGCATGGGTCTGAAGGCTCAGGAAACGCTTTGATACCTTGAGGCCAGCCCCCGGGAAAGCGCGCCTATGGGGCGCAAACCCTTGTCAAGCTATGGCTGCTTTAGGGAAATGCCCGCTTTTCGCAGCTTGAAAAGCCTAAAATGGGGCGCAATTGCGTATCCATAGCGCGTTCTTTTCACAATCTTGTCACGCGCTTTCGACTGGAGCTTCGTTTGAACAATCAGTGGTTTTCCAAAGTTGCCGTATGGCTCGTCATTGCCATGGTGTTGTTCACTGTGTTCAAGCAGTTCGACACCCGCGGCGGCGTCGGTTCAGGGACGGTGAGTTATTCGGAGTTCCTGGATCAGGTCCGAAACAACCAGATCAAGAGCGCCGTCATTCCCGAAGGCGCCGGCGGCGGAGAAATCGTGGCCGTCACCAATGAGGATCGCAAGATCCGTACAACCGCCACCGTGCTCGACCGCGGCCTGGTGGGCGACCTGATCGATCACAACGTCAAGTTCGACGTCAAGCCACGCGAAGAGGGCTCGCTCCTCATGACGCTGCTGGTGAGCTGGGGGCCGATGCTGCTGCTGATTGGCGTCTGGATCTACTTCATGCGGCAGATGCAGGGCGGCGGCAAAGGCGGGGCGTTCAGCTTCGGCAAGAGCAAGGCCCGCATGATGGACGAGAACAACAACACGGTCACTTTCGCCGACGTCGCGGGCTGCGACGAGGCCAAGGAAGAAGTCCGTGAAGTGGTCGACTTCCTGAAAGACCCGCAGCGCTTCCAGAAGCTCGGCGGCCGCATTCCGCGCGGCCTGCTGCTGGTCGGCCCGCCGGGTACCGGCAAGACCTTGCTGGCCAAGTCGATTGCCGGCGAAGCCAAGGTTCCGTTCTTCTCGATTTCGGGTTCCGACTTCGTCGAAATGTTCGTCGGTGTGGGCGCGGCCCGCGTGCGCGACATGTTCGAGAACGCCAAGAAAAACGCCCCCTGCATCATCTTCATCGACGAAATCGATGCGGTGGGCCGCCAGCGCGGCGCCGGCCTGGGTGGCGGCAACGACGAGCGCGAACAGACCCTGAACCAGATGCTGGTCGAGATGGACGGCTTCGAAACCAACCTGGGCGTGATCGTGGTGGCTGCCACCAACCGCCCCGACATCCTGGACGCCGCGCTGCTGCGCCCCGGCCGCTTCGACCGCCAGGTGTATGTGACGCTGCCCGACATCCGCGGCCGCGAGCAGATCCTGGGCGTGCACATGCGCAAGGTGCCGCTCGGCCAGGACGTGAACCCGAGCGTCATCGCGCGCGGCACGCCCGGCATGTCCGGCGCCGACCTGGCCAACCTCTGCAACGAGGCCGCCCTGATGGCCGCACGCCGCAATGCGCGCGTGGTCGAGATGCAGGACTTCGAGAAGGCCAAGGACAAGATCTTCATGGGCCCCGAGCGCAAGAGCATGGTCATGCCCGAGGAAGAGCGCCGCAACACGGCCTACCACGAGTCCGGCCACGCGCTCATCGGCAAGCTGCTGCCCAAGTGCGACCCGGTCCACAAGGTCACCATCATTCCGCGAGGCCGAGCCCTGGGCGTGACCATGAGCCTGCCGGCGCAGGACCGCTACAGCTATGACCGCGAATACATGCTGAACCAGATCAGCATGCTGTTCGGCGGCCGTATCGCCGAAGAAGTGTTCATGCACCAGATGACCACCGGCGCCAGCAACGACTTCGAGCGCGCGACTTCCATTGCCCGCGACATGGTCACGCGCTACGGCATGACCGATGCGCTGGGCCCGATGGTCTACGCCGAGAACGAAGGCGAAGTGTTCCTCGGCCGCTCGGTCACCAAGACCACCAACATGAGCGAGCAGACCATGGAAAAGGTCGATGCCGAAGTGCGCCGCATCATCGACGAGCAGTACGCGCAGGCGCGCCGCCTGATCGAGGAAAACAGCGACAAGATGCACGCCATGGCCAAGGCCCTGCTCGAATGGGAAACCATCGACACGGAACAGCTCGACGACATCATGGCCGGCCGCGCACCGCGTCCGCCCAAGGACTGGACGCCGCGCATTCCGCCGTCGGGCAGTGGCGGCAGCGGCGGCACGCCGGCAGTCAATCCGGATCCGGCACCCACAGTTGCCTGAAGTGCATCCGGTGTTCAACACCAACGGGGCCATGGGCCCCGTTTTCGATGAAGGTGCCGCATGACGATGGCTCCCGCAACGGTCTGGCAGGCCGGCCGTTTTGCAATCGATCTCGCGCAGCCGCGCGTGATGGGCATCGTCAACGTCACCCCCGATTCCTTCTCCGACGGCGGGGCGCATGCCTCGACCGAGGCCGCGCTGCGGCATTGCGAGCAGTTGCTGAAGGAGGGGGCCGACATCCTCGACATCGGCGGCGAATCGACCCGCCCCGGCAGCCCGGCCGTGCCGCTCGATGCCGAACTGGCGCGCGTGCTGCCGGTGGTCCGGGAAGCTGTGAAGCTCAACGTGCCGCTGTCCGTCGATACCTACAAGCCGGAAGTCATGCGCGCGGTGCTCGAGCTGGGTGCCGACATCGTCAACGACGTCTGGGCGCTGCGGCAGCCTGGGGCGCGCGAGGCGGTGGCGGCGCACCCTTCCTGTGGCGTCTGCCTGATGCACATGCATCGGGATCCGCAGACTATGCAGACGGCGCCCATGCAGGGCGATGTGGTGCCCGAGGTGCTGTCGTTCTGGGTCGAGCAGGTGGCGCAGCTTCGCGCGCTGAAGATCGATCCATCGCGAATCACGCTGGACCCGGGCATCGGGTTCGGCAAGACCGTGGCGCAGAATTTTGCGCTGCTGGCGCGCCAGCGCGAACTGCTCGGGGCCGGCTATCCGCTGCTGCTGGGCTGGTCGCGCAAGTCGTCGATCGGCACGGTCAGCGGCATTCCAGCGGCCGCCGAGCGCCTGGTGCCCAGCGTGACGGCCGCGGTGCTGGCCGTGGACCGCGGCGCGGCCGTCGTGCGGGTGCACGATGTGCGCGACACCGTGGCGGCCATCGCCGTGTGGCGCGCCATGAAGGCCGAAGAGACACATTCATAAATAACAAGTCGACAACAAGAACGAATCCATGACCCGCAAATACTTTGGCACCGACGGCATCCGCGGCACGGTCGGCCAGTCGCCCATCACACCCGATTTCGTGCTGCGCCTCGCACATGCCGTGGGCCGCGTGCTCAAGAAGAGCGAGGCGCGCCCCACGGTGCTGATCGGCAAGGACACCCGCATCTCGGGCTACATGCTCGAGTCCGCACTCGAGTCGGGTTTCAATTCCGCCGGGGTCGATGTGGTGCTGCTGGGGCCGCTGCCGACACCCGGCGTGGCGTACCTCACGCGCGCCCAGCGCGCGAGCCTGGGCGTGGTGATCAGCGCCAGCCACAACGCCTATCCGGACAACGGCATCAAGTTCTTCAGCGCGCAGGGAACCAAGCTGGACGATGAATGGGAGCTTGCGGTGGAAGCTGCGCTCGAGGAGGCGCCTGTGTGGGCAACCTCCGCCGAACTCGGCAAGGCACGCCGCCTCAACGATGCGCCGGGCCGCTACATCGAGTTCTGCAAGAGCACATTCGCCAACGACCTGACGCTGCGCGGCATGAAGCTCGTGGTCGATGCGGCCCACGGCGCGGCCTACCAGGTGGCGCCGAACGTGTTCCACGAATTGGGCGCCGAGGTCAGCAGCATCGGCTGCGCACCCGACGGCCTCAACATCAACAAGGGCTTCGGCGCGACCCATCCGGCCGCGCTGGTCGAAGCCGTCACTGCGCAGAAGGCCGACTACGGCATTGCGCTCGACGGCGACGCCGACCGCCTGCAACTCATCGATGCCAGCGGACGGCTGTTCAATGGCGACGAGCTGCTCTACCTGATGGTGGCCGAACGCATCGCGCGCGGCGACAGGCCCGCGGGCGTGGTAGGCACGCTCATGACCAACAAGGCCATCGAGGTGGCGCTGCGCGGGCAGGGCATCGAGCTCGTGCGTGCCAAGGTGGGCGACCGCTACGTGCTCGAGGAACTCGAAAAGCGCGGCTGGCTCCTGGGCGGCGAAGGTTCGGGCCATCTGCTGGTGCTCGACCGCCACACCACGGGGGACGGCATCGTAAGCGCGCTGCAGGTGCTGCAGGCCTGCGTGCGCAGCGGCAAGACGGTGGCGCAGCTGCTCGCGGAGATCACGCTGTTTCCGCAGGTCCTGATCAACGTCCGACTGACGCCGGGGCAGGACTGGAAGAACAACGATGCGCTGGCCGGCGAAACGCAGCGCATCGAAGCCGAGCTCGGCGACAGCGGCCGCGTACTGATTCGCGCGAGCGGCACCGAACCGCTGGTGCGCGTGATGGTCGAGGCGCGCGATGCGAAGCAGGCCGAGTCTTGCGCGAAGCGGCTTGCCGCAACCCTGGAACCCTCGCGGTAACGATGATCGAAGTCGTCCTGGCGGACTACCGCAACTCCGCGCACGCAGCCGCGCTGGTCGACCTGCTCGACGCCTACGCACGCGATCCCGCTGGCGGTGGCACGCCGCTCGAAGCGGGCGTGCGCGCCGGCCTGCCCGGGGCACTAGCCGCGCGGCCGCAAGCCTTCAGCGTGCTGGCCTACGACGGGCAAACGCCTGTGGGCCTGGTCAATTGCATCGAAGGTTTCTCGACCTTCGCCTGCAGGCCGCTGGTCAATGTGCACGATGTGGTCGTGCTGCCCAGCCATCGCGGCCAGCGCATCGCGCAGCGCATGTTTGCGCGGGTGGAGCAGGAGGCCCGCGCACGGGGTGCCTGCAAGCTCACGCTCGAGGTGTTGTCGGGCAATGCGCCGGCACTGCGCAGCTACGAGCGCGAGGGGTTTATCAGCTATCAGCTCGATCCGGTGTTCGGGCACGCGGTGTTTCTGCAGAAGAAGCTCTGACCGAAAGTAAAAAGGGCCGGGGCGAATCGATCGCCGTCGGCCCTCACCCCAGCCCTCTCCCGAAGGGAGAGGGGGCAAGACAGATCAGAAGCGCGTGACGGGCATGTCGGCATCGCCCTTGTTCGGCGAATACTTGCCCAGCTCCCACTTGGCGATCGCGTTGCGGTGCACTTCGTCCGGACCGTCCGCAAAGCGCAGCGTGCGGGCACCGGCGTAGGCATAGGCCAGCGGGAAATCGTCGCACATGCCACCACCGCCATGCGCCTGCATGGCCCAGTCGATCACCTGGCAGGCCATGCTCGGCGCCACCACCTTGATCATCGCGATCTCGTTCTTGGCGACCTTGTTGCCGGCCACGTCCATCAGCCATGCGGCCTTGAGCGTGAGCAGGCGCGCCATGTCGATCTTGCAGCGCGCTTCGGCAATGCGTTCCTGCGTGACGGTCTGCGAAGCGACCGTCTTGCCGAAGGCCACGCGCGAGGAGGCGCGCCTGCACATCAGTTCGAGTGCGCGCTCGGCCAGGCCGATCAGGCGCATGCAATGGTGGATGCGTCCGGGGCCAAGGCGACCCTGGGCGATTTCGAAGCCGCGGCCTTCGCCGAGCAGCATGTTGTCGACCGGCACGCGCACGTTTTCGAAGTACATCTCGACGTGGCCGTGCGGCGCGTCGTCGTAGCCCATCACATTGAGGGGGCGCACGATGCGAATGCCCTTGGCGTCGGCCGGCACGATGATCATGCTCTGCTGCGAATGCCTGGGCGCATCGGGGTCGCTCTTGCCCATGGTGATGAAGACGGCGCAGCGCGGATCGGCGGCGCCCGAGATCCACCATTTGCGGCCGTTGATCACGTACTCGTCGCCCTGGCGCTCGATGCGGGTCGAGATGTTGGTGGCGTCGCTGGAAGCCACGTCGGGTTCGGTCATGGCGAAGGCCGAACGGATCTGGCCTTCGAGCAGCGGCTTGAGCCAGCGTGCCTTGATGGCTTCGGAGCCGTAGCGGGCAATGGTCTCCATGTTGCCGGTGTCCGGCGCCGAGCAGTTGAAGGCTTCCGAAGCCCACGGCACGCGGCCCATGATCTCGGCCAGCGGCGCATATTCCTGGTTGGTGAGGCCGGCGCCTTCGTAGCCCGATGCGGCCGCGCTGTCGACCGGCAGGAACAGGTTCCACAGGCCCTGGGCTTTGGCTTTTTCCTTGAGCTTCTCGACGGTCTTGAGCGCGGTCCAGCGCTTGCCTGCGGCCGTGTTGGCGGCCAGCTCGGCGGAATACTCGGCTTCGGCCGGATAGATGTGCGCGTCCATGAATGCGCTCACGCGCTTCTGGAGCTCCTTGGTTTTTGCCGAGTATTCGAAGTCCATCTTCTGTCTCCTGGTGGGGGTGTGGGGGCGGTTATGCCTTTTGGGCAAACTGCCAGGCCATTTCGGCCATGGGGCGCGCGCCGCGGCCCGAGGCCACGGCTTGCTCGCTCGATGCGGTGCCTGCCTCGACCCGCTTGGCAATGCCCTGCAGGATCGCGGCCATGCGGAACAGGTTGTAAGCCTGGTAGAAGTTCCAGTCGGGCGCCAGCGCCTCGGGCGTGGTGAGCCCGGTGCGTTCGCAGTACCTGCGGATGTATTCGCTCTCGGTCGGAATGCCCAGGCTCCTGTGGTCCAGCCCGCCGATGCCGCGGAAGGACGCGCCGGAGATGTGCCACGACATGCAGTGGTAGCTGAAGTCGGCCAGCGGATGGCCGAGCGTGGACAGTTCCCAGTCGAGCACGGCAATCGCGCGCGGCTCGGTGGCATGGAACATGAGGTTGTCGAGCCGGAAGTCGCCGTGCACGACGGACACCATCTTCTCGTCGCGCGCGCTTTGCGGCATGTGCGCCGGCAGCCATTCCATGAGCCTGTCCATCTCGGGGATGGGCTGCGTGATGGAGGCCACGTACTGCTTGCTCCAGCGGCCGATCTGGCGCTCGAAGTAATTGCCGGGCTTGCCGTAGTCCGCGAGGCCGCGCTCGGCGAACTTCACGGTATGCAGCGCCGCGATGACGCGGTTCATCTCGTCGTAGATGGCCGTGCGCTGGTCATTGCTCATGCCGGGCAGGGCCTGGTCCCACAGCACGCGGCCCTGCATGAACTCCATCACATAGAAAGCGCGGCCGATCACGGCTTCGTCCTCGCACAGGCAGTGCATGCGCGGCACGGGCACGTCGGTGCCGGCCAGGCCGCTCATGACCTTGAATTCGCGCTCCACGGCATGGGCCGACGGCAGCAGCTTGGCAACCGGACCGGGCTTGGCACGCATCACGTAGCTCTGCGTCGGCGTGACGAGCTTGTAGGTCGGGTTGGATTGCCCGCCCTTGAACATCTCGACCGTCAGCGGGCCCTTGAAACCGTCGAGGTTCTGCGCGAGCCAGGCGGCGAGCGCTTCGACGTCGAAGGCATGCTGCTGCGAGACCGCGCGGGTGCCGATGAAGTTGGAGAAGTCCTGGCTCATGTCAATGATCTGCTTCCGAGACGCGCATCAACGCTGCGCGATCCAGTACGACCAGGCCGCCCGGCTCGATCCGGATGGTGCCCTCGCGTTCCATGGTCTTGAGTTCCTGGTTGACGCGCTGGCGCGACGCGCCGAGCAGCTGGGCGAGTTCTTCCTGCGCGAGCTGCAGGCCGATGCGCATCTGGCTGCCGTCTTCCAGGTTGGGCACGCCGTAGCTGCGCACCAGGTGGATGAGCTGCTTGGCCAAGCGTGCGCGCAAGGGCAGGGTGTTGAGATCTTCCACCAGCCCGAACAGCGTGCGGATGCGGCGCGCCTGCAGCCGCATCAGCGCCTCGTACAGCTCCACGTGCGCGGCCAGGATCTTCTGGAAGTCGGCCCGCGCCACGCAAAGCATCGTGGTGTCCCCATGCGCATAGGCATCGTGCGTGCGGCGGTCCCCGTCGAACATGGCCACGTCGCCAAACCAGATGCCCGGCTCCACGTAGGTCAGCGTCACCTGCTTGCCCGAGACGGCCGTCGAACTGACGCGCACCGCGCCCTTGGCGCAGGCGATCCAGTGGTCGGGAGGGTCGCCGCGGGCGGCGATCAGGTCGCCGTCCTTGAAGCGTTTGACGAAAGCACATCGGAGAATGTCGTGCCGTAGCGATGGAGAAAGAGAAGAAAACCAGCGACCACTGTTGATCGCTTCACGTTCTTCGATGGTAAGAATGGGGTCGTCCATTGGTCTGTCCTGTCGGCGACTGAAAAACTGGAGGGTGTCGCAGGAGCGACGGCGTGCCGCTACTCGTAGTGCGGTGGTTTCTTCTCGATGAACGCGGCAATGCCGATGCCGGCATTCGGGTGGTGCAGGTTGCGCACGAAGTGGTCGCGCTCCTGCGAGAGCTGCGATGCGAACGTGGCGCCGGGCGCTTCGCTGAGCAGCTCCTTGATGCTGGCCAGCGAATTGGGCGCGCGCTCATTGAGCCGGGTCGCCAGCGCCAGGGCGCTTGCAAGCGCCTGGCCGTGCTCGCTCAGTTCATTGACCAGCCCGAGCGCATGCAGCCGCGGCGCGCCGATGCGCTCGCCGCACATCAGCCACTCGCTGGCCAGCTGGCGCGGCAATGCCCGCCCCAGTTGCCAGCTCAGGCCGCCATCAGGCGAGAGCGCCACGTTGCTGTACGACGCTGCAAAGATCGCGTCGCGCGCGGCCACCACGAAATCGCAGGCCAGGGCCAGCGAGAAGCCGGCGCCTGCGGCCGCGCCTTCGACCGCCGCGATGATGGGCTTGGGAAAGGCGCGGATCGAGTCGATCCAGTTGTGCAGGCCCTCGATGCTTTCGGCCTGCACCGAAGGGTCGCGCTGCCGGTTGTCGGACAGCCGCTGCAGCGAGCCGCCGGCGCAGAACCATGCGCCTTCGCCCACGATGACGACACTACGGATCTCGTCGCTGCTCTCGGCGCCGTTGAGCGCTTCGATGCCCGCGGCGTAGATTTCGGGGCCCAGTGCATTGCGCTGGGTCGGGTTGGCGATCGTCAGCACCATGGTGCGTCCCTCGCTGGTGCTCTTCAGTTCGGCGGTCATCGCTGTGATGCTTTCGTTGGTGTTTGTCTGCTTATTCTTCTTCGTGCAGCAGGCTCAGGCCGATCGCGCCGCGGCGGCGCAGCCAGGGGCTGGGGCGGTAGCGCGGATCGCCATAGACGGTCTGCAGGTTGAACAGCACTTCGAGCATGTTGGTCGGGCCATACAGGTTGCCCATGGCCAGCGGGCCGCGCGGATAGCCCAGGCCCAGCTGGACCGCGGTTTCGAGGTCGGCCGGCGAGCAGACGCGCTGCTGGCACATGTCGGCGGCAATGTTCACGATGGTGCCGATCACGCGCTGCGTCACGAAGCCGCCGCTGTCGCGGATCACGCTCACGGCCTTTCCATCGCGCGCGAAGAGCGCGTGCGCCGCATCGCGGATGTCGCGCCGCGTGGCGGGGTTGGTGGCGAGCACGCGGCGCTTGGTGGCGGCATCGTCGATCAGCATGTCGATGCCCACGGTGCGCGTGGCGTCCAGCCGCTCGACCGCGGCCACCGTGGTCACGTCGAAGCCCAGCGGCGCCACCAGGATCAGCGACGTGGGCGCCGCCGTGGCGCCGCTGTCGATCTGGGCGCCCAGCGCATTCACCAGCCGCAGCAGGTCGGCCCGGCGCGCGGCGCGGGGCGAGACCCAGACCGAAGGCATCGCCATTGCCACTGGCGCCGCCGGCTCGGGCGTGTGCTGCATCACGCCGTCGTTGTAGCGGTAGAAGCCTTCATTGGTCTTGCGGCCCAGCACACCGGCGGCAAGCCGCTGGGCGGTGATCACGCTGGGCCGGAAGCGCGGCTCCTCGTAGTACTGGTGGTAGATCGACTCCATCACCGGATGCGATACGTCGAGCGCGGTCAGGTCCATCAGCTCGAAAGGGCCCAGCCGAAACCCGGCCTGATCCTTCAGGATGCGGTCGATGGTGGCGAAATCGGCCACGCCTTCGCCGACGATGCGCAGTGCTTCCGTGCCATAGCCGCGGCCCGCATGGTTGACGATGAAGCCCGGCGTGTCCTGCGCCTGCACGGCGCTGTGGCCCATCTGCACCGCATAGCCTGCCAGCTGCTTGCAGACCTCGGCCGAAGTCCTGAAGCCGGCCACTACTTCGACCACCTTCATCAGCGGCACCGGGTTGAAGAAGTGAAAGCCCGCCACGCGCTCCGGATGCGCGAGCCCGGCCGCAATGGCCGTGACCGACAGCGACGAGGTGTTGGTGGCGAGCGTGGCCGTGGGCGCGACAACCGTTTCGAGTTCGCGGAACAGCTTGCGCTTGACCTCGAGGTCCTCGACCACCGCTTCGATCACCAGGTCGCACTGGGCCAGCGCCCCGACCGAGTCGACCGCCTTCACGCGGGCGATTTGCGCATCGCGTGCCGCGGCGTCGATCTTGCCCTTCTCGTGCAGCTTGTTCCATTGGGCCATCAGAGCTTCGCGCCCGCGCTCGGCGGCACCTGCAAAACTGTCGAGCAGCAGCACTTCGCTGCCTGCCTGGGCCGCGATCTGTGCGATGCCTCGGCCCATGGCGCCGGCGCCGACAACGCCGATCCGGGTGTAGTTGACTGTCATTTGAAAAAAGATCTTCGCTGGTTGGTGGGTGTCCGGGGCCGCTTGCAGGCGCCGGGCCCGGAGTTTGCGCAGCCTTCGATTTTGCAGCCATCGGCCGCAGGGCCATGCCGGGTTTTACGCGGGGCCGCCGCGCCGTCAGGCCGGCCGGCGGCTGCGATCGATGGCCACGCTCAGGCCGATGGCCGCGAGCAGCAGGGCAAAACCGGCCCAGTTCATCCACGGCACGGCGTCGCTGGCGAGCAGCCATCCACCCAGCCCGGCACCCACCGCCTGGCCGACATAGATGCCCGAACTGTTCAGCGCCACCGAGCCCGGCGCCAGCGCAGGAGCGAGGCCGACCAGCCGCGCCTGCTGCGCCGAGTTGGTCGCAAAGCAGCCCAGGCCCCAGGGCACGAGCACCACCGCCAGCCACGGCAGCGTGCGGGCCCATGGCCAGAGAAAGAGGCTCAGCGCGATCAGCGAACTCGTCAGCAGCACCATGCGGCCCGCGCCTACCCGGTCGATGAACCGGCTCACGAGCATGTTGCCCGCGAGGCCGAAGATTCCGAACAGGGCCCACATCAGGCTCAGCATGGTGGGATCTGCGCCGAAGTCACGCTTCAGGATCGGGCCGAAATAGCTGAACAGCACGAATTGGCCGGCTCCCTGGAGCGCGGTGACCGAGACGATGCCCATCAGCACCGGGCTGCGCAGCACGCGCGCCCAGGCGGCCGCCGTCAGCGCCGCGGGACGGATCCCTTGCGGCAGGGTCAGCCAGATCGATGCCGCGCTGGCGATGCCGAGCAGCGCGATCGCCCCGAAAGCCATGCGCCAGCCCAGATGCCCGCCCACGAGCGCACCGATGGGCAGCCCGAGCACCGAGGCCAGCGACCAGCCGAGAAAGACGAAGGTCACGGCACGCCCGCGATGCTCCGGCGGAACCAGCAGGCCGGCGCAGGCCGCGGCCTGGGGCGTGAAGATGGCAGGCGCGATCACCGTGAGCATGCGTACCGGCAGCAGGGCGCCGAAACTCGGCATCAGCGCGGCAATGGCATGCCCGGCGGCGTACCAGAGGAGGGTGAGGGCGAGCAGCTGGCGTCGGTCCCAGCCCGCGACCGCGGCTGCCAGCAGCGGCGCGCCCAGGCACATCACAGCCGCGGCGGCCGTGATCAGCTGGCCCGCTGTCGCAACGGAGACAGAAAGCGATGCGCTGATTTCATTGAGCGTGCCGGGCACCACCATCACGCCCGTGCCGATCACGAAATTGCCGGCCAGCAGGGCCCACAGCGCGCCCCGGCGGCTCATGGAATCACCGGCGAACCTGCAGCGCGCCGGGGTTCACGATGTTGGTGGGATTGCCCTTGATGAAGCTCACGACATTGTCGAAAGCCTGGCCGAAATAGCTTTCGTAGCTGTCCTGCTCTACATAGCCGATGTGCGGCGTGCAGATGCAGTTTTCCAGCCGCAGCAGCGCATGGCCCTGCAGCGGCGGTTCGCTCTCGAACACGTCGACGGCCGCCAGCCCGGGCCGGCCACGGTTGAGCGCGGCGAGCAGGGCATCGGACTCGATCAGTTCGGCACGGGAAGTGTTGACGAAGAGCGCCGTCGGCTTCATGCGCGAAAGATCCTCGAGCTTGACCAGGCCAGCGGTTTCCTCGTTGAGCCGCAAGTGCACCGACAGCACATCGGCCGCGGCGAAGAACTCGTGGCGGTTCTGCGCCACCTGGAAGCCGTCGGACCGGGCCTTGGCACAGCTTGCCTCGCGCCCCCAGATCACGACCTGCATGCCAAAGGCCTGCCCGTAGCGCGCCACCAGTTGCCCGATGCGGCCGTAGCCCCAGATGCAGAGTGTCTTGCCCTTGAGCACTGAACCCAACCCGAAATTGGCCGGCATGGACGCCGACTTGAGCCCCGACTGCTGCCACGCCCCGTGCTTGAGATTGCTGATGTACTGCGGCAGGCGGCGCATGGCCGCCATGATCAGCGCCCAGGTCAGCTCGGCAGGCGCCTGGGGCGAGCCGGTGCCCTCGGCCACCGCCACGCCACGCTCGGTGCAGGCCGTGACGTCGATGTGGCCGCCCACGCGTCCCGTCTGCGAAATGAGCTTGAGCTTGGGAAGCTTTTCGATCAGCTGGCGCGAAACATGGGTGCGCTCGCGGATCAGCACGATCACGTCGGCATCCTTCAACCGAACCGAGAGTTGGCCGATGCCCTTGACCGTGTTGGTGTAGACCTTGGCCGCGTACGCGTCCAGCTTGGCGGCGCAGTGCAGCTTGCGCACGGCGTCCTGGTAATCGTCGAGGATCACAATGTTCATGGCGTGCCATTGTGCCTCGCAGCATTGGCATGACGCGCGTGTGAACGTTTGGATACCCACCCCGGCCAACGGTCACCGGGGGTTGCACGGACTCAGTGCAGCTGCGTGGAGCGGGGCGCGGCGCTGAGTGTTTCCATCGCCTCGAGTGCCGCCAAGCGGTCGAGCTCGGCGCAGACATCGGCCATGCGGCCCGAAATCACCATCCGGTTGGTGCTGCGTTTTCCGCCCTGGGGGCCGTCGACGACACGAATGACGCGCAGCGGCCGCACCGGTGCCGCCTCGGGCGTGGCCGCGCCGTGGACCCGGGCCGTGCAGGCCGGCCGGACCGCAACGTAGCGCAGCCCCGCGGATGCGCTGCCGGCATCTCGGCGACGCGGGCGGCGCGCCGGCAGCAGCCGGCTTGCAAGCGATTGCAGCGGCATCCACAAATCAACGATGGCGAGGAGGGCGATTCCCATGTGAACTCCAAAAAAGTCTGAGGTTGAACACAGGCAGGATTTCTTTGAATGGACGCAACAGGGTGATGGCGACAAAGCGCCATACGCCCGCCACCTGTTGCGGCCGAATGGGATGCTGCTTTCAGCAGGCCGCGCGGCCTACATCAGCATGGTGTTGCGGATGAGGCCCACCGCCAGGCCTTCGATCTCGAAGGGCTCGCCGGGCTGGACCACGATGGTCGGGTAGTCGGGGTTTTCGGCATGCAGCTCGATGACCTGCTTGTTGCGCTTCAGGCGCTTGACCGTGACTTCGTCGCCGAGGCGGGCCACCACGATCTGGCCGTTGCGCGCCTCCTTGGTGGCCTGGACCGCGAGCAGATCGCCGTCCATGATGCCGGCGTCGCGCATGGACATGCCACGCACCTTGAGCAGGTAGTCGGGCTGGTGCTGGAACAGTGTGTTCTCGACGTAATAGGTCTGGTCGACGTGTTCCTGCGCGAGGATGGGCGAACCCGCCGCCACGCGGCCGATGAGGGGCAGCGCGAGCTGCGACATGCCGGGCAGCGAGAGAGAGAACTGGCCGCCTTCCCGGTGGCGCGACTCGTTGAGTGAACGCAGCGCGTCGCCCTTGAGCCGGATGCCGCGCGAGGTGCCGCTGACAAGCTCGATCACGCCCTTGCGGGCCAGGGCCTGCAGGTGCTCCTCGGCGGCATTGGCCGACTTGAAGCCCAGTTCGTTGGCGATTTCGGCCCGCGTGGGCGGAGCGCCGGTACGGGCGATGGCACTCTGGATCAAGTCCAGGATCTGCTGCTGGCGGGCGGTAAGCTTCACGGCGAACTGCATATGTGGTTCCTTGCGGCACTGGCTGAATATCCAGTACCTGTATTTTTAACCAGTTTTTAAAAGTTGGCAACCCATGGTTAATTCCCTTTCGCCCAGCCTGCGGCGCGTCGTGGTCCTGGGCACCGGCGGCACCATCGCGGGCCGGGCCGCCAGCGGCGCCGACAACATCGGCTACACCGCAGGAGAAGTGGGAGTGGCGGATCTGCTCGGCGGCATCGACGCGCCCGAAGGCCTGGCGCTCGTCGCGGAGCAGGTGGCGCAACTCGACAGCAAGGACATGGCATTCGACGTCTGGCTGCAGCTCGCCCGGCGATGCGCCTTCTGGCTGGCCGAGGCCGACGTGGCGGGCGTGGTGATCACGCACGGCACCGACACGATCGAGGAGACGGCATTCTTTCTCCAGGCAGTGCTTGCACCGGGCAAGCCGGTGGTGCTGACCTGCGCCATGCGCCCGGCCAGCTCGCTCTCGCCCGACGGCCCGCAGAACGTGCGCGACGCCATCGCCGTCGCGGCCACGCCGGCGGCACACGGCGTGACGGTGGTCTGTGCGGGCGCCATCCACGGTGCGCTGGATGTGCAGAAGGTGCACACCTATCGCCCGGATGCGTTCTCATCGGGCGATGCCGGGCCGGTCGGCTATGTTGAAGAGGGCGCGGTGCGGCGCCTGCGTGATTGGCCGCAGCCGGTGGGCATGGTCCCGAAGATTCCTGAAGCGAAGGCGGGCGCGGCGATGCGCTGGCCCCGGGTCGAGATCGTCACCAGCCATGCGGGCGCAAGCGGCGCCCTCGTCGACCTGCTGTTGCAGGAACGGGGATCGGGCGTTGCCGAGCCGATCCGCGGGCTGGTCCTGGCTGCGACCGGCAATGGCACGGTGCACCACGCGCTCGAGGCTGCCGCCGTGCGCGCGCAGGACGCCGGCGTGGCGGTGTTGCGCGCCACCCGCTGCGCGAGCGGGCGCATCCTGCCAAGGCCCGACGATCGGCTGCGGGACGCCGGTGCGCTGACGCCCGTCAAGGCACGCATCGCGCTGATGCTGGAACTGCTCGAAACGGCGGCCACCTGAGCGGCGGCCGCATGCAGCGGATGAAGTTCAGCTGCTGAGGGCCGCGAGCGCACGCTGCGTGATTTCGTCGACACTGCCGACGCCCTTGATGGCGCGCGGTACTTCGGCGCCGAGGCCGGATCGGCCTTGGCCCAGGCCGAGTAGTAGTCGACCAGTGGACGGGTCTGCTGGCTGTAGACCTCGAGCCGCTTGCGCACGGTTTCTTCCTCGTCGTCCTTGCGCTGGATCAGGTCTTCGCCCGTGACGTCGTCCTTGCCTTCCACCTTGGGCGGATTGAACTTGACGTGGTATATGCGGCCCGACGCGGGATGCGAGCGCCGGCCGCTCATGCGTTCGATGATGTCGCTGAACGGCACGTCGATTTCGAGCACGTAGTCGAGCTTGACGCCGGCCGCCTTCATGGCGTCGGCCTGCGGAATGGTTCGCGGGAAGCCGTCGAACAGGAAGCCATCGGCGCAATCGGGCTGCGCGATGCGTTCCTTCACGAGGTTGATGATCAGGTCGTCGCTCACGAGACCGCCCGATTCCATGACGGCCTTGGCCTGCTGCCCGAGCGGCGTGCCGGCCTTGACGGCGGCGCGCAGCATGTCGCCGGTCGAAATTTGAGGAATGCCGTACTTCTGGCAAATGAAGGCTGCTTGCGTGCCTTTGCCCGCCCCGGGCGCGCCCAGCAAAATTAGTCTCATGGTGTCCTCGGACGGTTCTTCGATTTTGTGTCGCGCCAAGCGTCAGCCCAGGAGCAGAGCAAGGCGGAATTGCGTCGAGGATAGCATGCGAGAGCGTGAGGAAATTCCGCCGCCGCCCTCGGTGCGGCGCACTTTTCAGCTTGCCGGGCCGGCCGCGAAGAACGCGCGCACGCGCTCGAGGTCTTCCGGGGTATCGATGCCGGGCCCCGGAGCGGCCTGGCTCACGTGCACCGCAATGCGATGCCCATGCCAGAGTGCGCGCAGCTGTTCGAGCGCCTCGGTGGCCTCGACGGGCGCCGGCGGCAACAAGGGAAAGCTGCGAACGAAACTGGCGCGGTAGCCGTAGATGCCGATGTGCCGCAGCGGCGCCGGGACGGGCAGCACGGATGGTGGTGCACCGTTGGCGGACCCGTCGCGCCACCATGGAACAGGCGCGCGGCTGAAGTACAGCGCGTTGTCCCGCGCGTCGAGCACCACCTTCACGACGTTCGGGTTCAGGAAATCGTCGAGCGAGTCGATCTCGTGGGCCGCCGTGCTCATGGCGGCTTCCGGGTGCGTGGCCAGGGCGGAGGCCACAGCGTCGATGAGCGCGGGATCGATCAGCGGTTCGTCGCCCTGCACGTTGACGATGATGTCGTCGCCGTCCAGATCCAGTTGCTCGCAGGCTTCCGCAAGGCGGTCGGAGCCGCTGGGGTGGTCCTGGCGAGTCAGGATGGCTTCCACGCCATGCGTTCTGCATGCAGCGACGATGGTCGCGTCGTCCCCGGCCACCACCACGCGCACGGCCGCAGATTGGCTTGCCCGCCGGGCCACGCGCACCACCATGGGCAGGCCGGCGATGTCAGCCAGCGGTTTGTTGGGCAGCCGCGTCGAAGCCAGGCGAGCCGGCACCAGGACGGTAAAGCTCACAGCCCCAGCTCTTCGTCGGACAGCGTGCGGGCTTCGTTCTCGAGCAGCACGGGGATTCCATCGCGCACCGGGTAGGCCAGGCGTGCGCTGCGCGAGCAGAGTTCCTGCTTCTCGGCGTTCCAGGTCAGCGGGCCCTTGGTCACGGGGCAGACGAGCAGTTCAAGCAGCTTGGTATCCATCGAGCGATGATAGCTTTGCGTCGAGCGCAGCGAAGAATTCTCGCGAGGGTGCGAAGTCCAGCGGCACTGCAAGCGCGTCGGGGGCCTTGGGCCACAGCTTGACGGCATCTTTTTCGGTGCAGACGAGGCGCTGTCCGGTGTGGGCGGGAGGCTGCCAGCCGTCGAAATCGCAGTGGTCCGGCAGGGCGATGGTTTCGGAAAGCGTCAGCCCGCGCGCTCGCAGCATGTCGAAGAACGCTTCGGGCCGTGCAATGGCCGCCAGCGCGATCACCGGTTCGCCGGCGAGAGCATCGAGCGGCGTGCGTTTGCCGTCGCTCGCCACGGCGTCCTGCGCCAGCGCGCGGGTGGCGGTGTAGCCACCCTCGAAGGCGGGGTGCTCTCCGCTGTGAAGCACCAGGTCGCACGGGCGCGGCCAGCGCTCGCGCAGCGGGCCCGCGGGCAGCTGCCAGCCGTTGCCCACGCCGCGGTCGTCGAACACGCAGATCTCGATGTCGCGCGCAAGCGCCAGGTGCTGCAGCCCGTCGTCGCTCACGATGATCTGCGTGTCCGGGTGCCGTGCGAGCAGGGCGCGCGCGGCTTCGATGCGGCGTTGCGCCACGAACACGGGCGCGCCGGTGGCACGGCGAATCAGGAGCGGTTCATCGCCGACATCCCGGGCGTTGCTTTCGTGCTGCACTTCGCGGCAGTCGCCGGTGCGCCGGCCGTAGCCGCGCGACACCACGCCGGCGCGCAGGCCGCGGGCCTGCAGGTGCCGGACCACCGCCATCACAACCGGGGTCTTGCCGGCGCCGCCGGCAATCACGTTGCCGACCACGATCACCGGCACCCGGACGCGTTCGGTCGTGCGCCATCCTTTCCGGTAGAGCCAGCGCCGCAGCCCGAAGAGCGCCGCGTAGACCAGAGACAGGGGCCACAGCAGGCAGGCCAGCACGCCGCGGTGCAGCCAGGCACGCTGCAGCCGCGAGGCCGGCGCTGTGATCGAGCCGGTTGTGCCGGTGGTGCTGCGGCCCTGCGACGGCACTCAGTGCCCTGCTTGCGCCGTCGACTGGGCTGCGAAAGTGATCTGCACCAGGCCCACGCGGCGCGCGGCTTCCATCACCGTGATCACGGCCTGGTGCGGGCTGCTGGCGTCGGCGCTGATGACGACCACGCTGTCCTTGCCGCCGGTGGCTGCCGAGCCGAGCGCGGCGGCCACGGTGTCCACGTTGCGGTCCGCCACGGGCTTCTTGTTGATCGAATAGCGGCCGTCGGCGGACACCGCAACGATCACTTCCTTGGGATAGTCGCGCTGCGAATCGACGTCGGCCGTCGGCAGCCGAAGCTGCATTTCGGTGAACTTGCTGTAGGTGGTCGACAGCATCAGGAAGATCAGGATGACCAGCAGCACGTCGATGAACGGGATCAGGTTGATCTCGGGCTCATCGCGCGCCCCATGGCGAAACTGCATGCGGCCGCGGGTCATGGCGAGCCTCCGCCGGGCCGCCCCAAGGAGGCGGCGGCCCCCTCGGGGGGCAGCGCAGCACACGCAGTGGCAAGCGTGGGGGCCATCATTTCCGCAACGCGTTCAGGTGACGCGCGAAGCGCTCGCCCGACAGTTCCAGGTTCAGCAGGTATTCGTCGACCCGGCTGCGGAAATAGCGCCAGAAGATCAGGGTCGGAATGGCCACGATCAGGCCGAAAGCCGTGTTGTAGAGCGCGATCGAAATGCCGTGCGCCAGCTGCGCGGGATTCCCCGAGCCCACCGCGCCGCTTCCGGGCGACTGCGACCCGAAGATCTCGATCATGCCGATGACCGTGCCCAGCAGGCCGAGCAGCGGCGCCGCCGATGCAATGGTGGCCAGCGCTGGCAGGTAGCGCTCCAGCTTGTGTGCCACGGTGCGGCCCGAAGCCTCCATGGCCGCGCGCAGGTCGTCCTCGGTGCAGCGCGGATTGGCATTGAGCGCCCGCAGGCCGGCGGCCAACACCTGTCCGAGCATCGAGTTGCGCTCGAGCTTGGTCACCACGTCGGGCCCCGGCACGGAGCCGTGCGACACGGTGATGGCTTCATCGAGCAGCTTGGGCGGCAGAACCCTCACGGTCTTGAGGTTTGTGAAACGTTCTATAACCAGCGCGAGCGCGATGATCGAACAAGCGAGCAATGGCCAAATCGGCCAGCCCGCGGCAACTATGATGGAAAACAAGGAATCCTCCGGCCCGTAGACTGCAAATGCGCGGCGATTATCCACCGAGGCCAACATTGCCACGCGGCTTGTTTGCATGTCAGCGAAGACGCACAGATTCTGTGGATAACTTTGTGATTAACCCGCTGCGCAACTTGTCCGGACCCGCATGGGACGGGCCTCCCGCTAGATCGATTGAATTTTGAGCAGTTCTTTTTCCAATGAAATCAACAGCTTGCACGACAAACCGTGCACCTGTTGTGCATCGATGCCGCGGTACCGGGGCCGGGCAACCCACTGTGGAAGAGTGGCCGCCGGCCGCGCGGGTGCCTTGTGAACCTGCGTGACTCGAATCCAACGCCGGGCCCGCGGATCTGGGCTGTCGGCGCACTGTGCCGGGCGGTTGCCGATGCGCTCGACGCACGTTTCAATCCGGTCGCGGTGCGCGGGGAAATTTCCGGCTTTTCGCGCGCCTCGAGCGGACATTGTTACTTCGCCCTCAAGGACCCGTCCGGCCAGCTGCGCTGCGCGATGTTTCGGCGCGCCGCGGGCTTGCTCGATTTTTCGCCGCGCGACGGCGACCAGGTCGAAGTGCGCGGGCGCCTCGCGGTGTACGAACCGCGCGGCGACCTGCAACTGGTGGTCGAAAGCCTGCAGCGCGCCGGCCAGGGTGCGCTGTTCGAGCAATTCCTCCAGCGCAAGGCGCGGCTCGAAGCCGAAGGGCTCTTCGACGCGGAACGCAAGCGGGCGCTGCCCGTCATGCCGCGTGCAGTGGGCCTTGTGACTTCGCTCGGTGCTGCGGCGCTGCACGACGTGGTCACGGCGCTGCGGCGCCGCGTGCCGCACATTCCTGTGGTCTTGGCGCCGGCGGCGGTGCAGGGCGCCAATGCCCCGGCGGAACTCGTGCGTGCGCTGCAATCGCTGTACACGCTGGAGCCGGCCGTCGACGTGATCCTGCTGGTGCGCGGGGGTGGCTCCATCGAGGATCTCTGGGCGTTCAACGACGAGACCCTGGCGCGCACCATTGTCCAAAGCCCGGTTCCGCTGATTTGCGGCGTCGGCCACGAAACCGACTTCACCATCGCCGACTTCTGCGCCGACCTGCGCGCGCCCACGCCCACGGCCGCGGCGGAACTCGTCAGCGCGCCCCAGGCGATGTGGCTCGGTGCGCTCGATCTCCTGGGCGACCGGCTCGACGGCGCGCTGGGTGCGCGTCTCGATGTGCTGGGCCAACGCCTCGACCAGGCGGCAGGGCGCCTGGGGCGGCCTTCGACACTGGTGGCGCGCCAGCAGCTGCGGCTCGCCCACCATTCGCAGCGGCTGCGCTATGCGGTGCTGTCCAGGGCCGAGCGCCTCGCCCAGGTGCCGCGCGCGATCTCGGCCGATTTTCCGCTCAGGCTCGAGCGCGCGATGGCGCAGCGGCGCGAGCGGCTGGAACGCGTCGCGCTGCGCCTGCGGTTGCTCGATCCTGCGCTGGTGCTGCAGCGCGGGTATGCCTGGCTCACCGATCCCGACGGGCGCGCGATCGTCAGCGCAAAGAAGCTGAGTCCTGGCGACGCCGTGGTCGCGCGGCTCGCCGACGGCTCGGTCGACCTGACCGTGACCCCCGGCAAAACGGGAACGCGTCCGACGCCGGGTGCGTAATTCCTTTCTAGAATCCTTGATTCCCCACAACCAACCCACGAGAAAAAACCATGGAACATGTGCTCCCACCCCTGCCCTACGCCCTCGACGCGCTGGCACCCGAGTACTCGAAGGAAACCCTCGAGTACCACTACGGCAAGCACCACAACGCCTACGTGGTGAACCTCAACAACCTGCAAAAGGGCACCGAGTTCGAATCGATGCCTCTTGAAGACATCGTCAAGAAGTCCAGCGGCGGCATCTACAACAACGCCGCCCAGATCTGGAATCACACCTTCTTCTGGAGCTGCATGAAGCCCCAGGGCGGCGGCGCTCCCACGGGCGCGCTGGCCAAGGCCATCGATGCCAAGTGGGGCAGCTACGACGCCTTCAAGGAAGCGTTCGTGAAGTCGGCCGTGGGCAACTTCGGCTCGGGCTGGACCTGGCTGGTGAAGAAGGCCGACGGCTCGCTGGACATCGTGAACATGGGGGCCGCGGGCACGCCGCTGACCACCGGCGACACCCCGGTGCTGACGGTGGACGTCTGGGAGCACGCCTACTACATCGACTACCGCAACCTGCGCCCGAAGTTCGTTGAGACCTTCCTGGCCAAGCTGGCGAACTGGGACTTCGCGGCAAAGAACTTCGGCTGAACCGGCTTCCCATTGAAAAAGCCGACCCTCGCAGGTCGGCTTTTTCATGGGCAGAGGCAGGGCGCTCAGCGTTTCGACGCAGCAAACAGCTCGCCGCCGAGCTTGGCGCCCTTCTTGATGTTCTTCTTGGCGAACCAGCCGAGGTTCATTTCAAGCACGAAGCGCACGGGCTCCTCGGAACAGTGCGAATTTTCGGTCATGGGTTGCATGTCGACCAGATTGACGATGCGGCCATCGTCCGCCACGAACGCGGCGGTCAGCGGCAGCAGCGTGTTGCGCATCCAGAAGCACTGGGTGGCCGGTTGTTCGAAAACAAAGATCATCCCCTCGGCCTGCGGCATCTCCTTGCGGAACATCAAGCCGATCTCCCGCTGCCGGGGCGTCTGCGCGACTTGCGCATCGATCCTGTATAGGCCGACGGACAGCTTGGTGCGTTGCAGGTCGGTCTGGGGTTGCTGCTGGGCCTGCGCTGATCCCATCAAGGATATGGCAAGCAGGAGCAGGGCGGCAAAACGCTGGAACATCGGGGCTTCTTTCAGGGCGGGGTCCAAGGACGCGAGGCCAATAAAAATGCCCGCTGATGCGGGCATTGCCGGTGAGCGCGGGAGCTTACACCTTCTTGGCTGCAGCCGTGTGCGCCTTGGCCACGTGGCGAACCTTGTGCTTCTTGACGGCGTGCTTCGTCGGTTGCTTCGCCTTGACAACGGCGGGTGCGGCCGGCGCGGGCGTCGGTGCGGGCGGGGTTTGAGCAAATGCACCGGCAGCGAAGAGACCGGCGACGAGGGCTGCGAGCAGCTTGTTCATGAGACATCCTTTGAAATCGTTGATATGGACCACCTCCCTGTGGAAGGTGAACCTTCAACGCGAGAGCCGCCGGCCCCGGTTGACAGAAATTCCATGGCCGCAAACGAAAAAAAAGCGCTCCGTGGAGCGCTTCCTTGTACGGCAGGGCCGACTTACTGGGGCGTACCGCCTTGGGTCGACTTGCGCTTCACGCTGCCGTCCTTGTTGCGGCGGCGCTGGTCGCGCGTGCTGGCGCGCTTCTCGCCGGCTGCTGCAGCCTTGTCGGCGCCAACCGCACCGCCTTCGGGCGTCTTGGCGATGTCGCCGGCGGGAGCAGCCACTTGACCAGCGGGCTTGGCTTCCTTCTTGGCTTCGGCGCGGGCTTGCGACTTGCTGTTGGTGGCGTTCCCCTGCTCGGGCGTGGTGCCGGTGGGGTTCTGGGCGTAGGCGCCAGCGGCGAACAGGCCAGCGATCATGACTGCGAGAATTTTGCTCATTGATGATTCCTCTATCGAGAATTGGTTGGAAACGCCTCCCGGCGAGCAGAAGGTCAGCCACTAACGAGGCCGTTGCCTCGCAGGTTGACAAACGCCAGCTGATGGGTTGCGTCTAAAATGTACAGCGATTTGTTCGCGGGCTGTACAGCGATTCCCCATCGCTGTCTGAATTCGCAGACAGTCGTCCGAATTACGTCACTCCCGGAGTCATTCCCCCTCATGTCCAGCTACCAGCACATCAAAGTCCCGGCCGAAGGCCAGAAGATCACGGTCAACGCCGACAACTCGCTCAATGTGCCTGATCAGCCGATCATTCCCTTCATCGAAGGCGACGGCACGGGTCTGGACATCACCCCGGTGATGCTCAAGGTGGTGGATGCTGCGGTGGCCAAGGCCTACGGCGGCAAGAAGAAGATCCACTGGATGGAAGTCTATGCCGGCGAAAAGTCGACCAAGGTCTACGGCCCCGATGTCTGGCTGCCCGAAGAAACGCTGCACGCCGTGCGCGACTACGTGGTGTCCATCAAGGGCCCGCTCACCACGCCCGTGGGCGGCGGCATCCGTTCGCTGAACGTCGCGCTGCGCCAGGAACTCGACCTCTACGTCTGCCTGCGGCCGATCCAGTATTTCGAGGGCGTGCCCAGCCCGGTGCGCGAGCCGCACAAGACCAACATGGTCATCTTCCGCGAAAATTCGGAAGACATCTACGCCGGCATCGAGTTCGAAGCCGAAAGCGACAAGGCCAAGAAGCTCATCAAGTTCCTGCAGGACGAACTGGGCGTCAAGAAGATCCGCTTCCCCAACACTTCGGGCATCGGCGTCAAGCCGGTGTCGAAGGAAGGCACCGAGCGCCTCGTGCGCAAGGCGCTGCAATACGCAGTGGATAACGACAAGCCCAGCGTCACCATCGTGCACAAGGGCAACATCATGAAGTTCACCGAAGGTGGCTTCCGCGACTGGGCCTATGCATTGGCAGCCAGGGAGTTCGGCGCCGAGCTGATCGACGGCGGCCCCTGGATGAAGTTCAAGAATCCCAGGACGGGCAAGGAAATCACCGTCAAGGACAGCATCGCCGACGCCTTCCTGCAGCAGATTCTCCTGCGCCCCGCCGAATACAGCGTGATTGCCACGCTCAACCTCAATGGCGACTACGTGTCCGACGCGCTGGCGGCCCAGGTGGGCGGCATCGGCATTGCCCCGGGCGCGAACCTGAGCGACACCGTCGCCATGTTCGAAGCCACCCACGGCACGGCTCCCAAGTACGCCGGCAAGGACTACGTGAACCCCGGTTCCGAGATCCTCTCGGCCGAAATGATGCTGCGCCACATGGGCTGGACCGAAGCGGCCGACCTGATCATCAGCTCGATGAAAAAGTCGATCGCCAGCAAGAAGGTCACCTATGACTTCGCCCGCCTGATGGACGGCGCCACGCAGGTGAGCTGCTCGGGCTTCGGCCAGGTCATGATCGACCACATGTAATTGCGTTCCGGCGCTTTCGGCGCCGCAGAGCCAAGGCCCTCGAGATCTTCCCGGTCTCGAGGGCTTTTCTTCATCCGGCCCGGCAGACTGGACTGGTTGAGAAATCTGGTTGAGAAATGGAACACCTTGCTCCAGATACCCATTTTTTTCCAGACGGGTGCCGCGTAATATTTACGCTGGGGCGCCGCGAACGGCAGATTTTTTGCATCGTCTGTGGTGTCGCACACGACGCAAGCCCCTTGATTTGTCGAATACGCGCCACCAAGTCTTCTTGCGCCGGCACGGTGCTTGCACGCTCTATAGAATCTTTTTTATGGCAACGAGAATCCCCAAGACTCCCAGCACTCCGCCGGCCCAGAAACCGGCCGGGGACGACGGAGATTCGGTCGTCCTGGAGCGGCGGCCGCAGAAAACCGCGCCGCCCCAGATGTACCAGGTCGTCATGCTGAACGACGACTACACGCCGATGGAGTTCGTGATCGTCGTGCTGCAGGAATATTTCAACAAGGATCGCGAAACCGCAACCCAGATCATGCTCAAGATCCATCTCGATGGCCGCGGCGTTTGTGGGGTTTATTCCCGCGATCTTGCGGCCACCAAGGTCAATCAGGTGATGGAGGCCGCGCACCAGGCCGGGCATCCGTTGCAGTGCGTCAGCGAACCCATTGCGTGAACCAGTTGAATTGCGCAAGCTCCAACCCATCTGAGAAGTTATTTACAGCAAGGCAAAAGGAAATCACATGATTGCCCAGGAACTGGAAGTCAGCTTGCACATGGCCTTCGTCGAGGCCAGGCAGCAGCGCCACGAGTTCATCACCGTGGAGCATCTGCTGCTCGCTTTGCTGGACAACCCGAGCGCCGCAGAGGTTCTGCGCGCCTGCTCGGCCAACGTCGACGACCTGCGGGCGTCGCTCACCAACTTCATCAAGGACAACACGCCCCAGGTGGCGGGGACCGACGATGTAGACACCCAGCCCACGCTGGGTTTCCAGCGCGTGATCCAGCGCGCCATCATGCATGTGCAGTCCACCGGCAACGGCAAGAAGGAAGTCACCGGCGCCAACGTGCTGGTCGCAATCTTCGGCGAGAAGGACTCCCACGCGGTGTACTACCTCCACCAGCAGGGCGTGACCCGCCTGGACGTGGTGAACTTCATTGCCCACGGCATCAAGAAGAGCGATCCGCCCGAAGCCGTCAAGGGCAGCAGCGAATCGCCTTCGGGCGAGGGCGAAGAGGGCGGCGGCGAAAAGAACGAGAAGGCTTCGCCTCTCGAGCAGTTCACGCAAAACCTCAACCAGCTCGCCAAGGACGGCAAGATCGATCCGCTGATCGGCCGCGAATACGAGGTGGAGCGCGTCATCCAGATCCTGTGCCGCCGGCGCAAGAACAACCCGCTGCTGGTGGGTGAGGCCGGCGTGGGCAAGACCGCCATCGCCGAAGGCCTCGCATGGCGCATCACGCAATCCGACGTGCCTGAAATCCTGGCCGAGGCGCAGGTGTACTCGCTCGACATGGGCGCACTGCTGGCCGGCACCAAGTACCGCGGCGATTTCGAGCAGCGCCTGAAGGGCGTGCTCAAGTCGCTCAAGGACAAGCCGAACGCCATCCTGTTCATCGACGAGATCCATACCCTGATCGGTGCGGGCGCGGCTTCGGGCGGCACGCTCGATGCGTCGAACCTGCTCAAGCCGGCGCTCTCGAGTGGCCAGCTCAAGTGCATCGGCGCCACCACCTTCACCGAGTACCGCGGCATCTTCGAGAAGGACGCGGCGCTGTCGCGCCGTTTCCAGAAGGTCGACGTGGTCGAGCCGACGGTGCAGGAAACCGTCGACATCCTGAAGGGCCTGAAGTCGCGCTTCGAAGAGCACCATGGCGTCAAGTACGCGGTGGCGGCCCTGCAGGCGGCGGCGGAACTGAGCGCCAAGTACATCAACGACCGCCATCTGCCCGACAAGGCCATCGACGTGATCGACGAGGCCGGTGCCGCGCAGCGCATCTTGCCGGCGAACAAGCGCAAGAAGACCATCAGCAAGACCGAGGTCGAGGACATCGTCGCGAAGATCGCGCGCATTCCCCCGGCCAACGTCAGCAACGACGACCGCGGCAAGCTGCAGACCATCGAACGCGACCTCAAGAGCGTGGTGTTCGGCCAGGACAAGGCACTCGAGGTGCTGGCGTCCGCGGTCAAGATGGCGCGCTCGGGCCTCGGCCGCGAGGACAAGCCGATCGGCTCGTTCCTGTTCAGCGGCCCCACCGGCGTCGGCAAGACCGAAGCGGCCAAGCAGCTGGCCTACATCATGGGCATCGAGCTCATCCGCTTCGACATGTCCGAATACATGGAGCGCCATGCGGTGAGTCGCCTCATTGGCGCGCCTCCGGGCTATGTCGGTTTCGACCAGGGCGGCCTGCTGACCGAAGCCATCACGAAGAAGCCGCACGCGGTGCTGCTGCTCGACGAAATCGAGAAGGCGCATCCGGACATCTTCAACGTGCTGCTGCAGGTCATGGACCACGGCACCCTGACGGACAACAACGGACGCAAGGCCGACTTCCGCAACGTGATCATCGTGATGACCACCAATGCGGGCGCCGAGACCATGAACAAGGCGACCATCGGCTTCACCAACCCGCGCCAGGCGGGCGACGAGATGGCCGACATCAAGCGCCTGTTCACGCCGGAGTTCCGCAACCGCCTGGATGCGACCGTGAGCTTCAAGGCGCTCGACGAGCAGATCATCCTGCGCGTGGTCGACAAGTTCCTGCTGCAGCTCGAAACGCAGCTGGCCGAGAAGAAGGTCGACGTCACGTTCAGCGACGGGCTGCGCAAGCACCTGGCGAAGAAGGGCTTCGATCCGCTGATGGGCGCTCGCCCGATGCAGCGCCTGATCCAGGACACGATCCGCCGTGCATTGGCCGACGAGCTGCTGTTCGGACGCCTGATCGATGGCGGCCGCCTGTCGGTCGACATCGACGACAAGGGCGAAGTGGAGCTGGACATCCAGCCGCTGCCGAAGAAGGAAGGCAAGTCCAAGCCTGAAGCCGAAGAGGCTGCTGCAGGATAAAGCGGACCGGCAAAGCCGGTTCCGCGGTATTTCTGGCAGTACGAAAAAGGCCGGTAGCATTCGCTGCCGGCTTTTTTTTGGCTGGAATCTATCCGAACGCAGTTTTACTTTGATTCTCCCCGAGCTCAGTCAGGAATGGAAAACCGGCCTCTCTTTGGCCTGGAGCGGCTATATCGCCGTGCTGTCGGTCTGGATCGTGATGCAGAAGCGCGCGCCGGTGTCCACCATGAGCTGGATCCTGTCGCTTGCGCTGCTGCCGTTCGCGGGCTTCGTCATCTATTACTTCCTGGGGCCGCAGCGCCTGCGCAAGCAGCGCGTCAAGCGCCTGCGCAGCCGCGCGAGCGCGCACACGCAGGCCGACCTGGCGCGCGTGCGCGACGCGGCCCAGAACGCGCCGCCGGCGCTGCAGCAGATGGCGCGGCTGGGCACCGCGGCCTGCGGGCTGCCAGTGTCCAGCGCGACCGGCGTGGCGCTGCTTTCGGGCGGCGCGCGCACCTTCGACGCCATCTTCGACGCGGTGCGCGCGGCGCGCGACCACATCCATCTCGAGTACTACATCTTCGAGCCCGACCAGATCGGCACCGCGCTGCGCGACCTGCTGGTGGAACGCGCACTGCAGGGCGTGTCCGTGCGCCTGCTGCTGGACGCGCTGGGCTCCAAGCGCATCGGCCGCAAGTTCATGGCGCCGCTGCATGCCGCGGGCGTGCAGGTTGCACTTTTCCATGACACGCGCATCGGCCGCCGCCTGCGCCCGGTGACCAACTACCGCACCCACCGCAAGATCGTGGTGTGCGACGGCCGCGTGGGCTTCACCGGTGGTGTCAACATCACCGACGAGGAAGACAAGCGCACCCGCCCCGACGCCTACCACGACGTGCATTTGCGCATCGAGGGCAGCGCGGTGCGCTGGCTTCAGACCACCTTTCTCGAAGACTGGACCTACGCCACGGGTGAAGACCTGCGCAACATCGACCACCTGATGGGCGCCATGCTGCCGCAGGTGGAAGCCGGCGACATTCCCGTGCAGATCGTGACCAGCGGTCCGGACAACATGCTCGAACCCATCCACCGCATGCACGTGGAGGCGATTCATTCGGCGAGCGAGCGCGCCTGGCTCACCACGCCGTACTTCGTGCCCGGCGAGCCCGCCATGATGGCGCTCACCAGCGCGGCGCTGCGCGGCGTGGACGTGCGCCTTCTGGTGCCGCGCCGCAGCGATTCGGCCATTGTGAGTGCCGCCGCGCGCTCCTACTTCGACGAGCTGATTGCGTCCGGCGTCAAGGTCTGGGAGTACAAGGCGCGCATGCTGCACTCCAAGACCTTGGTGGTCGACGACCATTGCGCGATGATCGGTACCGCGAATTTCGACAACCGCAGCTTCAGGCTCAATTTCGAGGTGAGCGCGGTGGTCTACGGCCCCGAGCTGGCACGCCCCCTGGCCGCGCAGTTCGAGACCGACCTCCACAGTTCCGGCGCGGTGCGCGCCCACCGGCCGCAAAGTTTCTGGCGCCGCCTCGGCGACGCGCTTGCACGATTGTTTTCTCCCTTGCTCTGAATGAACCACACCTTTCTCTGGCACGACTACGAAACCTTCGGCGCCGTGCCGCGCCGCGACCGGCCATCGCAGTTCGCCGCCATCCGCACCGACGCCGAGCTCAACGAGATCGGCGAGCCGCTGATGATCTATTGCAAGCCGGCGCCCGACTACCTGCCGAGTCCCGAGGCCTGCCTGATCACGGGCATCACGCCGCAAATCTGTCTGGAGCGCGGCATCCCCGAGCACGCCTTTGCCGCGCAGATCGAGAAGGCCTTCTCGCAGCCCGGCACCATCGGCGTGGGGTACAACACCATCCGCTTCGACGACGAGGTCACGCGCTTCCTGTTCTGGCGCAACCTCATCGATCCGTACGCACGCGAGTGGCAGAACGATTGCGGACGCTGGGACCTGCTCGACGTGGTGCGCCTCACCTATGCGCTGCGGCCCGATGGCATCGAGTGGCCGAAGAAGGAAGACGGCAAGCCCAGCTTCAGGCTCGAAGACCTGGCGCGCGCCAACGGCCTGCTGCACGAGTCGGCGCACGATGCGCTGTCCGACGTGCGCGCCACCATCGCACTGGCGCGGCTCATTCGAGACCGCCAGCCCAAGCTGTTCGAATTCGCCTTCGGCCTGCACAAGAAGGACCGCGTCGCCAGCGAGCTCGGCTTGCCGGCCATGCGTGAAACAGCCCGGCCTTTCCTGCACGTTTCGGGCATGTTCCCGGTCGAGCGCGGTTGCCTCGGCGTGATGTGGCCGCTTGCAAGCCATCCGACCAACAAGAACGAACTGATCGCCTGGGACCTGGCCCATGACCCCAGCGAGCTGCGCGACCTCGACGTCGAGACCTTGCGGCTGCGCCTGTTCACGCGCAGCGCCGATCTGCCCGAAGGCGTGCTCCGCCTGCCGGTCAAGGGCATCCACCTCAACAAGTCGCCGATGGTGGTCGGCAACCTGCGCACGCTGGCGCCCGCCATGGCCGAACGCTGGAATGTCGACCTCGATGCGGCGCTGCGCCACGCGGCCATCGCGCGCGACCTGCCCGACATGAGCGCCATCTGGTCGCAGGTGTATGCGCGACCCAAGGAGGCGGCGCCCGATGTCGATGAAGACCTCTACGGCGGTTTCGTCGGCAACGCCGACCGGCGCCGCCTGAACCAGCTGCGCGCGCTGTCGCCCGCGGAGCTCGCCAAGGACCGCACCGGTTTCGACGACGGGCGCCTCGAGGAAATCCTTTTTCGCTACCGCGCGCGCAACTGGCCCGAGCTGCTCAGCCCGGAAGAGACCGAACGCTGGGAGGCGCTGCGCGCCGCGCGGCTCTTCAAGGGCGAGGGCGGGGTGCGCACCATCGAGATGCTGTTCAGCGAAGTCGATGCGCTGTCCGAAACCGCGGACGAGCGGGGCGAAGAAATCCTGGGCGCGCTCTACGAGTACGCCGAGGCCATCGCGCCCGAAGCCTGAGACATCAGGATTTGCGGCTCATCCAGCTGGTGGCCTGCGCGCGGCCCGGCAGATGCAGCGTGGCCGTTGCGGCCGGCGTTTCCGCCAGCAGGCGTCCCTTGCGAAACACCTTGAGCCGCGCCGCGCGCAGCCGGATCGCCTCGATCGGGTCGCGCGCCTGCAGCAGCACGAAGCTCGCGTCGCAGCCCGCCTCGAGGCCGTAGCCTTCCAGGTGCATCACGCGCGCCGCGTTCGTGGTCACCGCATCGAAGCATTGGCGGATGCCGGCCTGGCTCGTCATCTGCGCCACGTGCAGCCCCATGTGCGCCACTTCGAGCATGTCGCCCGAGCCCATGCCGTACCACGGGTCCATCACGCAATCGTGGCCGAAGGCGACGTTCACGCCGGCGGCCATCAGTTCGGGCACGCGCGTCATGCCGCGGCGCTTGGGGTAGGTGTCGTGGCGGCCCTGCAGCGTGATGTTGATGAGCGGGTTGGAAACGACGCTGACGCCGCTCTGCGCGATCAGCGGCAGCAGCTTGCTCGCGTAGTAGTTGTCCATCGAATGCATCGAGGTGCAGTGCGAGCCCGTCACGCGCCCCTGCATGCCAAGGCGCCAGGTCTCGGCCGACAGGGTTTCGATGTGGCGCGAGAGCGGGTCGTCCGACTCGTCGCAATGCATGTCGACCAGCTTGCCGCGCTCGGCCGCGAGTTCCATCAGCAGCTTCACGCTGGCCGCGCCATCGGCCATGGTGCGCTCGAAGTGCGGAATGCCGCCCACCACGTCCACGCCCTTGTCGAGCGCGCGCTTCAGGTTGTCGATGCCGCCGGCCGAGCGCAGCACGCCATCCTGCGGAAAGGCCACGAGCTGCAGGTCGAGGTACGGCGCGACCTTGCGCTTGACCTCGAGCAGCGCGTCGACCGCGAGCAGGCTGGCGTCGCTTGTGTCCACATGCGAGCGGACGGCCAGCAGGCCCTTGGCCACCGCCCAGTCGCAGTACGCCAGCGCACGCTCGATCAGCGCCTCGGCCGTGAGCAGCGGCTTGAGTTCGCCCCACAGCGCAATGCCTTCGAGCAGCGTGCCGCTCTGGTTGATGCGCGGCAGACCGTAGCTCAGCGTGGCATCCATGTGGAAGTGCGGATCGACGAAATGCGGCGCAACAAGCAGGCCCTGCGCGTCGAGCTTGTCGAGCGCCGGCGCATCGAGCCCGGCAGTGACTTCGGCGATGCGGCCGCCCTGCACGGCGATCGACATGCCGGAGCGGCCGTCGGGGAGGGTGGCGTTGGTGATCAGGAGGTCGAGCATCGTGGGGTCTCCGTGTGCGGATGCAGGGATTCTGGGCCGCGCGGACGGCGCTGTGCAGATTGGCGCGCAGGAAATCCGTTCAGCGCGTGCGTTGGGGCAGATACCGGTACTGCCCCGGCGCTGGCCCGGCTTCAATGGTCACGCGGCGGAGCTTGTCGTCATGCCCCAAGGTGGCGCGCGCCGTCACCACGATGCCGCGCGGTGTGGCGCGGCAGCTGAGATCGGTGAGCGCGATCTCGGCGTGGTCGTTGTCGAGCTCGGTGATGGCGGCGGTGTGCGCGGCATGCAGGCTGCCGTTGGCGTCGCGCGCCATCCACTGCACGTAGAGAAAGGACTGCGCGTACTGGTCGACGTGGACCACGCGGTACGTGCCCTGGTGGTTCGGGCCCCAGGTGCCGCACAGTTGCACCCAGCTGACCGCGTCAGGCGTCTTGAAGCTGTCGTAGCCGTAGTCGCTGCCGAGCGCGTACGCGCCCGTGCACAGCGCCAGCAGCGCAGCGAACAGGGTTCCACGTCCCGCGGCCGTCTTCGTCATGATCAACGCTCCCCCTTGCGATAGGGCTTCATCAGTGCCTGCGGATAGCTGGCCTTGCGCGCCACCAGCACCAGCGCGAGGATCGACAGCAGGTAGGGCAGCATCAGGTACAGTTGGTAGGGCAGCACGGCATCGCCCGATTGTTGCAGCCGCAGCTGCAGCGCATCGAAGAACGCGAACAGCAGCGCGCCGAGCAGGGCCTTGCCGGGCCGCCACGAGGCGAACACCACCAGCGCCACGCAGATCCACCGCGCGGCCGTTCACCATGTTGAAGAAGAAGGCGTTGAAGGCCGAGAGCGTGAGAAAAGAGCCCGCCACACCCATCAGCGCAGAGCCTGCCACGATGGCGCCGGTGCGCATGGCCGCGACCGACACGCCCTGGCTCTCGGCCGCCTGCGGGTTCTCGCCCACCATGCGCAGCGCGAGTCCGAGCGGCGTGCGGTACAGCACCCAGGCGATGGCCGGCACCAGCAGCAGCGCGAACAGCGTGAGCGCGGTCTGCGCATTCAGGATGGGCACCGGCAGCCACTCCATCGGCGCAAAGGGCGTGATCGTCGGCGGCGTGTTCACCTTCGGAAAACTCACGCGGTAGCCGAAGTAGCTCAGTGCGGTGGCCAGCAGCGTGATGCCCAGCCCCGAAACGTGCTGCGACAGCGCCAGGCCCACGGTGAGAAAGGCATGCAGCAGCCCGAACACCATGCCGGTGAACGCGGCCACGCCGACACCGGCCCAGAGCGGTGCGCCGGCATGTACGGCGAGCCAGCCGGTGAAGGCGCCCGCAACCATGATCCCTTCGATGCCGAGGTTGAGCACGCCCGCGCGCTCGCACAGCAGCACGCCGAGCGTGCCGAGGATCAGCGGCGTGGCGATGCGCAGCACCGCGACCCAGAAGGCCGGGTTGGCGAGGATGTCGAGCAGGTCCGTCATTTCATCCGCACCCGGTATTGCGTGAGCAGCGTCGCCACCAATACCGCGACCAGCGAGGCCGCGACGATCACGTCGGCGATGTAGGTCGGCACGCCCACGGCGCGGCTCATGGTGTCGGCGCCCACCAGCACGCCGGCCACGAACACGCCCGCGGCAATCACGCCCAGCGGATGCAGGCCCGCGAGCATCGCGATCACGATGCCCGTGTAGCCGTAGCCCGGCGACATGTCGAGCGTGACGTAGCTGGTGCGCCCCGCCACCTCGATGGCGCCGGCCAGCCCGGCCAGCGCGCCCGAAAGCAGCGCCACCATCACCACCGTGCGCGTGACCGGCACGCCGGCGAAGGCTGCGGCGCGCGCGTTCGCGCCCACCGCGCGAATGTCGAAACCCAGCACCGTGTACTTGAAGATCGCCCACACCATCACGGCCAGCGACACGGCCCAGACGAGCCCGGTGTGCACGCGCGTCTGGGCGACCAGCTTGCCGAGTTCAAGATCGGGCTGCAGCGACACGCTCTGCGGCCAGCCCATGGCGCTCGGGTCTTTCATCGGCCCATCGAGCAGCGCCGACACGCCGAGCAGCACGATGAAGTTGATCAGCAGCGTGGTCACCACCTCGTCGACGCCGAGCTTGTTCTTCATGAGCGCCGGGCCCAGCAGCAGCAGGGCACCCGCCACGGCGGCGGCCAGCATCATCAGCGGGAACAGGATCCAGGGCGAGAGTTCGAAGCCGGTGCCGCCATGCATGCCGCCCACGGCCACGGCGGCGAGCGCGCCCGCGAACAGCTGCCCCTCGGCGCCGATGTTGAAGAGCCGCGCCTTGAACGCGACGGTCGCGGCCAGCCCGGTGAGGATCAGCGGGATCGCGCGCGTCAGCGTTTCGCTCCACGCGAACACCGAGCCGAAGCCGCCCTGCAGCAGCAATGCGTAGGTGCGGCCGACCGGCGCGCCGGCCCAGAGCACGAGCAATGCGCTCACCGCCATGGTGAAGGCCACCGCGCCGACCGGCGCGAGCACCAGCGCGGCGCGCGAGGGCTCGTGGCGTCGTTCGAGCCGCATCATGGTGTGGCCTGTGCGCGTGGCTGCTGCGGCGCCGCCGCACCGGCCATCGCCAGCCCGATGGCCTCGCGCGTCCACGCCGCGGCCGGGCGCGCTTCGCCGAGATGGCCGCCGTGCATCACCGCCACGCGGTCGCCGAGCGCGAGCACTTCGTCGAGGTCGTCGGAAATCACCAGCACCGCCGCACCGGCGTCGCGCGCGGCGATGAGCTGCTGCTGCACATAGGCGACGGCGCCGATGTCGAGGCCCCAGGTCGGCTGGTGCGCGACGATCAGGCGCGGCGCGCGTGTCGGGTATTTCCTGTTGTCCGCGTCTTCCTCTTGCTCCGGTGGCAGCAGTGCGCGCCCGAGGATCAGCTTCTGCATGTTCCCGCCGGAGAGCGAACGGGCCGGCGCCATCAGGCCCGCGCCGCGCACGGCGAACGCCTCTTCGATGCGCCGCGCATGCAGCCGCGCGGCCGTACGCCGCACGAACCACGACCAGCGCGAGAAGACGGGGCTGCGCAGCCGCTCCGAGACCGCGTTCTCCCACACCGGCAGGTCGCCGACCACGCCGACCGCGTGCCGGTCTTCGGGGATGCGCGCGACGCCGCGCTGCACCAGCCGGGCGGGCGAGGACGGCAGCGCACGGCCCATCAACAAGGCGGTGCCCGAGGCGGCACGGCGCGTGCCGCACAGCAGCTCGGCCAGCGCCGCCTGGCCGTTGCCCGAGACGCCCGCAACGGCGGTGATCTCGCCGGCGCGCAGCGTGAGCGATACCTCGCGGAGGGCATTTGAATGGTCCTGTCCGCTGCCCGTGTCCGATGCGGTACTCACATGGTCCAGCACGCAGACCGCGTCGCCCACCGATCTCGCGGGCCGGCGCTGCGGCGCTTCGACCGCATGCCCGACCATCCACAGCGCGAGTTGCGCCTGCGTGATGTCGGCCGTGCGCGCCTCGGCCACCAGCTTGCCGCCGCGCAGCACCGCAATGCGCTGCGACACGCGCAGCACCTCGCCGAGCTTGTGGCTGATGAAGATCACCGACAGGCCCTGCGCCACCATCTGCGCCAGCGTGGCGAACAGGGCCTCGCTTTCCTGCGGCGTCAGCACGGCGGTCGGCTCGTCGAGGATCAGGATGCGTGCGCCGCGGTACAGCGCCTTCAGTATCTCGACGCGCTGCCGCTCGCCGACAGAGAGGCTGCCGATCTTCGCGTCGGGCCGCACCGGCAGGCCGAAGCGCTGCGCCACATCGAGCAGCTTCGCGCGCGCGGCCGCCCGGCGCGAGACCGGCCGCCAGAGCGGCTCCGTACCCATCATCACGTTGTCGAGCACGCTGAGGTTGTCGGCCAGCGTGAAGTGCTGGTGCACCATGCCCACGCCCGCGGCCAATGCCGCCTTGGGGTTGCCTGGCGGCAAGGGAGCGCCGAAGACTTCGATGCTGCCTTCGTCGGCGACATAGTGGCCGAACAGGATGGACATCAGCGTTGACTTGCCCGCGCCGTTCTCCCCCAGCAGCGCGAGCACCTCGCCCGCCTGCAGGTCGAGCGAGATGGCGTCGTTGGCGACGAGGGAGCCGAAGCGCTTGGTGATGCCCCGCAGGCGCAGAACAGGGGCGCCGATTACTTCCATGCAGCCAGGAACGCCAGCATGACCTTGGCCGAGTTGTCGGCCGCAATGCCCATGAAGGTGCCCATCTCGTTCTCGCCTTCGCCGCCGCCCGCGAGGTCGCTGAGGGAGCGGAAGGCGATGTAGGGCACGCCGTTGCTGTAGGCCACCATGCCTACGGCCGCCGTTTCCATGTCGAGCACATTGGCCTGGAAGGTCTTGAAGGTGTATTCACGGTAGGCCTTGTTGTCCATGAAGGCCTGCCCCGAGACGCCGTTGCCGCCAATCACGAGCTGCGGCTTGCGCGCGAGGCATTTGCCGGCGCTGCAGCTCGCGAGATCGACATTGCGGATGCTGCGCGCCACCTCGAGCATCTTCGGATCGGCTTCGAACCAGAACCTGCGCTCGATCTGCGGATGCGCGGCCGAGCGCACTTCGACCGGGCGCGGATGCATCATGCCGAAATTGGGCAGCGTGGCGTCCTTGATGAAAGGCGGCGCGGTGAACTTGCCCGGCGCGGCTTCGCGCGCCATCAGCACTTCGAGGTACTGGCCCCACTGCGCGGGCACTGTCACGTCGCCCACGTGCAGCGACGGGTTTACGCCGCCCGCGATGCCGCTGAACACGATGTGGGTGATGCGAAAGCGGTCGAGCACCCGCTGCGTGTTCATCGTCGCGTTGGTCATGCTGATGCCGGAGAGGAACAGCACCACCGGCTTGCCTTCGAGCGTGCCGGTGGTGAAATCGACGCCGTCGACGCTGTGCTTCACCGGCCCCTGGAGCCGGTTCAGCAGCAGCGCGAGCTCGGGCTGGAAGGCCGAGATCACTGCAATGCGCGGCGTGTCGTCCAGCCGCGCGCTGCTGCCGGCGCTCTTGTGGACACCGGCACAACCCGCGAGACCGAAGGCCAGCACGCCGGCCGCAAGAAGAGAACGCCAGCGCATCGTCGTCGGCCCCTTCACTTGGCGGTCGATTTGGGTTGGGAGTCGTCGACCTTGACGGTGACCTTGCCCGACAGGATGTCGGCCTGCCTGGCCTTGACCTTGGCGACGATGTCCGCCGGCACCTTCTTCTCGAAGGTGCCCAGCGGCGCGAGTTCGGAGCCCTTGTGCTTCATCATCGAATAAGGGCCGTAGTCCTCGGCCGTGAACTTGCCTTCCTTCACGAGCTTGATCGCGCGGTCGGCCGAGGGCTCGAAGTTCCACAGCGCCGAAGCCACCACCGTGTCTGGGTACTGCGCCTGCGTGTCGATCACGTTGCCGATGGCGAGCTTGCCTTTTTCCTTGGCCGCGTCGGAGACGCCGAAGCGCTCGGCGTACATCACGTCGGCGCCCTTGTCGATCATCGCGAAGGCCGCTTCCTTGGCCTTGGGCGGATCGAACCAGCTGTTGATGAAGCTCACGCTGAATTCGACCTTGGGATTGGTTTCCTTCGCGCCCGCCATGAAGGCATTCATGAGCCGGTTCACTTCAGGGATCGGGAAGCCGCCGACCATGCCGATGCGGTTGCTCTTGGTCATGCCGCCGGCCACCATGCCGGAGAGATATGCCGGCTCTTGGATGTAGTTGTCGAACACGCTGAAGTTGGGCGCCTGCGGCTTGAGCGAAGAGCCCATGAGGAAGGCAACCTTGGGGAAGTCTTTCGCGACCTTGCGTGCCGCGGCTTCCACGCCGAAAACCTCGCCGAGGATCAGCTGGTTGCCGCCGGTGGCGTACTCGCGCATCACGCGTTCGTAGTCGGCGTTGCTGACGTTCTCGGTCGCCTTGTATTCGATCTCGCCGCGCGCTTCGGCCGCCTTGAGCGCCTTGTGGATGCGGCCCACCCATTGCTGCTCGAAGGGCACGGTGTACACCGCCGCCACCTTGAGCTTGGCCTGCGCGAGCGCGAGGCCGGGCACGCCGGCCGCAAGTGCTGCTGCGGCAATGGCGGCGGAACGAATGATCAACTGACGGCGTGCTGTCACGGTGCTTCTCCTCGAGGTATGGAAATCTTCTTGTTGCTGCCGGATCGACAGCGGCCGCCGCCAGAAGGCGTCGGCCTTACTTCGTGCCGAAGATGCGGTCGCCGGCGTCGCCGAGGCCCGGCAGAATGTACCCGTGGCTGTTCAGCTCCCGGTCGATCGCGGCGGTGTAGATCGGCACGTCGGGGTGGGCCTTCTGCATGGTCGCCAGGCCTTCGGGGCAGGTCAGCAGGCAGACGAACTTGATCGACTTGGGGTTGAGTTCCTTGAGCCGTTCGACCGCCGCCACCGCCGAGTTGCCGGTGGCCAGCATCGGGTCGACCACGATCACGTCGCGGTTCTCCATTTCGCCGGGCATCTTGAAGTAGTACTCGACGGCTGTGAGCGTCTTCGGGTCGCGGTACAGGCCGATGTGGCCGACGCGCGCGCCCGGCACCACGGTGAGCATGCCGTCGAGGATGCCGGTGCCCGCGCGCAGGATGGACACCAGCACCAGCTTCTTGCCGTCGATCACCTTGGCCTGCATGGTTTCGAGCGGGGTCTCGACCTCGATGTCCTGCATCGGCATGTCGCGCGTGACCTCGTAGGCCATGAGCATGCTGATTTCGTTCAGGAGCCGGCGGAAGCTGTTGGTGGAAGCGTCCTTGCGGCGCATCAGCGTGAGCTTGTGCTGGACGAGGGGGTGGTCGACGAGGTGGACGTTGCTCATTGGATTTTTTCTGCCGTTGCGGAACCGGGAGTCTAGAAGACGGTGCCGTCGCTTTCGATCAGGAGCGGTGGCGATCCGTCTCGCAAGCGCTGTGCCAGCACGCGGCCGGCGGCCCAGGTGCCGCCCTCGAGCACGCAGGCCAGCGGCAGTTCTTCCTCGGTGCGGTCGAGGATCTTGCGCACGCGCGGCGCCAGTTCGTCGAGCAGCGCAACGGTGAGGGCGCGCCATTCGACGACGAACTCGTCCCCGGCTTTCCAGGTGCGCGAAAGAAAGGCCGGGTCCTTTGGCACGATCACGCCGCTGTCGATCAGCAGGCCACCGTTGCGGTATTCGGGCAGGGCGGTGAGCGCATCGAGATGGCGCACCTTCACACCCGCGCGCTCGAAGGGTTCGAGCAGCGAATAGGTCAGCCATTGCGACAGCTTGTGGAACGGCATCCAGCCATTGGTGAGCCCGGGGCCGCGCACCGCGCTGTGGCGCCAGCAGTCGCCGAGCGCGAGGGCCGGATCGCTCGAGCCGATGCCGCCCGTGGTGTCGCTGCCGTCCAGCGCGATGCTGTCGATGGCATTGGCCGAGGGCCAGATGCCCGAGAGCGTCTCGAGCAGCAGCGAGAGGATCTGGTGCGCCGTGATCTCGGCCGTGGGCGGCGCGGCCGCGCCGAACGGGGCGACCAGCGCATCGAACATGCCGGCGGGCCGGCCCTCGTCGCCGAAGGTTTCGGGCTGCTCGCTCATCGCCTCGCCGAGCCGGCGCAGCAGCACCGCACGGCCGGCCAGGCCCACCAGCGGATTGACGTCGCTGACCTGGAAGGCGTCGCCGAGCCGGTCGGTCACCAGGCCGCGCAGGCCCGCGGCATCGGCTTGCAGCGGATGGTCCGGGTTGGACGAGAACAGCCCGCTCGTGAAGGCATGGAAGCTCGCGACGGCCAGGCCTTCGGAGCGCGTGAAGCGCTCGCCCGTGGCGGGCTCGGTGTAGTGCCAGCCAGGGCCCGCACCGGCATCGAGCAGCACGCTCACGAGCACGAGGTCGATGTGCGCGCTGGCACGCTGCCGCGCATCGACGCCCTTGCCGAGCAGTTGGTCGAGCTGCTTCAGCCGGTCGATGCCGCCGGCCTCGAAATGGCGCCAGCGGCTGTGGTAGGGGATGGTGTCCCAGGGATAGCGCTCGCGCGTGACCTCGGCAACGGTGCGCGCCGCGTCTTCGAGCACGTCGCTGCCGGCGATGCGGAACCACTGCGACTCGCCGCGGCGAGCGCGCGCCAGCAGCGCGGCCGCGCGCTCGCGGATCGCGGCGGTGGTGCGCAGCACGGTGGCGGCGCCCGCGGGGTGGCTGGTGTCGGGAGCGAACTCGATCGCCGGATCGATGTCGCCCGCGCTGCCCGGCGGCAGGCTGCCCGAGCCGTCGGCGGGCAGATAGTTGTTGCTGCTGCTGCTGTTTGCCTTGTTGTCGCTCATTCGCTCAATCCCCGGCCCTTGGCCTTCTTGAGTTCCTCGGCGTCCGGCACCGGGCCGGGCGTGAAATAGCCGGCGGCCATCTTGGCGTCCATCTCGACGCGGGCGTCGGCCGGAATCAGTTCGTCGGGAATGTTCACGCGCTCGCCGATCTCGATGCCCGAACCGGTGATGGCGTCGAACTTCATGTTGCTCATCGACACGAGCCGATGGATCTTCCGGATGCCGAGCCAGTGGAAGACGTCGGGCATCAGTTCCTGGAAGCGCATGTCCTGCACGCCGGCCACGCACTCGGTGCGCGCGAAATACTGGTCGGCCGTGTCGCCGCCCACCTGGCGCTTGCGTGCGTTGTAGACCAGGAACTTGGTCACCTCGCCGAGCGCGCGGCCTTCCTTGCGCGAGTAGGCGATGAGGCCGACGCCGCCGCGCTGCGCGCCCCGGATGCATTCCTCGATGGCGTGCGTGAGGTAAGGGCGGCAGGTGCAGATGTCGGAGCCGAACACGTCGGAGCCGTTGCATTCGTCATGGATGCGCGCGGTGAGCTCGACCTCGGGGTTGGCCAGGTCGCGCGGGTTGCCGAAGATGTAGAGCGTCTGGCCGCCGATGGGCGGCAGGAACACTTCGAGGTCGGAGCGCGTGACGAGCTCGGGGTACATGCCGCCGGTTTCCTCGAACAGCGTGCGGCGCAGGTCGGTTTCGGAGCAGCCGAAGCGCCGCGCCACTTCGGGCAGGTACCACACGGGCTCGATGGCGGCCTTGGTCACCATGGCCGCACCGCCCGCGGTGAGGAAGTGGCCGTCGGCCTTGAGCCGGCCGCTTTGCAGTGCCTCGATCACCTCGGGCAGGATCACGTGCGCCTTGGTGATCGCGATGGTCGGGCGGATGTCGTAGCCCGCCGCCAGCTCGGTGGAGAACACATCGGCCACCAATGCGCCCCACGGGTCGAGCGAGACGATGCGTCCGGGCTCGCTCCACTGCGGGTACGGGCCGATCACGTCGGTGGGCGCGGTGTTGGTCAGGTCGGCCTTGTGCTCGCGCTTGAGGGCGCCGGCTGCCACGGCCAGTGCGCGATAGACGCTGTACGAGCCGCTGTGCGTACCGATGACGTTGCGATGCGCCCGCTTGGTGGTGGTGCCGACCACGGGCCCGCGTTCGGTGGCGGTGGCCGCGCCCCATCGGATGGGCAGCGCGCCGAAGCCGCCGGCATGGGAGGTCAGCCGGATGTGGCCGGTCGACGACGAAGGATGGAGCGAGGGCAGGGGCGAGACGGGGATCGCGGGAATCTCGGGAATCTCGGGAATCTCGGGAATCTCGGAAGGGGTCGCTGTGCTATCTGCGGACATTGGAGGCCCTCAAAAAATGCAATGTACCGATCACTCGCGCGGCTGGCAAGCAGGGCGCGAGGCTGGTCAATGCCGCCGGTGGCCGCGGCAATGGCGCCGCGGCCGGTGTGCCGTTCAGGCCGGCGAGGAGCGCAGGCCGTAGGCCTTGCCGCCGACGAACAGGTATTCGGCGCGCAGCACCGGATCGCCTTTTTCGCCGGTGAAGGTGAAGCCCAGCGCGGCCACGGGAGTGCCGGGCTTGATCTCCTCGAGCCCCCAGGCCTGCAGGCGCGTAAGCGGCGCCAGTTCGATCAGCCACTTGCGGTCGCGCCGCGTCGGCAGCTGCGCCTTGGCCAGCAGCGCGGGGCCATCGACGGCCGCGCTTTGCCTGGGTAGCGCGCGCTGCTTCAGATCGGCCGGCAGGACCGGGTTCTCGGGCAGTTCCAGTTCGACCTCGCCATGCGGATTGCGCCACATGACCTTGCTCGCACGTCCCTCCAGGTAGAGCGGGCGATCCTGGTCGAAGCTGCTCCATCCATGGTGCGCCCAGGACGGCAGTGCCAGGCCCAGCGAACCGGCAACGAACAAGCGTCTCTCAATCATCTTGGTCTCCTTGCTCAGATGTAGGCAATCCAACGCCCGCAGATGATGACAGCGAGCCAAAACCCCAGCGACATGAGGCATTGCGCCTTGGCCATTGCGCCGGTGGCGGCGGGGCCGCCGCGAACATGGAACCAGATGGCGTTGGCGCCCGCCAGGCCGATCAGGAAAAGCTTGATGCGAAAGGCGGAGTTGGCCAGCAGCTCGCCGGGCTGCGTCGAAAACATCGTGAGGCCGGTGGCGGCGCACAGCCCGAAACCAACCAGTGCAGGCAGCAGCGTCAGGCGGGCCAGCCGCGGTGCCGAAAGCTCCCGGCCAAGGCCGAGCACCCGCAATTCGAACACCAGCAGTCCCCCGAACAACAGCGCGATGCCGACGATGTGCACCACCTCCAGCGCGGGATAGGCCCAGGGATGCGAAACCAGCCCGGCGAGCATCGCTGTCACGTCCGGGCCATGGACTGTTCAGGGGCCGCAAGGCAGGAACCGGCAGGTTGCATGGGATGCTCCTTCCATAGGTTCGGGCGAGCTTAGCCGAGGACGCATCCGGCGTCTTCGCCGGGCACGGCACAATCCGGCGGGATCTTTTTTCCGAAAGGGCTGTAACCAGCCGGTCCGATGGCACGAAACACAATGGACAGCAGAACGCGAATGAGCGACGCCGAAGCCGCGCTGCGCAGCCTGTTCCTGCGCGGCCAGGACGGCGACGCGGCGGCTTATCGCGAATTCCTGCAAAAACTCAGCGCGCATTTGCGCGCCTTTCTGGGCAAGCGCCTGTTCGGCTGGCCCGATGAAGTGGAAGACCTTGTCCAGGAATGCCTGCTCGCCATGCACAACCAGCGCCACACCTACCAGAGCGACCAGCCGCTGACGGCCTGGGTGCATGCGATTGCGCGCTACAAGATGATCGACCTGCTGCGCGCCAAGTCCGCGCGCGAAGCGCTGCATGACCCGCTGGACGACGATCTGGCGGTGTTCGCCGAATCGACCATCGACGCCAGTGACGCGCGCCGCGACCTGGGCGGCCTGTTGCAGACGTTGCCGGAACGCCAGCGCCTGCCGATCGTGCATGTGAAGCTCGAAGGCCTCTCGGTGGCCGAAACGGCAAGCCTGACCGGCATGTCCGAATCGGCCGTGAAGGTGGGCATCCACCGCGGACTCAAGGCGCTCGCCGCCAGGATCGGGAGCAAGGCGCCATGAAGACCGACGATCTCGTGGCCATGCTGGCGACCGGCGCCACGGCCGTGCCGCGCCGGGCCGCGGGGCGCCGCCTGGCGCTTGCGCTGCTGGCCGGGCTGCCCTTGTCCTTCGCCATCCTGTTCACCGAATACGGCCTGCGCCGTGATCTGGTGCAGGCCATGTTCTGGCCGATGTTCTGGGTCAAGGTGCTGTTTCCGCTGTGCATTGCGGCGGCCGCCTTCGTGATGGCGCAGCGCCTGGCGCGCCCGGGCGTGCCGGTGCGGCGCGCCTGGATCGGCATCGCGGTGCCGGTGCTCGCGGTGTGGGTGATGGCGGCCCTGGCCTGGTTCAATGCGCCGGCCGAAGAACGCATGCCCTTGCTCATGGGCCAGTCGTGGCGCGTTTGCGCGCTCAGCATCGGGCTCTTGGGGCTGCCGGTCTTCGCGGCCGCGCTGCTGGCCTTGAAGGGGCTGGCGCCCACGCGGCCTGCGCTGGCCGGTGCGGCCGCCGGCGCCTTGGCTGGCGGGGTGGGCGCGGCCGTCTACGCGCTGCACTGCATGGAGTTGACGGCACCCTTCCTGGCGGTCTGGTACGTGAGCGGCATCGCGCTGACGATGCTGGTGGGCGCGATGGTCGGGCCCCGCCTGCTGCGCTGGTAAACCTGGTAAACGGGTCCCGAGCCTTGGCTCAGCGCTTCTTGGCGCCGAAGATGCCGCCCAGCACGCCGCGCAGGATCTCCTTGCCGACCGAGGTGCCCATGGTCCGCACGGCCGACTTGGCCATGGTCTGCACCAGTCCGTCGCGCTTGCCGCCGCGCGGGCCGGTGCTGCCGAAGAGCAGGTCGTTCAGCATGCTGCTGCCTTCGGACGCTTCGGCCGCGCCCTTGGCGCCCGGCTTGCCCGCCGGCGCATCGGGTGCGCTTTCAGCGCGGCCCTTGAGCTTTTCGTAGGCCGACTCGCGGTCCACGGTCTTCTCATACACGCCGGCCACGAGCGAGCTGCCAATCACCGCCTGGCGCTGCGCGGGCGTGATGGGGCCGATCTGGCTGCCGGGCGGCACCACGAACACGCGCTCGGTCACGCTCGGGCGCCCCTTGGCATCGAGAAAGCTCACCAGCGCCTCGCCCACCGCAAGCTCGGTGATCGCGGTTTCGATGTCCAGGCCCGGCTTCTGGCGCATGGTGGTGGCCGTGGCCTTGACGGCCTTCTGGTCGCGCGGGGTGAAGGCGCGCAGCGCGTGCTGGACGCGGTTGCCCAGCTGGGCCAGCACCGAATCCGGAATGTCGAGCGGGTTCTGCGTCACGAAATAGACGCCCACGCCCTTGGAGCGCACCAGCCGCACCACGAGTTCGATGCGCTCCACCAGCGCCTTGGGCGCCTCATTGAAGAGCAGGTGGGCCTCGTCGAAGAAGAAGGCCAGCTTGGGCTGGTCGGGGTCACCGATCTCGGGCAGCTGTTCGAACAGTTCCGACAGCATCCAGAGCAGGAAGGTGGCGTAGAGCCGCGGCGAGTTCATGAGCTTGTCGGCCGCCAGGATGTTGACCACGCCCTTGCCGCCCACGGTCTGCATGAAGTCGGCGATGTTGAGCATCGGCTCGCCGAAGAACTTGTCGCCGCCCTGGGTTTCGATCTGCAGCAGGCCGCGCTGGATGGCGCCCACGCTGGCGGCGCTGATGTTGCCGTACTCGGTGGTGAACTGGCTCGCGTTCTCGCCCACGTGCTGCAGCATGGCGCGCAGGTCCTTCAGGTCGAGCAGCAGCAGGCCGTTGTCGTCGGCGATCTTGAACACCAGGTTCAGCACGCCGGCCTGGGTTTCGTTCAGGTCCAGCATGCGGCCCAGGAGCAGGGGGCCCATGTCGGAGACGGTGGCGCGCACCGGATGGCCCTGTTCGCCGAACACGTCCCACAAGGTGACGGGGCAGGCGGCCGGTTCGGGCGGCTCGATGCCCCGTTCCTTCAGTGTGGCCGCCATTTTTTCGCCGATGCTGCCTTTCTGGCTCATGCCGGTCAGGTCGCCCTTGACGTCGGCCATGAACACCGGAACGCCGATGCCCGAGAGCTTCTCGGCGATGGTCTGCAGGGTGACCGTCTTGCCGGTGCCGGTGGCGCCGGTGATCAGGCCGTGGCGGTTGGCCAGGCTGGGCAGCAGGGCGCACTCGATGGTGTCGTGGCGCGCGATCAGAAGGGGGTCGGCCATGAAGGGCTCCGGGTCGTATCGAAGCGGGCAGTCTAATCAAGCGGCCCTCCTATAATCCACGGCCCCCGAGGTAGTTGCCGAAAAAGTTTCAGGAGGTTTTTTTTGCCATCGACTGCTCAGCCCCCCATTCCCGCCGCCGGCGATTCACCTGAACAGTCGCCGATTGAAAAAGAGTTGGCCGTCTTGCTGGTGAACGCGCTCAATCTCGAAGTCGCGCCCGAGGACATCGTGCCCACCGATCCGCTGTACGGCGAAGGCCTGGGCCTCGACTCGATCGACATTCTCGAAGTCGCGCTCGAGGTGTCCCGGCGCTACGGCTTCCAGCTGCGCTCGGACGACGAGCGCAACCAGCAGATCTTCCAGTCGCTGCGTACGCTCGCGACCCACGTCGCCCAGCACCGCAACGCTTCCTGATCCATGTCACGATGGCGACTGGCGCTCCTGCTGCTGGTGGGAGTGGCCTATGCCGGCCTCTCTCACTGGATGATGCTGTTCCACCCCACCGAGCCGTGGGCCGTGGTGGTGTTGCTCGGCCCGCTCTGGCTGGCCGCCATGGGTTTTGCCGCCAGCAAGTTCGGCCGCTGGGGTTTTGCCGCGGCGATGCTGCTGGGCATCGGAGGCTTCGCGCTCGTGTTCCTGGGTGAGGCGGGCGACACCAATCGGCTCTATGTTTTTCAGCACGTCGCCATCAACGGTCTCTTGTGCGGCTGGTTCGGCGCTTCGCTGCGCGGGCCCGGCCTGTCGCTGATCACCCAGTTCGCGCAGCGCGTACATCCGCTCAAGGGCCACATGCTGGCCTACACCACGACGCTCACGCGCATCTGGACCGTGTACTTCGCGCTGGTGGTGGTGTCGTCCATCGTGGTGTACCTGACGCTGCCTTTGTCGGCCTGGTCGCTGCTCGCGAACGTGCTGACGCCGTTGTCGGTCACGCTTCTCTTCGTGGGCGAGCACCTGGTGCGCTACCGGCTGCACCCCGAGTTCGAGCGCACGCGGCTCATCGATGCGGTGCGCGCCTTCCAGGGCGCATCGCCCGCTGACCACGGCAGCGGCAACCGTTGAAGCAGGGGGCACCCGCGTGAGCGCCGATACCCGCCTGCTGCCGCTGATCGCGAACCGGGATCTCGATGCGCCGCTGGCCTGGCGCGCCGGCGTGCCCGTGAGCACGCGCCAGTTCCTGGCCGATGTGGCCCGCTTCGCGCCGCTGCTGCCGGCCGAGGGCCGGGCCGTCAATCTCTGTGTCGACCGCTATGCGTTTGCGGTCGGCCTGGCGGCTGCGCTGGTGCGCGGCCACGCGAGCCTGCTGCCGCCCGATGCGCGGCCCGACACGCTCGCGCGCCTGCTCGAATCCGCTGGCTCGAATCTTTTCGCGCTGACCGACGACGCCGCGCTCGCCACGCCAGGCATGCCGCGCGTGCTGGTCGAACACCGCGCCAGCCCCGAAGGCGGCGCCGGCCTGGAGATTCCGGCCATCGATGGCGCCATGCACGCCGTGAGCCTGCTGACCTCCGGCTCCACCGGCGCGCCGCAGCCGCATGCCAAGCGCTGGGACACGCTGGTCGGCGACGTTGCGGTGGCGGTGGAGCGGCTCTCCAGCCTGCTCGGCCTGCCATCGCTCGCCGGCCTGACGCTGGTTGCGACAGTGCCGGTGCAGCACAGCTATGGGCTGGAATCGTCGGCGCTGCTGGCCATGCTGGGCGGCGCGGCGTTCGACAGCGGACGGCCGTTCTTTCCGGCCGACGTGGCCAAGACGCTGGCTTCGGTGCCGCGCCCGCGCGCGCTGGTCACCACGCCTTTCCACCTGAAGACGCTGCTGCTTTCGGGCATCGAGCTGCCGCCGGTCGACCTGATTCTTTCCGCCACCGCGCCGCTCTCGCCGCAGCTGGCGGCCCAGGCCGAACAGGCGCTGGGCGGGGTGCTGATCGAGATCTATGGCAGCACCGAATCCGGCCAGGTTGCCACCCGCCGCACCACGCAGAGCGAGGTCTGGGAAAACTTCGGCAACATCCGAGTCCATGCCGAACCGGGCGAGGGCGACGGTCCGGAGCGCTTCATCTTCAGCGGCGACTTCCTGCCCGAGCCCACGCCCATGGCCGACGTGCTCGAACTGCTCGATGCGCGCCGCTTCCGGCTGCTGGGCCGCGCCAACGACCTGATCCATGTGGCGGGCCGGCGCAGTTCGCTCGCGCACCTGAACTATCACCTCAACAGCATCGCGGGCGTCGAGGACGGCGCGTTCTGGCTGCCCGACGAAGTGGCCGACGGCGTGGTGCGCCCCGTGGCCTTCGTGGTGGCACCCGCGCTCTCTGCCGGCCAGATCGTCGCCGCCCTGCGGCAGCGGCTGGAGTCGGTGTTCGTCCCGCGCCGCGTGGTGCAGGTGAAGGCCTTTCCGCGCGAAGGCACCGGCAAGCTCACGGTGCGGGCGCTGCGCGAATTCGCGCTCGCGCAGCTGGCGGAAGACGACACGCCGGTGCAGCTGGCCCATGCGGTGCCTGCCGACCATCCGGCGTTCGCGGGCCACTTTCCCGGCCAGCCGCTGCTGCCGGGCGCGCTGGTGCTGGCCGAGGTCATGGAAGCCGTGCAGCGCGTGCCGGCGCTGGTCGCCCGGCTGGGCAGCCACCCCACGCTCGCGGCCGCCAAGTTCCTGGCGCCCGTGCGGCCGGGCAGCATGCTTTCCATCGAACTGCACCCGGAGTCCGGCGCTGCGCGCGGGGTGCGCTTCGACGTGCGCTGCGACGGCGTGCTGGCTGTCACCGGCCGCTGGGCCGCCGTGCCAGAGTCTGCGTGATGAAGCACACCGACGCCGAGACGCGCGCCGTGAATGATGCGGCGCAGGCAGGCCAGCGCGGCGACTGGGCGCACACGCCCGAGCGCAGCAACATGCTGGCGTTGCGCGTCATCTGCCTGATGGCGATCGTATGCGGGCGCCACGTCACGCGCCTGCTGCTGCCGCCGATCAGCCTGTACTTCCTCTTGTTCGCACCCGCGCCGCGGCGCCACATCAAACGCTACCTGTTCCGGGCCATCGGTCCGCACGCCGGCTGGATCGACGGCTACCGGCTGCTGCACGCCTTTGCCTCCACGGTGCTCGACCGCGTGTACTTCCTGCGCGGGCGCATGGACCTGTTCGACGTCAGAGTCGAAGGCAACCAGGCGCTGGAAGCCGAGGCGCTGAAAGGGCGCGGCGCCTTTCTGCTCGGCGCGCACGTCGGCAGCTTCGAGGCGATGGGCGCCTGCAAGCAAAAAAGCCAGCACAAGCACGACCTGCGGCTGGCGATGCTGATGTACCCCGACAACGCACAGCGCATCACGGCCATCCTCAACGCCATCAGCCTGCCCGAGCTGCGGCCCCACGTGATCGCGCTGGGCCGACCGCATTCGATGCTCGCGCTGCGCGACTGGCTCGATGGCGGCGGCCTTGGCGGCATGCTGGTCGACCGCACCCTGCCGGGCAGCGAGGACCAGCCGGCGCAGCAGCGCGGCAACAACATCGTGCTGCCGTTCCTCGGCCAGCCTGCAAGTTTCGACGACGGCCCGTTCCGCCTGGCGGCGCTGCTGCGGTGCAAGGTGTTCTTCATGGCCGGCCTGTATGGCGGCGGCGCGCGCTACGATGTCCGGTTCGACCTTTTGGCCGACTTCAGCGAGCGGGCGTCCGACCCCGCCGAGCGGGAACGCCGCATCCGCGCGGCGGTCGAAGCCTATGTGGCGCGCCTCGATGCACTGTGCCGCGCCTATCCCTACAACTGGTTCAACTTTCATGATTTCCTGGCTCGAAGATTCGGTTTGACTGGCTTTGCAGGAGCCTGCTGCTGGCCCTGGCCTGCTGCGCCGCGCCGGCATGGGCCTTCGACCTGCCCGAGCTGATGGGGCTGCTTTCGAAGCAAAAGAGCGGCGAGGCCCGCTTCACCGAGCAGCGCTTCGTGCACGGCCTGGAAGGCCCGCTCGATGCCCGCGGCACGCTGAGCTTCGATGCACCCGACAAGCTGGTGCGGCGCACGCTGTCACCGCGCGTCGAAACCATGGCGGTCGAAGGCAACACGCTGACGCTTTCGCGCGGCGGCCGCAACCGCACCCTGACGCTCGACAGCATGCCCGAGCTGCTCGGCCTGGTCGAAGCCATGCGCGGCACGCTGGCCGGCGACGGCGCCACCCTGCAGCGCTATTTCCGCAGCACGGTGAGCGGCTCGACCGCCAACTGGACGCTCGACCTCCTGCCGGCCGACAGCCGGCTTGCGGCGCAGGTGCGCAGCATCCGCATCAGCGGCCGCTCAAGCGAAGTGCTCGGCCTCGAAATGGAGTTCGTCGGCGGCGACCGCTCGGTGATGAGCATCACGCCCGAGCGCCAGGGCGCTGCACCCACCGCGCCTTCGGGCGCTGCCGGGCGCACCACGCCGTGAGGGCGCGCGAGACCGGGGAGGGCGGCCCGCCGAGCTGGCAGCGCCGGGCGCTGGTGCTGATGGTCTGGGCACTGGTTCTGCTCTGCGGCGCGCTGCAGATTGCGCGCACGCAATTCAGCGCAGATCTTTCGGCCTTCCTGCCCAAGAGCCCCGACGTGCGGCAGCAGGTGCTCATCGAGCAGCTGCAAAGCGGCGTGGCGTCGCGCACGCTGATGCTCGGCATCGAGGGCGGCGCCAGCGTGGAGCAGCGCGCGGCCGTGTCCCGCGCGGTGGCCAAGTCCATGCGCGAGAGCCGGCTGTTCGACCTGATCCAGAACGGCGACACCGGCGACTGGAGCGAAGCCGGCACCTGGGTCTTCGAGCACCGCTACCAGCTTTCTCCGGGCGTGAGGCCCGAGCAGTTCACCGCCGAAGGCCTGCGCGACGCGATCTATGAAACGCTGTCGATGCTGGGCACGCCGGCGGGCAACGCGATCAAGCCCTTGCTCGACCGCGATCCGACCGGCGAGACCCAGCGCATTGCCGTCGAGCTGACGCCGGCCAGCGCGCCGCGCAGCGAAGACGGCGTCTGGATGTCGCGCAACGCGCCGCGCGCGCTCATGATCGCCACCACGCGCGCTGCGGGCAGCGATCTCGATGCCCAGGCCGTGGCCATCGCGCGCGTGCATGCGGCTTTCGACGCCGCAACGCAGGGCATGGCCGAGGCCGACCGGCCGAAGCTGCTGCTGAGCGGCCCGCCCGTGTTCTCGGTGCTGAGCCGCGACAAGATCAAGACCGAAGCCATCCACCTTGCCATCATCGGCGGCATCGTGATGGGCGGCCTGCTGCTGCTGGCCTTTGCGTCGCCGCGCGCGCTGGTCATCGCATTCCTGCCGGTGGCCACGGGCGTGGTGGTGGGGACCGCGGCGGTCAGCGTGGTGTTCGGCTCGGTGCACGGCATGACGCTGGGCTTCGGCAGCACGCTGATCGGAGAGACCGTCGACTACGCCATCTATTACCTGATCCAGGCCCGGGGCGCAGCCGTGGCCGGCACCGGCTGGGCGCGCTGGCGTGAAGTGCATTGGCCCACCGTGCGGCTCGGCCTGCTGACCTCGGTGTGCGGTTTCGCGGCGCTGGTGTTCTCGGGCTTTCCGGGCCTGGCGCAGCTGGGCGTGTTCTCCATTGCAGGGCTCGTGGCCGCGGCGCTGGCCACGCGCTACGCATTGCCGATGCTCGCGCCCGACGGCGCCACCGGCATGGGCATGCGCAAGTACATGGCGCACGCGGCCGGCATGCTCGTGCGCGGCCTGCCGCGCCTGCGATGGGTCCTGGCCGGGCTCGGCGCTGCCGCGCTGGTGCTGGTGATCTGGCAGGGCGGGCATCTGTGGCGCGCCGACCTCGGCGCCATGAGCCCGGTGCCCAAGTCGGCGCAGCAGCTCGACGAAATGCTGCGCGCCGACATCGGCACCGGCGACGGCAGCACGCTGGTGGTGGTCTACGGCGCCGACGAGGAAACCGCGCTGCGCAACACCGAAGCCGCCACCGCACGGCTCGACACACTGGTCGACAAGGGCGAGCTCGGCGGCTTCGAGGCCGTGACGCGCGTGCTGCCGAGCATCGCGACCCAGGCGGCCCGGCTGGCCAGCCTGCCCGAGGGCGAAACGCTGCGCACCCGGCTGGCCGAGGCCACCCAAGGCTCGCCGCTGCCGGCCGCGCGCCTCGGGCCGTTCCTGGCCGATGTCGAAGCCGCGCGCAAGCTCGCGCCCGTGCGGCGCACCGACCTGGCCGGCGGGCCACTCGGTTCGGTGGTCAACACGCTCATGTACCAGCGCCCGGGCGGCGGCTGGTCGACGCTGGTGGTGCTGCACCCCGGAGCGAAGTTCGACGCGCGCCGGCTCGAAGCCGCGCTCGCGGGCGTGCCCGAGGTGCAGGTGGTTGACGTGGGCCGCGAACTCGCGGGGCTCTATCAGCGCTATCTGCACGAGGCCTTCGTGCAGGTGCTGCTCGGCGCGCTGGCCGTGGTGGTGCTGCTCGGCCTCTACCTGCGCTCGGGCCGGCGCCTGCTCGCGGTGTGCCAGCCGCTGCTGTTCGCGGTGGTGCTCACCCTGGGCGGCATGGCCGTGCTCCAAGTGCCGCTGGGCATCCTGCACCTGGTGGGGCTGCTGCTGATCGTGGCGGTGGGCTCCAACTACGCGCTGTTCTTCGACCAGCTGCGCATGGCCGGACGGGCCGACGAGGACACGCTGGCCTCGCTGATGCTGGCCAACCTGACCACGGTGGTGTCGTTCGGGCTGATCGCGATCTCGGACATTCCGGCGCTGTCGTCGATCGGACGCGTGGTCGCGCCGGGTGCCTTGCTGGCGCTGCTGCTGTCGGCCGCGTTCGCGCGCCGCGTGGTGCCAACGCCGCCCGCGCGCGGCTGATGGGAAAATCCCGCACCATGTCCTCCGCATCCGCTGCACCGTCCGAACCCTGGCCCTGGCCGCCGGCCATTCGCGCCAGCGCGGCCTGGCACGTGGCCGCCATCGGCGCTGGCGCGATGGTGCCCGGCGCCATGCCGTGGGCCATTGGCGCCATCGTGCTGAACCATGCGCTGATCACCGGCGCGGGGCTCGCGCCGCGCAGCAGCCTGCTGGGGCCGAATGTCACGCGCTTGCCCGAGGCCGCCGGTGCCCGGCGCCAGGTGGCGATCACCATCGACGACGGGCCCGACCCCGAGGTCACGCCCCGGGTGCTCGACCTGCTGGACGCACATGGCCAGCGCGCCACCTTCTTCTGCATTGCCGAGCGCGTGCTGGCCCATCCGGACTTGGCGCGCGAGATCGTGGCGCGGGGCCACAGCATCCAGAACCACACCGCGCGGCACCGGCACAATTTTTCCTTTCTCGGTCCCCGCGGCTTTGCGAGCGAGATCGCCCGCGCGCAGGACATCCTGGCCGACACCACCGGCCAGCGCCCGACCTGTTTCCGCGCACCGGCCGGCTTGCGCAATCCGTTTCTCGAACCGGTGCTGCACCGGCTTGGCCTGTCGCTCGTGAGCTGGACGCGCCGCGGCTTCGACACGCGCGAAGGCGACCCTGCCAAGGTCATGGCGCGCCTGGGCCGCAAGCTGCAGGCGCGCGACATCCTGCTTCTGCACGACGGCAACGCCGCGCGCACCCCTGGAGGAAACCCCGTGTTGCTGGAGGTATTGCCCTTGCTTTTCGAACGCCTGCGCGCCGACGGGCTGCGCGCTGTCACCTTGCCGGAAGGCCTTGAATCATGAGTGCGGTGCTGCCTTCTTCTTCGTCTTCTTCTTTTTCCACCGATGCCGCCTGGCGCGAGCTTCACGAGACCGCCACTGTTCATTACAAGAAGGGTGGCAGCTTCGCCTGGCATTTCGCGCGCGGCAAGCTGGGGCGCGATCCGGTGTTTCGCGGACTGCTTGAACGCGGGCTGATCGACACAGCACATCGCCGCGTGGTGGACATCGGCTGCGGCCAAGGGCTGTTCGCAAGCCTGCTCGCGTCGATGAGCCGCATGCAGGCGCACGGCCGCTGGCCATCGTCCTGGAAGCCCACGCCACCGGCCCCCGACTACACCGGCATCGAGCTGATGCCCAAGGACGTGGCGCGTGCCGAGGCTTCCATCGGGCATCTGCAGCCGGCGCCACGGCTGCTCTGCGCCGACATGTGCTCGGCGCCGCTGCCGGCGTGCGACCTGGTCGTGATCCTCGACGTGCTGCACTACGTGGACATCGAGGCGCAAAACAGTGTCCTGCAGCGTGTGCGCGATGCATTGCGGCACGGCAGCAATGCGAATGCCCGGCTGCTGCTGCGCGTGGGCGACGCGTCGAGCAAGCGCGGCTTTGCCATCAGCCAGTGGGTCGACCGCACCGTGACGCGCGTGCGCGGCCACAAGGTGTCGCCCACCTGGGGCCGTCCGCTGTCCGATTGGGTGGCGGCGCTGCAGCGGCTGGAATTCCGCGTGCAAAGCATTCCGATGAGCAAGGGAACGCCCTTTGCCAACGTGCTGCTGGTGGCCGACCTGGAGCACCCGGCGTGACAGCGGCCCCACAGACGCTCGACCGCACCGGTATTGCCGAGCGCATTCCGCACAGCGGCAGCATGTGCCTGCTCGACCGGCTCGAGCGCTGGGATGCCGAGTCCATCCATTGCAGCACCCGCACGCATGCGCAACCAGACAATCCGTTGCGGACCGCGGGCGGGCTGCTCGCACCCAACGCCATCGAGTACGCTGCCCAGGCCATGGCGCTGCACGGCGGGCTGCTGGCCGCCGAGGGGAGCACGCCGTCGGCCGGATTCCTCGCGAGTGCGCGCAATGTGCGCCTGTCGGTGGCGCGGCTCGACGACATCGACGGCGCGCTGCAGGTGCAGGCGCGTCGCCTGTCGGGCGATACGAACCAGATCCTCTATGAATTCGCGGTGAACGACAGCGGCGGCCATGTGCTGGCCGAAGGCCGCGCGGTGGTGGTGCTGAACACGCCGCTGGCAACCGGAGCCCACGCACCATGACTCTCGAAGGAAAACGCGCACTCATCACCGGCGCCAGCGGTGCCTTGGGCGCCGCCATGGCCGAGCGCCTGGCGCGCGATGGCGCCACGGTGCTGCTGCACGCCAACTCGCGTCCCAAAGCGGTGGAGCAATTGGCGGCCACCATCGCGGCTGCGGGCGGCAGGGCCGAGTGCCATGTGTTCGACCTGCGCAGCGACGAAGCCTGCCGCGTGGCGTGCGAGCGCATGCTCGAAGGCGGGCCGGTCCAGATCGTCGTCAACAACGCGGGCGTGCATGACGACGCCGTGCTGCCCGGCATGCGCGCAGACCAGTGGCACAAGGTCATCGACGTCTCGCTCAACGGATTCTTCCGCGTGACGCAGCCCTTGCTGCTGCCGATGATGCGCACGCGCTGGGGGCGCGTTCTCAATATTTCGTCCGTTTCGGCGCTGACCGGCAACCGCGGGCAGGTCAACTATGCCGCGGCCAAGGGTGCGCTCAACAGCGCGACCAAGGCGCTCTCGCTCGAAGTGGCGTCGCGCGGCGTGACGGTCAACGCCATTGCGCCGGGCATCATCGCCTCGCCCATGGCCGATGCCGCGTTCGACCCCGCCATGGTCAACCAGATGGTGCCGATGAAGCGCGCCGGAACGCCGCAGGAAGTGGCGGCGCTGGCTTCATTCCTCGCCAGCGACGAGGCGGCCTACATCACGGGGCAGGTGATTTCGATCAACGGCGGGATGATCTGAGTTTTACTGCGGGGCACGGCGATGAGGGTTGAGCCGAGGACAGCGCAGTGGTTGTTCCTCCTCTTTGGAGCCCGTTCCCGGTCTTGCTCCCTCTCCCTCTGGGAGAGGGTTGGGGTGAGGGCAGCGGCCTCAACACCATGACAAGCGCCGCATCGCCTGCCGGGCGCGTCTCAACAAAGAAGCGCTACCTCTGAAACGGCGGGGCCCCGCGCAGCTTGCGAAAAACCAAACCCGGCAGCCGCAGCACGAACTCCACCATCAACCGCGTGTGCATCCACGTCAGCAGCAGGTTGTCGCGCCCATAGCGAAAATGCGAAACCCCGCCTTCCTCGGCGGTCAGGTATTTCACCGGCGCGTCGATGTTCACGGGCTTGACGCCGCGCCAGGCCAGCCGCACGACCGCTTCGGTGTCGAAGTCGAAGCGGCGCATCCACGGCTGCCGCGCCATCACGGCGATCAGGTCGGGCACCGGGTACACGCGAAATCCGTAGAGCGAATCGCCCACCCCGGCAAACAGGGTCTCGAGCTGGGTCCAGCCGTTGGACACGCGCCGACCCCGCACGCGCAGCAGCGGGGCGGAGGCATCGAACACCGGCCGGCCCAGCACCATCGTCTCCGGCCGCGCCTGCGATGCTTTCATGAAAGCGGAAATCAGGTCGGCCGGGTGCTGGCCGTCGGAATCCATGGTCAGCGCATGCGTGAAGCCGGCCTCGCGTGCCGCACGCAAGCCGTGCAGCACGGCCGCGCCCTTGCCCTGGTTGTGCGGCAGCAGCCAGACCCGCAGGCCCGGGTCGCCGGCGGCCATCTGCTGCAGGCGCTCGCCGGTGCCGTCGGTGCTGCCGTCCACCACCACCCAGACCGGGTTCCACTGCGCGCGCGCCGCTTCGACCGTGGAGAACAGGCGTTCGCCCGTGTTGTAGCTGGGGATCAGGACAAGGTGGGTGCGCGAGGCGTCTGGCATGCGGGGGACGCGTCGGTTGCGCGCTGTTCCATGTGTTGGCGAAAGTATTGTTCCAGCTCCGATTGCAGCACGTGGCTGTCCTGCATGGGCGCAAAACGCTCGCCCAGCCGGAGCCTGAAGACGACGGGCAGCGGCGGCACGCGCCACAGCGGCCAGCCCTTGCCGAGGTAGGGCGAGTCGGTTTCGATGAACACGGTCTGGATCGGCGCCTGCGCGAGCTTGGCGATCAATGTCACGCCGTGTCCGAAGGGGTTGAGCGGCGGCGTCACGGTGCGCGTGCCTTCCGGAAAGATCACCAGCTGGCCGCCGTTGCGCAGGTCGGCCACGGCCAGCCGCACCATGGTGCGCGCCGATTCGTTGCTGATGTAGCGCGCCAGCCGCGCCCCCGCGCCCAGGAAGATGTTGCGCAGCAGGTCGGCCTTCATGATGCAGGCGCTGCGCGGCAGCCGCGCCACCAGCAGCAGGGCGTCGAGCATGGTCGGGTGGTTGGCAACGAAGATCACGCCCGGCTCGTCGCGCATCGGATCGAGGCAATCGGCGTCGATGCGCATCATCCCGGTTACCGAGGCCAGGCCCCAGAACATGCGGTAGGCCAAGGCGATGGTCAGGCGGCCCAGCTTGCGGGCGGGTGCCTCGGGCATCACCGGATAAAGCAGCATGGCCACGAAATTCCAGGCCAACGAGATCAGCCCCAGGAACAGCAGCAGCGCGTAGAGCATCAACGCGAGCGGAATGGCCGTGAGAATGCGCAGCACGCGGGTCATCGACATGGGTCGCCGGTCCGGTCGATCGCGCCGGGTCAGGCCCGCAGGCGACCCGGGGCGACGGCGTGGGCTTCGATCTCGACCAGCAGGTCGCTGCGGCAGATGTCCGCCTCCAGGTAGACCGCGTGGCGGATCATCGGCGCGTCGGCGCCGAGCGCGCTCTCGAGCACGCCGCGCACCTTGTCGGTATCGGCCGGATGCCGCACATAGACCACGCAATCGAGCATGGCGAGCGCGAACGTGGCCGTGGCCTGGTTGTTGGCGGCCGCGATCACGGCTTCGAGGTTGCGCAGCGTTTCGCGCGTCTGCGCCAGCACATCGCCGTGGTGCACGGTTTCATGGCCGACGATGCTCGCGGTGCCCGATATGAAAAGCGCCACGTCGCCATTGCCGATCTCGGCCAGCGCGGCGCGCGAGAAGGTGGGCGAGCGCGGGCCGTAGGTTTCCGGGTAGCGGTAGGCCGAGATCTGGCGCGGGTTTTCGACCGGCATGGGCGCGATCTGGCCGGCCAGGAAGCGGATCGACAGCGCGCCCTGGTGGATGCCCAGCGCACATGCCGCGGGCGCGCCCTCGAAGGCGGCGCGGCCAGCCTCGAAGAAGGCTTCCTGGCGCCCGAGATTGAACTGGCGATAGCGCTCCAGCCCGCCGCCGTCGGCATTGATCTGCGGCAGGTAGTTCCAGATGCGCAGCAGGTGGGGCGTGCCGGCCTGGTCGAGAGTCTTGAACAGGTCGCGGTAGGCGCGGTGTGCGAGTTCGGCGAGGTCCTGTTTCTCGATCGACTCGTCGAGGTCGATGGCGCCGAGCAGCCATTGTCCGTCGCTGCGCCAGCGCGCGATGCCGGTGGTGCTCGATGCAACCTGCCCGCCGCTCACGTGCCACACGTCGGCCATCGCGCCTTGCGCCGAAAGAACGCGCGCATTGACGGTCGGCATCCATGCCAGTTCGTGCGGCGTGCCATAGCCGAGCGCCGCGAAAGGCGCACGCCCGTTGGCAGCCAGCGCAAGGCTGTCGGACAGCGAAAGGCGCTCGACGCGCAGAGAGGAGGAGGTTTCGCCCTGGACTCGCACGGTCAGCCGGCCTCGATGGTGTTTTCTGGCTTGCGCGCCATGTATTCGGAGAACACGCCCAGGCTCGCGGCGCGGCGCACCTCGGTGAAGCCCGCGGCGCGCAGCGCTTCCAGCACGCGCTCGGGCGGAATGCAGGCCTCGATGGTGTCCCAGTAATAGCGCCACAATTCCGAGGTGTTGCTGCGGCGGCCGACCACCCGGGCGATCAGCGGCACCACTGCGCGCATGTAGGCCTTGAGCAGCGCGGTGGCGATGCGGCCGTTGGGTTTGGTGATCTCGAGCACCACCAGGCGTCCGCCGGGGCGCAGCACGCGGTGGAACTCGCCGAACGCGGCCGCCACGTCGCTGATGTGGCGCATGGCGTAGCCCATGCTCACGAAATCGCAGCTGGCGTCCGGCCGGGGCAGCGCTTCGGCCACGCCCTGCACCAGCTCGACGCCGGGCAGGTCGACCTGTTCCATCATGCCCACGCTGGGATCGACGCCCACGAGCCGGCCCGTGGGGCCGATGATCCTGAGCGCCTCTCGGGCGACCAGTCCGGTGCCGATGCCGACGTCGAGCACCTGCGCGCCCGGCGCGAGCCCGGCCTGCGACAAGGCGGCGCGGCGGTACGACGGACCGGTGCCGAAGGCGAGCACGCTTTCGATGCGGTCGTAGTCGGCGGCGGTGCTGTCGAAGATGCGCCTCAGGAATGCCTGGTGCTCTGCCTCGTTCTTGTAGTACAGCGGCAATGGGGTGTGCGGCGGCAGGGTGGTCGGATTCCCGGGCCCGACTGAAGGCGATGGCGTCATCGAAGGATTATCACCAAAAGACCTTGCCGCTTCGGCGCCGCCGCGCCGGCCGTTGTGTGCGCCGGACAGTAAACTCGGAGCTTGCTTTGAAAACACAAGACAGCGAGATAGAAAGCCATGGCCGGACACAGCAAATGGGCAAACATCCAGCACCGCAAGGGCCGCCAGGACGAGAAGCGCGGCAAGCTTTGGACCCGCGCCATCCGTGAAATCACTGTGGCAGCGCGCGCCGGCGGGGGCGATCTCAGCGCCAACCCCCGGCTGCGGCTGGCGGTCGAGAAGGCCAAGGCGGTCAATCTGCCGATCGACACCGTCAAGCGCAACATCGACAAGGCCACCGGCAACCTCGAAGGCGTCAATTACGAAGAAATTCGTTACGAAGGGTACGGCATCGGCGGCGCGGCGATCATCGTCGACACCATGACCGACAACCGCGTGCGCACCGTGGCCGAAGTGCGCCACGCCTTTTCCAAGCACGGCGGCAACATGGGCACCGAAGGCTCGGTGGCCTTCCAGTTCAAGCACTGCGGCCAGATCATCTTTGCCCCCGGCACCAATGAAGACAAGGTGATGGAAGCCGCGCTCGAGGCCGGCGCCGAGGACGTGGTCACCGATGACGACGGCGCCATCGAGGTGATCACCGCCGTCGCCGATTTCGAAGCCGTCAAGAATGCGCTCGAAGCCGCCGGCCTCGAGCCCGAGGTGGCCGAGGTCACCATGCGCGCCGAGAACACGATCGAAATCACCGGCGAAGACGCGGCCAGGATGCAGAAGCTGCTCGATGTGCTCGAAGACCTGGACGATGTCCAGGAGGTCTATCACAACGCCGCGCTTTCCGAATGAATGAACATTGATCCACAGCGAATGAAGAAGGCCCACGAATGAAGGTACTGGTAATTGGAGGAGGGGGCCGGGAACACGCACTGGCGTGGCGGCTGGCGCAGGCCAGCCGAGTCAGCCGCGTGTACGTGGCGCCGGGCAACGGCGGCACCGTGAGTGACGAGCGCTACGACTGCATCGACATCGCCGAGCCCGCCGCGCTGCGCGAATGGGCTGCCAAGGAAAAGATCGCGCTCACCGTCGTCGGCCCCGAGGCGCCGCTGGCAGCGGGCGTGGTGGACGAATTCCGCGCGCACGGCCTGCGCATCTTCGGCCCCACGCAGGCCGCCGCGCAGCTCGAGAGCTCCAAGGCCTTCTCCAAGGCCTTCATGAAGCGCCACAAGATACCCACGGCCGAGTACGAGGCCTTCACCGACGCCGCGGCAGCGCACGCCTACATCGACGCCAAGGGCGCGCCGATCGTCGTCAAGGCCGATGGCCTGGCCGCCGGCAAGGGCGTGGTGGTGGCCATGACCGCGCAGGAGGCGCACGAGGCCGTCGACTTCATGCTGGTCGACAACAAGTTCGGCGTGGCGCACAACGATGGCGGCGCGCGCGTGGTCATCGAAGAATTCCTGCAGGGCGAGGAAGCCAGCTTCATCGTGCTGTGCGACGGCAAGAACGTGACCGCGCTGGCCACCAGCCAGGACCACAAGCGCCTGCTCGACAACGACGAAGGCCCCAACACCGGCGGCATGGGCGCGTACTCGCCGGCACCCGTGGTCACGGCCGAGGTGCATGCGCGCGCCATGCGCGAGATCATCCTTCCGACCATCCGCGGCATGGAAAAGGACGGCATCCCGTACACCGGCTTCCTGTATGCCGGCCTCATGATCGATGCGTCGGGCCATCCCAAGACGCTCGAGTTCAACTGCCGCATGGGCGACCCCGAGACACAGCCGATCATGATGCGGCTCAAGTCCGACCTGTTCGAAGTGTTCTGGCACGCCACCGACGGCACGCTCGACCAGGTCGAACTGCAGTGGGACCGGCGCGTGGCGCTCGGCGTGGTGATGGCGGCGCACGGCTATCCGCTCTCGCCGCGCAAGGGCGATCGCATCACCGGCATTCCGCCCGAGGCACCCGATGCTGTGGTGTTCCACGCGGGCACCACCCAGCAGGACGGCGAGCTCAAGACCAGCGGCGGCCGCGTGCTCTGCGTGACTGTGCTGGCCGACAGCGTGAAGCTCGCGCAGCAGCGGGCCTACGAAGTCGCCGCGCGCATCAGCTTCGATGGCGCGCAATACCGCAAGGACATCGGACACCGCGCGCTCCACGCGCGCAACAACCCGCACGCCTGATGCAACAGACCCACCCGGCAGCAGTCGGCGACTACCTGCGCAAGCTGCAGCAGGAGATCGTCGCGGCCGTCGAGGCGGCCGATGGCGGCGCCTGCGTGCGCGACGCCTGGCAAAAGGAGCCCGGCGAGACACTGCAGGGCAGCGGCCTCACCTGCATCCTGGAAGGCGGGGCGTTGTTCGAGCGCGCGGGCTGCGGTTTCTCGCAGGTGCGTGGGCCCAGGCTGCCGCCTTCGGCCACGCAGAACCGGCCCGAACTCGCGGGCGCGCCCTTCGAAGCCATGGGCGTTTCGCTGGTGTTCCATCCGCGCAACCCCTACGTGCCCATCGTCCACATGAACGTGCGCATGCTGGCTGCGCTGCCCGAGGGCAAGGATCCGGTGTGCTGGTTCGGCGGCGGCATGGACCTCACGCCCTGCTATGGCTTCGAGGACGACGCGGTTCACTTTCACACGGTGTGCCGCGACGCGCTGGCCGACTTCGGCGACGACAAGTACCCGCGCTTCAAGACCTGGTGCGACGAGTATTTCTTTCTCAAGCACCGCAACGAGCAGCGCGGCATCGGCGGCATCTTCTTCGACGACTTCGCCGACGGCGGATTCGAGAACGGCTTTGCCATGCTGCGCTCGGTGGGCAATGCCTTCCTGCCGGCCTACCTGCCCATTGTCGAGCGCCGCCGCGCCATGCCCTGGGGCGAGCGCGAGCGGGCGTTCCAGCTCTACCGGCGCGGGCGCTACGTGGAGTTCAACCTCGTGTGGGACCGCGGCACGCACTTCGGGCTGCAGTCGGGCGGGCGCACCGAATCGATCTTGCTGTCGATGCCGCCGCTCGCAAGCTGGGCCTACCAGCAACAGCCCGAAGCGGGCAGCCCCGAAGCAACGCTCTACAGCGACTTCATCGTGCGGCGCGACTGGTTGTGAACCCCACCGGCATGGCCCCGCGCATCGGTGTCTTCGGCGGCGCTTTCGATCCGCCGCACAACGCCCACGTGGCCCTGGCCGAGGCGGCGCTTGCGCAGCTCGACCTGGCCGAGCTGCACGTCATTCCCACGGGGCAGGCCTGGCACAAGAGCAGGGCGCTGACGCCGGCGCAGGACCGCCTCTCGATGACGCGGCTGGCTTTTTCGGGGTTGAAGGGCACCGTGGTGGTCGACAGCCGCGAAGTGTTGCGCGATGGCCCCACCTACACGCTCGACACCCTGCACGAACTGCAGCAGGAGCAGCCCGGAGCCCAACTGGTTCTGATCATGGGCGCCGACCAGGCCAGCGCATTGACTACATGGCACGGCTGGCAGGCTATACTCGGCATTGCTATTGTTTCTGTAGCGTATCGCGCATTATCGACGGGCGGCACTGCTCGTTTTGATCCGAAGATGCTGCCCGGCCTCCCGGCTGGCGCGCGTTTCGAGGCGCTCGAATTGCCGGCCATGGACACCAGCGCCACCGACATACGGCGGCGCGCGGCGCTTGGCGAGAACATTTCCTCGCTGGTTCCGCCAGCCGTTGCACGCTATATTGACCAACACCACCTTTACCGCCCTGCCTGATGACCACTGAAGCCGCCGCCAAGAAAGACACCCAGAAACTCCAGCGAGCCATCATCGATGGACTCGAAGACGTCAAGGCGCAGGACATCCAGGTTTTCGACACCGAGCATCTCTCACCGCTGTTCGAGCGCGTGATCGTGGCCTCGGGCACCTCCAACCGGCAGACCAAGGCGCTGGCCACCAGCGTGCGCGATGCCGTGCGCGAAGCCGGTTTCGGCAAGCCGCGCATCGAGGGCGAGGACAACGGCGAGTGGATCATCGTGGACTGCGGCGCGGCCGTCGCGCACATCATGCAGCCGGCCATCCGCCAGTACTACCACCTTGAAGAGATCTGGGGCGACAAGCCGGTGCGCGCCAAGCTCGGCGGCACCAAGCCGGCGCTTGCGACCGCCTCCAAGGTGATCGAAGAGAAGAAGCCGGTCGCGGCCAAGATGCCCAACCTGCGCCGTGCGAGCGCGGCCAAGACCGCCATCCGCGCGGCCGAGCAGGAAGCCAAGGCCGAGAAGGCCAGCCGAAGCCCGGCAAAGAAAACCGCCGCCAAGAAGGCGCCGGCCAGGAAGACCACGACCGCGCGCGTGCCGGTCAAGGTCGTTGGCAAGCCCGCTGCGAAGAAGCCCGCCGTGAAGAGGCCTGCGGCAAAGAAGGCGGCGCCTGCCAAGAAGGCGCCTGCCCGCCGCGCATGAAGCTCCTGGTGGTCGCCGTCGGGCAACGCATGCCCGACTGGGCACAGACTGCCTGGGACGACTACGCCAAGCGCTTTCCGCCCGAGCTCAAGCTCGAACTGCGCGCCGTCAAGACCGAACCCCGCGGCTCCAAGTCGCTCGAGACGCTCTACGCGGCCGAACGCGAACGCATCGAGGGCGCCATTGCCAAGGGCATGCGCATCGTCGTGCTCGACGAGCGCGGCACCGCGCTCACCACCAAGGCGCTGGCTGCACGCCTGCAGGCCTGGCAAGGCGAGGGCGACGACGTGGCCCTTGTCATCGGCGGCCCCGATGGCCTCGATCCCGCCTTCAAGGCCGCAGCCCATGAACGCATCCGCCTGTCCGACCTGACCCTGCCGCATGCGATGGCGCGCGTGCTGCTCGTCGAACAGCTGTACCGGGCATGGTCAGTCAATGCGGGCCATCCGTACCACCGGGAATGACCGCCGACTTCATCTATCTCGCATCGCAAAGCCCGCGCCGCGCCCAACTGCTCGGCCAGTTCGGCGTTCGCCACGAACTGTTGCTGGCCGGTGCCGATGAAGATGCCGAATCGCTCGAAACGGTGCTGCCCAACGAGTCGCCGACCGCCTACGTGCAGCGCGTGACGGAGCTGAAGCTCGATGCGGCTGTCGCGCGGCGCAAGCGCCTCGGGCTCGTCGATGCACCGGTGCTCTGCGCCGACACCACCGTGGCGCTCGGCCGCACCATCCTCGGCAAGCCCGAGGATGCGCTCGATGCCGAGCGCATGCTCGCGCTCCTGTCCGGCGCCACGCACCGCGTGCTGACGGCCGTGGCGCTGCAGCATGGCCGCCGCCGCCATGCGGCGCTCAGCGTGTCGCGCGTGCGCTTCGCAGCCATGACCAGACAGCAGATGGCGCGCTATGCCGCCAGCGGCGAGCCGCTCGGCAAGGCCGGCGCCTATGCGATCCAGGGCGCGGCGGCTGCGTACATCGAGCACATCAGCGGATCCTATTCGGGCATCATGGGACTCCCGATGTTCGAGACCGCGCAGCTTCTTCGCAGCGCCGGTTTCAATACCTGAGAATTCCATGCAAGACATCCTGATCAACTGGTCCCCGCAGGAGACCCGTGTGGCGCTGGTCGAGCACGGCGCGGTGCAAGAGCTGCATGTCGAACGCACGCTGGAGCGCGGGCTGGTCGGCAACATCTATCTTGGCAAGGTGTCGCGCGTGCTGCCGGGCATGCAGTCGGCCTTCATCGACGTCGGCCTCGAGCGCACGGCCTTCCTGCACGTGGCCGATATCGTGGCGCCGTTCACGCCGGGCTCGCGGCCCAGCGCGCCGGCCCCCGAACGCGACCACCGCAATGGCGGGCCGATGGTGCCCATCGAGAAGCAGGTGTTCGAAGGCCAGTCGCTGCTGGTGCAGGTGATCAAGGACCCGATCGGCACCAAGGGCGCCCGGCTGTCCACGCAGATCAGCATTGCCGGCCGGCTGCTGGTGTTCCTGCCGCAGGACAACCACATCGGCGTTTCGCAGAAGATTCCTTCGGACCAGCGCGAATCATTGCGCGCGCGCATGCTCGCGTTGATCGAGGCCGCCGCGGCGGCCGACAGCGGCGGCGTGGTGCCTGCCAACACGGGCGGTTTCATCCTGCGCACCAACGGCGAAGATTCGTCCGACGCCGAACTGGCCGAGGACATCGCCTACCTGCGCAAGACCTGGTCGCGCATCCGCGACGCGTCGGGCAAGACTCCGCCGATGTCGCTGCTGCACCAGGACCTGAGCCTGCTGCAGCGCGTGCTGCGCGACATGACCAGCGAAGACACGCAAACCATCCGCATCGATTCCCGCGAGCAGTTCGAGGTGCTGCTCAAGTTCGGGCTCGAGTACATGCCGCAGGCGGCCGGCAAGCTGCAGCACTACAAGGGCGAACGGCCGATCTTCGACCTGTATTCGGTCGACGAGGAAATTGCCAAGGCGCTGGGCCGGCGCGTCGAACTCAAGTCGGGCGGCTACCTCGTGGTGGACCAGACCGAGGCGCTCACCACGGTTGACGTGAACACCGGCGGCTTCGTGGGGGCGCGCAATTTCGACGACACCATCTTCAAGACCAACCTCGAAGCCGCGCAGGCCATTGCGCGGCAACTGCGGCTGCGCAACCTGGGCGGCATCATCATCGTCGACTTCATCGACATGGGCCGCGACGACCACCGCGAGCAGGTGCTGGCCGAGTTCCGCAAGCAGCTTGCGCGCGACCGCGTCAAGACCACCGCGGGCGGCTTCTCGCAGCTCGGTCTGGTCGAGATGACGCGCAAGCGCACGCGCGAATCGCTGGCCCACATGCTGTGCGAGCCCTGCGCGGCCTGCGGCGGGCAGGGCATCGTGAAGACGGCGCGCAGCGTGGCCTACGACGCCATGCGCGAAATCTTGCGCGAGGCGCGGCAGTTCACGCCGCGCGAGTTCCGCATCGTGTCGTCGCCCCAGGTGATCGAGCTGTTCCTCGACGAGGAAAGCCAGCACCTCGCAGGGCTGAGCGACTTCATCGGCAAGCCGATTTCGTTGCAGTCCGAGGCCGCCATCGGGCAGGGCCAGTACGACATCGTGCTGCTCTGAAGGCTCGTCAGAGCGTCGGGTCCTGGCCCGGCGTCGCGCTGCGCACCGCCAGCGTCTGCAGCCGCGCATAGAGCCCGTCCAGCGCCATCAGCTGCTCGTGGCTGCCTTGCTCGGCGATGCGGCCTTGCTCCATCACGATGATGCGGTCGGCATGCTGGATGGTCGACAGCCGGTGCGCGACGATCAGCGTGGTGCGGTTCTGCATCAGGCGCTGCAGGGCGTCCTGCACCAGCCGTTCCGATTCGGTGTCGAGGGCCGAGGTGGCCTCGTCGAGCAGCAGGATGGGCGCGTTCTTGTAGAGCGCGCGCGCGATGGCCAGGCGCTGGCGCTGGCCGCCGGAAAGCTGCGTGGCGTTGTGGCCGAGCACCGTGTCGATGCCCTGCGGCAGGCTCTCGACGTGGGAGGACAGGTTCGCGGCTGCTATGCATTGCTGGACCCGTTCGCGATCGATTCCGGCGCCCAGCGCCACGTTGGCGGCCAGCGTGTCGTTGAGCATCACCACGTCCTGGCTCACCATCGCGAACTGCGCGCGCAGGCTCTTCAGTTCCCATTCGCTGGTGTCGTGCCCGTCGAGCAGCACCTGGCCGCCGCTTGGCAGCACGAAGCGCGGCAGCAGGTTGACCAGCGTGGTCTTGCCCGAGCCCGAAGGGCCGACGAAGGCCACCACCTGGCCCGGCTCGATCGTCAGATTCACGCCGTCGAGTGCGCGGGCTTCGTCCTCGCCGCGGTAGCTGACCTTGATGCCGCGCAGTTCGATGCGGCCTTGCGCATGTTCGACGCTGAAATTGCCCTGCGGCTCCGGGGCCACGTCGTCGATCAGCACCAGGCCGCGTTCGAGTGCTGCGAGGCCGCGCGTGATGGGCGCGGCCATGTCCGCCAGCCGGCGGATCGGCGCGATGAGCATCAGCATGGCCGTGATGTAGGCGACGAAGCCGCCCACGGTCAGGCCCTGTTCGCCGCTCTGCCAGAGCGCGATCATCACCACCACCGAGAGCGCGAGCGCGGCCATCATCTGCGTGAGCGGCGTGGTGGCGGCCTGCGCGATGGTCGATTTCACGGCCAGCCTGTTCAGGCGCTGGCTCAGTTGCTCGAAGCGCTCGCCTTGCGCCGCCTCGGCCCCGTGCAGCCGCACCATGCGGTGTGCGAGCACGTTCTCTTCCACCACGTAGGCCAGCTCGTCGGTGGCCTGCTGGCCCTGCTGCGTCAGGCGGTACAGGCGCTTGGAGAACACCTTCATGATCCACGAGATGCTCGGCACCAGAAAGGCAACGATGAGCGTGAGCTTCCAGTTCAGGTAGACCAGGTAGGCGAGCAGCGCAATCAGGGTGAAGCCGTCGCGCGAAAGTCCGAGGAGGGCCTGCACCAGCAGCATGGAGCCGGTCTGCACTTCATACACCACGGTGTTCGAAAGCGCGCTGGCCGACTGACGCGAGAACAAGGCGAGCTCGGCCGCCAGCAGGCGCTGGAACAGCACGCGGCGCAGCCGCTGCATGCCTTCGTTGGCAATGCGCGAGAGCGCGTATTGGGAAATGAACTGGGCAATGCCGCGCACCGCGAACAGCAGCAGCACGGCGGCCGGCACGATCCACAGCGCCAGTTGTCCGCGGTTGAAGCCGCGGTCGAGCAGCGGCTTCAGCAGGGCCGCCATCAAGGGCTCGGTGACGGCCGCCAGCAGGGCGCCGATGAGCCCGACGGCCCACCAGTGGCGCGAGCCGCCGAACCAGGTCATGAGTCTCGCCAGCCGGCGTGTCAGGGGAGGGCGTGCGGTCTCACTGCCGGGGGATGCTTGCATGGCGGCGGATTCTACGGGGCCGCACCGAAGGGCCCTCGGAGGGCTGCCATGTAGGACCGCATCGCTCGATACACGTTTTGTGACGGCACGACCGAACCAGTGTGTAACATGTGGCCCGTCACACCGGGTAGAACTTTTTGACCCGAAACATCTCCGAACCGCATGAACAAGCCGTTGCCAGTTTCCATTTCAACTCCTTCTTCATCGCTTTTTGCGCGCCGCGCCTTGATTGCGGCGCTTGCTGCCACTCCCCTGCTGCCCGCGCTCGCCCAGTTCCGGGTCGAGGTCTCGGGCGTGGGGCTCACGCAGCTGCCCATCGCGCTGGTTCCGTTCAAGGGGCAGGACGCCTCGCCGCAGAAGATCTCCGAGATCGTGCAGGCCGACCTGGAGCGCAGCGGCCAGTTCCGAGGCGTCGATGCTTCCGGGCAGGCGCTCGACGAAGCCTCGCGCCCCGACCTCGCCCTGTGGCGCCAGCGCACGGCGGACTCGCTCGTGGTGGGCAGCGTCACGCGCCTGGCCGATGGCCGCTTCGACGTGCGCTTCCGCCTGTGGGACGTGGTGCGCGGACAAGACCTCGGCGGCCAGAGCTACACCGTTCCGCAAGGCGACCTGCGGCTCGCGTCGCATCGCATTGCCGACTACGTCTATGAAAAGCTGACCGGCGACAAGGGCATCTTCTCGACCCGCATTGCCTACGTGACCAAGGGCGGCAGCCGCTATTCGCTGTGGGTGGCCGATGCCGATGGCGAGAACGCGCAGGCCGCGCTCGCAAGTCCGGAACCCATCATCTCGCCGGTCTGGTCGTCCAACGGCCAGCAACTGGCCTACGTGTCGTTCGAGTCGCGCAAGCCCGTGGTGTACGTGCACAACGTGGCCAGCGGGCAGCGCCGGCTGCTTGCCAACTTCCGCGGCTCCAACAGCGCGCCGGCGTGGGCGCCTGATGGCGGCTCGCTCGCCGTCACGCTCAGCCGCGACGGCGGCTCCCAGCTCTACACGATCCCGGCTGCTGGCGGCGAGCCGCGCCGGCTGACCCAGAGCGCCAGCATCGACACCGAGCCTGTCTACTCCGCAGATGGCAGTACGATCTACTTCGTGAGCGACCGCGGCGGCGCCCCGCAGATCTACAAGATGAGCGCCAGCGGCGGCGCGCCGACGCGCGTCACCTTCAGCGGCACCTACAACATTTCTCCCTCTGTCAGCGGCGACGGCCGGTGGTTGGCCTACATCTCTCGCGTTGGCGGCGCCTTCAAACTCCATGTGATGGAGTTGGCAACCGGCAATGTCTCGGCCATCACCGACACTTCGGCAGACGAGAGCCCAAGTTTTGCCCCCAACAGCAAGCTGATCGTCTACGCAACGCACCTGCAAGGCCGCGAAGCGCTCATGACGACCACGCTGGACGGAAAAATAAAGGCACGGCTGGCGGGACAGGGCGGAGACATAAGAGAACCGGACTGGGGTCCGTTTCAAAAGCAATGACCAAGGTTTATTTGAGGAGTACCCAATGTTGAAACGTACGATTTATTCGCTGGCCATCGTGGCTCTGATTGCCGGTTGCTCGTCGGGCACCAAGCTCAACGACACACCGGTGACCGACCGCTCCGGCACCGCCGGCGGCCAACAAGGTGGCGCAAGTGCAGTCGCCCCCGTCTCCATCGATTCCACTGCCGGTACCGCGCAAGGTCCGGTCGGTATCGAACGGATCGTCTATTTCGACTACGACAGCTACACGGTCAAGCCCGAGTTCCAGGCCCTGATCGATGGCCACGGCCGTTTCCTCAAGGCCAATCCGCAGCGCCGCGTTTCCATCGAAGGCCACACCGACGAGCGTGGCGGCCGCGAGTACAACCTTGCACTCGGCCAGAAGCGCTCCGAAGCCGTCCGCCGTGCGCTGACGCTGCTGGGCGTGAACGACGCCCAGATCGAAGCCGTGAGCTTCGGCAAGGAAAAGCCCGCGGTCCAGGGCTCGGGCGAAGAAGCCTGGGCGCAGAACCGCCGCGCTGAAATCCGCTACACCCGGTGATGCAACACGCCCTGTTGCGAGGCGCGGCGCTGGCTGCCGCCTTGCTTTGCGTTTCGGTCGGCTCGCAAGCTGCGTTGTTCGAGGATGACGAGGCGCGCCGCGCCATCCTTGACCTGCGCCAGCGGGTGGAGGCCATGCGCCAGCAGACCGACCAGCGGCTTGCCGACGAAAACGGCCAGCTGCGCCGCAGCCTGCTCGACCTGCAGAACCAGATCGAGCAGATGCGGGGCGATCTCGCGCGCATGACCGGCCAGAACGAGCAGCTGCAGCGCACCTTGAGCGAGATGCAGTCGCGCCAGACCACCATCGACGACCGGCTCAAGCAGAACGAGCCGACGAAGGTTTCCGTGGATGGCCGCGAGTTCACCGCCGATCCCAAGGAAAAGGCCGACTTCGATGCCGCGCTCGGCATCTTCCGCGCGGGCCAGTTCGCGCAGGCGCAAACCGCGTTCGCCGAGTTCGTCAAGCGCTATCCGCAAAGCGGCTACAACGCCTCCGCGCTGTTCTGGCTCGGCAATGCGCAGTACGCAACGCGCAACTACAACGAGGCCATCGCGAACTTCCGCTCCATGCTGTCGCTTGCGCCCGACCACGCCAAGGCTCCCGAGGCCGTGCTGTCGATCGCCAATTGCCAGATCGAGCTGAAAGACACGCGCGCCGCGCGCCGCACGCTCGAAGACCTGACCAAGGCCTATCCGCAATCCGAAGCCGCCCAGGCCGGCCGAGAGCGTCTTTCGCGCCTGCGCTAGCGGCAGCGCAGTTCCCCCGCTTGAGCGCAGCCATCCTTCCTGATGCGTCGATCGACGCCGCGAATGTCATCACCGACACCGCGGCGCCCGACTTCGCTCGCCGCTTCGGCGGCCTCGAACGCCTGTATGGCGTGGCCGGTGCTGCGCGCATCCGCAATGCGCACGTGCTCGTCGTCGGCATCGGCGGCGTGGGATCGTGGGCCGTCGAGGCGCTGGCGCGCAGCGGCGTGGGGCGGCTGACGCTGATCGATCTCGATCACGTCTCCGAGTCGAACATCAACAGGCAGATCCACGCGCTCGATGCAACCGTGGGACAGGCCAAGGTCGAGGCCATGCGCGACCGCATCGCGCAGATCAACCCCGACTGCCAGGTGCTTGCGCTCGATGAATTCGTCGAGCCCGGCAACTGGACGGCCTTGCTCGAAGCGGCGCAGGCAGCCAACGGGCCCGCGACGGCCGTCATCGATGCCTGCGACCAGGTCAAGGCCAAGCTCACGATGGCCGCATGGGCCCGCGCATCGCGCACCGCCTTCGTGACCGTGGGCGCGGCCGGCGGCAAGCGGCAGGCGCACAAGGTCGACATCGACGATCTCGCGCTTGTCACGCACGATCCGCTGCTGGCGCAGCTTCGCCAGCGCCTTCGCAAGGAGCATGGTGCGCCGCGCGAGGGCCGCAAGATCGGCGTGGCCTGCGTCTTCAGCCGCGAGAGCGTCGCACCGCCCGATGCCTCCTGCGCCATCATCGAAGGCGATGGTTCGCTCAACTGCCACGGCTACGGTTCGGTGGTGAGCGTGACCGCGACTTTCGGCCAATGTGCAGCGGGTTGGGTTCTCGACAGGATTGCGAGCAACGCCACGCTATAATCTTTGGCTTTGCCGGATTCGACGCCGGTGAAGAAAAACCGAAAAAGAAGAAATTGGCTCCGGGACGTTAGCTCAGTTGGTAGAGCAGCGGACTTTTAATCCGTTGGTCACTGGTTCGAATCCAGTACGTCCTACCAACAAATCTTGAAAATCGTCATTTGCCGCAAGCATTTGGCGATTTTTTTTGCCGTGTTCTTATATGTGGCAAGCCTTCCGGCGTCAGACGGAAGTCAGGAATTTGGCTCATAATTGAATTCCAAAGTATTACTTTCGCTCCCGGACTTCGTCCCGGACCTCTTTTCTGGGGCGGGCCCAAAAAGCGATCTGGAGGGTGCGATGTGCGTGACCCAGATGAATTCCGTCGGTGCTTCGAAAACGACGTACAGGGTGTGGCCGGACGATCCGGACGGCTTCTCCATCCAGAGGATCACGCCGATGCACCACAACTTTCACGAGCATCCGCTGTTCCAGGTGCCTCAGCTGGTGCAGCTCGGGCTGGAGCTCTCGAAGCTGGACCAATGCAGGTTCATGACGCCGAACAGGACGGTCGCGTCCGCGCTCGCGCACGACAGCCGTCCTCCTGACGGGCGCAGCATCGAGCAATTCTTCCAGCGCATGGAGGAGCCGGGTTCCTCGGTCGCCTTCTACAACATCGAGGTCATTCCCCGCTATCAGGCACTGCTGATGGCGGTGGTGGACTCGATGCGCTCCTTGGTCGAGCGAGAGCAACCGGAGATCTTCAGGGTGAACGGATTCGTCTTCTTCTCTGCTCCGCCTTCCGTCACGCCCTTTCACATCGATCGCGAAAACAACTTCTGGCTTCAGCTGCATGGGCACAAGATCCTCAACGTCTGGGATCACCGCGATCGCACCATCGTGCCGGCCGATGCGGTCGAAGACTTCATCGTCACCCAGTCGCTCAGGAAGGTGTGCTTCGATGAAGCGTTCCTGTCACGCGGACTGGAGTTCGATGCGCGGCCCGGGGATGCGGTCTACTTTCCAAGCACTTCGCCCCACATGACGAGGTCCAATGCCGATCACACCACCCCCGGCGATCGCTTGTCGATCTCGATCGGGGTGACCTTCTACACCGCTGCCACGCGCGAGGTGGCCCGCATTCATCAGGTGAACCGGCTGATGCGCAAGTGCGGCCTGTCACCCTCTTACCCGAGGGAATCGCCCACCGCGGATGCAGTCAAGTCGGCCGTCGGTGGCCTGGTCGGCGCCGGCCGCGCCCGGCTCGGCGCTGCGCGCGCCCGGATCATCAGCATGACCACGGCGCGCAGCTTCAAGCACACGCCGCCGCCGGGCTCCTACTGAACAACGCAGCCGCCCGGACACGGCCGGAATTGGGGCGCTTGCGGGTCGGAAAAAAAACAGCCCGCGCGAGGGCGGGCTGGAAGATGGCCTGCTGGAGGAGGGAGGATCGGAGAAATGCAGGCCACAGGAGAGCCTTCACTATGTTCTGCGAACCTGCACGCAACCTGACCTCTGGCAGGTGCTTCGCACCCGGGCGCGATGCGTGGCTCAGTCCTCGTCTTCCCACTTCCCCACGACGGTGCCGAGCACCGTGAACGCGGTTCGAATCGGCTCGTGCTTCGGATTCAGCGGCAGCAGCCAGCGGCGGCCGTCTTCCTGCTTGAAGACCTTGAAGGTGACTTCGTTGCCTGCATCGAGCCTGGCAATGATGCGCTCGCCGTCCTCGGGCGTGGTTCGCTGCGTGTCGACGAAGATGATCGATTCCGCGGGATAGCTCTTGAGGTGGCCGCTCGGTGCGGTCATGCTGTCGCCGCGCACGCGCAGCGCGTAGGTGTTGCCGGGGCTGTGATGCGCAACGCAGGGAAGCCACCGCTCGGCCTGGATCGCTCCCTGCGCGGCGCCATTCCACGAAGCAACTTGCGTCCATGCGATGAGGGGAACGGTGCCGGGTGTGCCGGGATTGAAGGACGGGCCCGATGGCGGCGTGCGCGTGACCCGGTAAGCACCCGGAGGTTCGCTGGCGTTGTCGCGCGCCGTGCGTGGCTGGGGTACATCCCACGGCGCGAGGCCGTCGCCGGTGTCCAGCCAGTTGGGATCGACGCGGTAGGCGCGCGCCAGTGCGAGCAGGGCCATCGAACGGCCGGTGTCGCCGCGTTCTATTTTCGAGATGTTGGATTGCTTGACGCCTGAAGCCGCTTCGGCTTGCTTCTGAGTCATCCTGGCGTATTTGCGCGCTGCCAATGCGCGCGCTGCAATAGTCTCCATGGGCGCCGATTTAAGCGCAGGCGAATATTCACTTTGGACTCTAGAATAGTTGAAAGGGAGTATTTGCCATGAAACCACGCAAGTTGGTGCTGGCGCTGAAAGCCGTGAGGCTGACGCACAAGCCAATCGAAGGGCGAAGCCGTCATTCGGCACCGCCTGGAATCCGCAGGATCAGGCTCGCATGCGCGCGCAGCATGATGCCGCGCCAGGACCGAATTCACCTGCCGGGCTGAATCGTGCAAAGCCCGTTGCCACGGGGCCTGTGGCTTGACCGCGTGCTGTGCGCGCTGTTGGCGCTGCTGTCTGCCACGGCTCTCTTCCACGGATTTTGCTCGCAGGACCACGGCCTGGCCGGCTTGGCGATCGCCGGCCTCGCAGCCGCGGGTTGGATCGGAATCTCGCTGTTCGACGACTGCGCGTTCAGGCGTGCACGTGCGGTCCGGGAGGCGGTAGAGAAAGCGTCGCGCTCACGCGCACGCAATCCTTGATGTGCTGCTCGCCCAAGGCGCGCAAGGCGGCGTAGCCGAGCGCAGCAGAAACGATCTGCCCGGCGATCGGCACGTACTTTGCCGCCTGCTTGGCCGTGAGCTTCACGCCGGCATGCCGCGCGAGCTTGATCAGCAGGTCGCGCGTGACGAGCCTGCCAACCAGCAGCGCGCCGACCGTCGTGGCCGCCTTCTGGATGCGTTCGCGCTGGTGCGGTGCAAGCTTTTCGACCTGGGTGACCGACAGGCCGAACTCGGCGCTGATCTGCGGCACCAGGCGCGAGAGCAGGGCCGCATCGGCCGCCCAGTCGATGCCGGGCAAGGGAATGGCGCTGGCGGCCGCGGCCATCAAGGCCTTGCGGCCGATCAGGCGGCGGCTGCGGTGGATGGCCGCAATCAGCTTTTCGTCACCCCGGGCCAGTTCGATGGCAGACGGCATGCAGGAAGTCTCCTTCGGAGGTTCAGGCCGCGAGCGCCTCGAGCTGGTCCGACAGGGCCAGCCAGCGCTCTTCGAGCCGGCCGATTTCATCGTTGAGGGCTTTCAGCCGCTTGCCCGCCTCGGCGATGTCGGCCGGCGGCAGCGGCTGCGCCAGGCGCGCCTCGAGCGCGCTGCGCTCGGCGCCGGCCGCGGCCAGCCGTTCGTCGATCTGCGCGATCTCGCGCTTGATGGGCTTGGTCTGGTCGCTGCGCTGCTGACGCTCCTGGGTGTCCTGCCTGGGCACCGGGGCGGCCGTGTTGGCGGCTTCGCGCACGGCCACCTTGGCTTCTTCGCGCAGCCGCTTGGCTTCGTCGAGCAGGTAGCGCTGGTAGTCGTCGAGGTCGCCGTCGAAATCGGTGACCACGCCGCGGCCCACGAGCCAGAACTCGTCGCACACCGAGCGCAGCAGCGCACGGTCGTGGCTCACGAGCATCAACGTGCCTTCGAACTCGTTGAGTGCCACGGCCAGGGCCTCGCGGGTGGCCAGGTCCAGGTGGTTGGTGGGCTCGTCGAGCAGCAGTAGGTTGGGGCGCTGCCAGACCATCATCGCGAGCACCAGGCGCGCCTTCTCGCCGCCGCTCATGGTGCCCACGGGCTGCTTCACCATGTCGCCGCTGAAGTTGAAGCTGCCGAGAAAACCGCGCAAGGCCTGCTCGCCAGTGCTTTCCTTCACGGCGCTGCCCAGTTCGCGGGCCATGCGCACCATGTGTTCGAGCGGGTTGTCCTGCGGGCGCAGCACGTCGAGTTCCTGCTGCGCGAAGTAGCCGATGTTGAGGCCCTTGCCTTCGGTGACCTCGCCGGCCAGCGCGCCCATTTCGCGCGCGATGGTCTTCACCAGCGTCGACTTGCCCTGGCCGTTGGCGCCCAGGATGCCGATGCGCTGGCCCGCCAGCACCGAGCGGCTCACGCCGCGCAGGATGGTCTTGGGCTCTTCGCCTTCGCCACCTTCCGGGGCCTTGTAGCCGAAGCTCGCGTTGCGGATCGAGAGCATCGGGTTGGGGATGTTGCCCGGCTCCTTGAACTCGAAGGTGAAGTCGGCCTCGGCCAGGAGCGGCGCGACCTTCTCCATGCGCTCCAGCGCCTTGACGCGGCTTTGCGCCTGCTTGGCCTTGCTGGCCTTGGCCTTGAAGCGGTCGATGAACTTCTGCAGGTGGGCGATCTTGTCCTGCTGCTTGCTGAAGGCGGTCTGCTGCAGCGCCATCTGCTCGGCGCGCAGGGTTTCGAAGGCGCTGTAGTTGCCGCCGTAGCGCGTGAGCTGGGCGTTGGCGATGTGCAGGGTGACGTTGGTCACGGCATCGAGAAACTCGCGGTCGTGGCTGATGACGATCATGGTGCCGGCGTACTTCTGCAGCCAGGCTTCGAGCCAGACAAGCGCGTCCAGGTCCAGGTGGTTGGTGGGCTCGTCGAGCAGCAGCAGGTCGCTCGGGCACATCAGCGCGCGGGCCAGTTGCAGGCGCATGCGCCAGCCGCCTGAGAAGCTGTTGACGGGCTCGTCGAGCTCGTGCGACTTGAATCCCAGCCCGAGGACCAGCGCCTGCGCGCGCGGCACCGCGTCGTGCTCGCCGGCGTCGGCCAGGTCGGTGTAGGCATGGGCCAGTTCCATGCCGATGTCGGCGTCCTCGGGATTGGCTTCGTAGGCGGCCTCGATGGCCGCCAGCGTGGCGCGCAGCTCTGTCAGGCGGGTGTCGCCGCCCACCACGAAGTCGGTGGCCGACTCCTCCGTTTCGGGCATGTCCTGCGCCACCTGCGCCATGCGCCATTGCTTGGGCACGTAGAAGTCGCCGCCGTCTTCGTGCAGCGAGCCGTTGAAGAGCGCGAACAGGGTCGACTTGCCGGCGCCGTTGCGCCCGACGAGGCCGACCTTTTCACCGGGATTGATGGTGACGGTGGCGCCGTCGAGCAGTTTCTTGGCGCTGCGGCGAAGAATGACGTTTTTGAGAGTAATCATGAAATAGGAACCGTAGGGGCGATTATCCCGCCCGGCCCGTGGCGGCCTGGCGCGAAGGGGCAAATGGGGAGGACACCACCCGTTGAAAAGGAGGGAGGGCCACAGCCGTGGCTGCGGGAAAGCGGCGGGAAAGGGCTTGGGCGGGCGCAGCTAACGCACGCCGGCGCCGGCCAGCAGCGCGGTTCGGGTCACGAGCAGGACCTGGTCCTCGCCTGCGGAGGTTTCCAGCCAGACGACTTCGAGCTGCGGGAAAGCTGTCTCGAGGTATTCGCGCTCGTTGCCGATTTCCAGCACCAGCACGGCCTCTTCGCTCATGCGCGAAGGGGCGTCGGCGAACAGCTGGCGAACGAAGTCCATGCCGTCGACACCGCCGGCCAGCGCCAGCTCGGGCTCGGCGCGGTATTCGGCGGGCAGCGCGGCCATGCTCGCGCTGTTCACGTAGGGCGGATTGCACAGCACCAGGTCGTACGGACCGGGCAGGCTGGCGATGCCGTCGGATTCGATCAGCCTGATGCGCGCATCGAGCTGGTGCCGGGTGACGTTGATGGCGGCCACCTCGAGCGCTTCGGCCGACAGGTCGGCGGCATCGACCGAGATGTCCGGATAGGTCATGGCCGCGAGCACTGCCAGGCTGCCGTTGCCCGTGCACAGGTCGAGCACGCGCTGCGTGTGCTCGCCGAGCCAGTAGTCGATGCTGCCGTCTGCGATCAGTTCGGCGATGAAGCTGCGCGGCACGATGGCGCGCTCGTCCACGTAGAAGGGCACGCCTTGCAGCCACGCCTCTTTCGTGAGGTAGGCAGAAGGCTTACGGGTGGCGATGCGTTCGTCGAGCAGCGCCGCCACCTTGGCGGCATCGGCTGGTGAAACCGCCGTGTCGGCCACCGCATCGATGTCGTCCAGCGGCAGCTTCAGGCGCCACAGCACCAGCCAGGCGGCTTCGTCGAAGGCATTGGCCGTGCCGTGGCCGAAGGCGACCCCGGCGTCTTCCAGCCGCCTGGCGCCGGCTTCGATCAGCTCGATGACTGTGCTCATCTGGCCAGCGACGCGTCGAGCCGCTCCAGCGTGCGCTTGTAGATGTTCTTCAGCGTCTCGATCTCGGCCACGTCGATGTGCTCGTCGATCTTGTGGATGCTGGCATTGACCGGGCCGAACTCGACCACCTGCTTGCAGATCTTGGCGATGAAGCGCGCGTCGCTGGTGCCGCCGCTGGTCGAGAGCTCGGCCGTGATGCCGGTTTCATCGGCAATGGCAGCCTGGACCGACGTGACGAGTTCGCCTGGTGTCGTGAGAAAGGGCAGGCCGCCGATGGTCCAGGCCAGCGAGTAGTCCACGCTGTGCGCATCGAGCACTGCATGCACGCGCTTCTGCAATGACTCGGCCGTCGATTCGGTCGAGAAACGGAAATTGAAATCGATGACCGCGCTGCCCGGGATCACGTTGCTCGCGCCGGTGCCCGAATGAAAGTTGCTGATCTGCCAGCTGGTGGGCTGGAAGTAGGCATTGCCTGCGTCCCATCCGCCTGCGGCGTTGATGGCCACCAGTTCGGCCAGCGCGGGCGCCACGGCATGCACCGGGTTCTTCGCGAGGTGCGGGTAGGCGATGTGGCCCTGCACGCCATGCACGGTGAGCTTGCCGCTCATGGTGCCGCGGCGGCCGTTCTTGATCATGTCGCCGCAGCGCTCGACGGCCGTGGGTTCGCCGACGATGCAGTAGTCGATGGTTTCGCCGCGCGCGGCCAGCGCGTTGCAGACAATGACTGTGCCATCGACGCCGGGGCCTTCCTCGTCGCTGGTGAGCAGCAGCGCGAGCGTGAGCCTGGGATCGGGCGTGGCCTGCAGGAATTCCTCGATGGAGACAACGAAGGCCGCGATCGATGTCTTCATGTCGCAGGCACCGCGGCCATAGAGCTTGCCACCGCGGTGGGTGGGCGTGAACGGATGGCTGGTCCACTGCTCGACCGGCCCCGTGGGCACCACGTCGGTGTGGCCCGCGAACACCAGCGTCTTCGTCGGCGCGGTGCCGGCCGGCCGGCGCACCGCCCACAGGTTGGTCACGCGGAAGTCGTCCGGACCGCTCTCGATGGTTTCGAGCGTGAAGCCCAGCTGCACCAGCCGTTCGCCGAGGATCTGCTGGCAGCCCGCATCGTCGGGGGTGACCGAAGGGCGCGAGATGAGTTGTTCGGCGAGCTGGAGGGTACGGGACATCGGGCGAGGGCTGTGTTCAGAACTTCACGTCGAGCGTGATGTCGGTAAAAGTGGGTTCGTCGACCTGGTCCGTCAGGTGGCGGTCTTCGGCCTGCGGCTTGGGCGCGGCGCGGTTCTGCAGCCGCCACATCAGGTTGGTGGGCGAATCGGCCTGGGCCAGGCCTTCCTCGCGCGTCACGCGCCCTTCGGTGACGAGGCGGGCAATGTCTTCCTCGAAGGTCTGCGAGCCTTCGGCCATCGACTGCTCCATGGCTTCCTTGACGGCGGAGAAGTCGCCCTTTTCGATCAGCTCGGCCACCAGCGCCGTGTTGAGCATGACCTCGAGCGCCGGCACGCGGCCGCCGGCGGGCGTGCGCAGCAGCCGCTGCGACACGATGGCGCGCAGCGCCGAGCCCAGGTCGCCCAGCAGCGTGGGGCGCACCTCGACCGGGAAGAAGCTCAGGATGCGGTTGAGCGCGCGGTAGCTGTTGTTGGCATGCAGCGTGGCCACGCACAGGTGGCCCGACTGTGCATAGGCAATGGCCGCGGTCATGGTTTCGCGGTCGCGGATCTCGCCGATCTGGATCACGTCGGGCGCTTGGCGCAGCGCGTTCTTCAGCGCGACCTGCAGCGATTCGGTGTCACTGCCCACGTCGCGCTGGTTCACCAGCGACTTCTTGTTGGTGTAGGTGAACTCGATGGGCTCTTCCACCGTGAGGATGTGGCCCGTGGCGTGCTCGTTGCGGTAGTCGAGCATCGAGGCCAGCGTGGTGGTCTTGCCCGCGCCGGTTGCGCCCACCATCAGGATCAGCCCGCGCTTTTCCATGATGAGCGTCTTGAGGATGTCGGGCAGGTTCAGGTCGGCGAAGCTCGGAATGGTCGAGGCGATGTGCCGCACCACCACCGCATAGCTGCCGCGTTGGCGCATGGCGCTGATGCGGTAGTTGCCGGCGCCCTCGAGCATCACGGCCATGTTGAGTTCGCCCGTTTTTTCCAGTTCCTGGATGCGGGCTTCGGGCACCACTTCGGCCAGCAGCGCGAGCGGCGCGGTGGCTGGCAGCACCTGGGCGTTGATCGGCACGCAGGTGCCGTTGATGCGGATCAGCACCGGGGAGTGCGCCGAGAGGTAGATGTCGGAGGCCTTGCGCTCGGCCATCAAACGAAGGATCCGTTCCATCATGTTCATCGGGCTCTCTCCTCGGGTGCTGTGTTTGTTCTAACGGGGGGGAAATTCAGTCGCGTTCAGTCGCGCAGCAGGTCGTTCAGCGAAGTGGTCGAGCGCGTCTTGGCGTCGACCTTCTTCATGATGATGGCTGCGTAGGTGTTGTACTTGCCGCCGGGCTTGGGCAGGCTGCCGGCCACCACGACCGAGCCCGCGGGCACGCGGCCATAGAGGATCGTGTCGGTGGCGCGGTCGTAGATGGGGGTGCTCTGGCCGATGAACACGCCCATCGACAGCACCGAGTTCTCTTCGACCACCACGCCCTCGACCACTTCGGAGCGCGCGCCGATGAAGCAGTTGTCCTCGATGATGGTGGGGCCGGCCTGCAGCGGCTCGAGCACGCCGCCGATGCCAACGCCGCCCGACAAGTGCACGTTGGCACCGATCTGTGCGCACGAGCCCACGGTGGCCCAGGTGTCGACCATGGTGCCTTCGCCCACGTAGGCGCCGATGTTCACATACGAGGGCATCAGGATCGCGCCCTTGGCGATGTAGCTGCCGCGGCGAGCCACGGCCGGCGGCACGATGCGAACGCCCGATTCCTTCAGCTCGTTGGCCGACAGGTGCGAGAACTTGGTGGGCACCTTGTCGTAGAAGCCGAGCGAGCCGGCCTGCATCTGCTCGTTGTCCTTCAAGCGGAACGACAGCAGCACGGCCTTCTTGATCCACTGGTGCACGGTCCACTGGCCCACGCTTTCGCGGGTGGCGACGCGCAGCTTGCCGTTGTTGAGCTCGGAGATCACGTGCTCGACGGCATCGCGCACTTCGGCGGAAGCGGCGCTGGGCGAGATGTTGGCGCGGTCTTCCCACGCGGCGTCGATGGTTTGTTGCAGTTGCTGGGTCATGGAGAAAGTCTCGGGTAAAAAATGGGAGCCAGGAAAGCAGCGTTCAGCCTTGCGGGCCGGATCGCACGAAGCGCACGATGCGCTCGGCGGCTTCCACGCATTCGGCCGTTTCGGCCACCAGGGCCATGCGGATGCGGCCTCTACCTGGGTTCGCGGGGTTGGCGCCGTGAGCCGTGTCGCGCGCCAGATAGCTCCCCGGCAGAACCGTCACATTGTATTGAGCGTAGAGCGCGCGGGCGAAGGCTTCGTCGTCGCCAGCCCACACTTGAGGAATGCCGGCCCAGAGGTAGAAGCTGGCATCGGGCAAGCGCACGTCGAGCACGGGTTCGAGCAGCGGCGTGACGGCCGCGAACTTGGCGCGGTACTGGGCGCGGTTGTCCACCACGTGGGACTCGTCGCCCCAGGCCGCGATGCTGGCCGCGGCCACGGCGCCGCTCATGGCGCTGCCGTGGTAGGTGCGATAGAGCAGGAACTTCTTGATGATGGCCGCGTCGCCCGCCACGAAGCCGCTGCGCAGGCCGGGCACGTTGCTGCGCTTGGACAGCGAGGTCAGCGCAATCAGGTTCCGGAAGTCGGGCCGCCCGAGCTTCACCGAGGCCTCGAGCCCGCTGAGCGGGGGCTCGTCGCGGAAGTAGATCTCGCTGTAGCACTCGTCGGCGGCAATCACGAAGCCGTGGCGGTCCGACAGATCGAAGAGCCTTTTCCATTCGTCCAGCGACATCACCGCACCCGTCGGGTTGCCCGGCGAGCAGACGAACACCAACTGCGTGCGGGCCCAGACGGCCTCGGGCACGCTGTCCCAGGCAACCGCGAAATTGCGCGCGGGTACGCTGGCCACGTAGTACGGCTCGGCGCCCGAGAGCAGGGCCGCGCCCTCGTAGATCTGATAGAACGGATTGGGCGACATCACCACCGGCTGCGGCGAGGCGGTGGGGTCGACCACGGTCTGCGCCAGCGAGAACAGGGCTTCCCGCGAACCATTGACAGGCAGCACCTGCGTGGCCGGGTCGAGGGCCAGGCTGTAGCGGGTTTTCAGCCAGTCCGTGAAGGCGGTGCGCAGGGTCAGGTCCCCGGCGGTCGCGGGGTAGGCGGCCAGCGCGCCGAGGCTGGCGCTCAGGGCGTCCTTGATGAAGCCCGGCGTGGCGTGCTTGGGTTCGCCGATGCCCAGGCTGATGGCCGGGAACTCGGGGTTGGGCGTGACGCCCGCGAACAGTTGCTTCAGCCGCTCGAAGGGATAGGGTTGCAACCGCGAAAGCAGGGGATTCATGCCCGGGATTATCGGTGACAGGTGTTACCGCTCCTGGCGAAACGGCTACTGGCAGCCGACAGGCGTCAGGCCGCGCTGCGCCGATAGAAGGCGAGCGAGCCCGCCAGCGCCAGCAGCATGCCGCCGCAGGCGCGATCGATCCAGCGCGTGGCCGATACGGTCAGCACCCGGATCGCGCGGGCGCCGACGAACGCGTAGCCCAGCATCACCAGCGTGTCGAGACCCGCGAAGATCAAGGCAATGATCAGGTACTGCGGCGCCTGCGCAGCCGCCGGATCGATGAACTGCGGCAGGAGCGCCGAGCAGAATATGTAGCCCTTGGGGTTGGTCACCGCCACCAGGAAGGACTTGAGGAAGATGCGGCGACTTTCTCCCGCCGTGACCGAGGCGGCGGCATCCGCGTTCGGCAACTTGAAGCCGCCCTTGGAGCGCAGCATGCGCAGCCCGAGCCAGGCCAGGTAGGCGGCGCCCACCCACTTGAGCATCGAGAACCAGAACTCCGACGCCGCGAGCAGCGCACCGAGCCCGAGCGCCACGGCGCCGACCAGCACGAAGTCCGACAGCACCGCGCCGAGCATGCCCGGCAGCGCCCGGCGCACGCCGTGGCGGGAGCCGTTGCTCAGCGCCAGCAGCACCGTGGGGCCGGGCGTGGCGATGGCGGTGAAGGCGACGAGAGTGAACAACAGGGCGGTGGCGAGCGTCATGGCGGCAGGCGTCCTTCTTTCAGCTTCAGATTTTCTTGACCAGCACCTGGCTCTTGCGGTCCCAGTTGTACTTGCGCTTGCGGGCTTCGGGCAGCCAGTCGGGGTTGACCTGCTGGAAGCCGCGCTTCAGGAACCAGTGCATGGTGCGCGTGGTGAGCACGAAGATGCTTTCCAGCCCCATGGCCTTGGCGCGGTGCTCGATGCGCTTGAGGATGCGCTCGCCGTCGCCCTGCGCCTGCGACTGGGGCGAGACGGTCAGCGCAGCCATCTCGGCGGTCTTTGCCTCGGGGTAGGGGTAGAGCGCCGCGCAGCCGAAGATCACGCCGTCGTGCTCGATGACGGTGTAGTGGCCCACGTCGCGCTCAATCTCGGTGCGGTCGCGCTTGACCAGCGTGCCGTCGCGCTCGAAGGGCTCGATCAGCTGCAGGATGCCGCCGATGTCGTCGACCGTGGCTTCGCGCAGGCTTTCGAGCTTCTCGTCGATCACCATGGTGCCGACGCCGTCGTGCACATACACCTCGAGCAGCAGCGAGCCGTCCAGCGCAAAGGGCAGGATGTGGTTGCGCTCCACGCCGCCCTTGCAGGCCTTCACGCAGTGCTGCAGGTAGAAGGCGGTGTCGGTGGGCTTCTGCGGCGGCGGCAGCGACGCCAGCAGCTTCTCGGCCGCGGCGAGCGGCAGCTCGGTATCGATGGGGTTGTCTTCGCTCTCGGGCAGTTCGCTGTCGATGCGGATGCCCGGGATTTCGGTCAGGAAGATCAGCTTGTCGGCCTGGATGGAGATGGCCACGCTGGTGGCGACTTCTTCCATCGTCAGGTTGAAGGCCTCGCCGGTGGGCGAGAAGCCGAAGGGCGAGATCAGCACCATGGCGCCGAAGTCGAGCGTGCGGCGGATGCCCACGGCGTCGACCTTGCGCACCAGGCCCGAATGTTTGAAGTCCACGCCGTCGACCACGCCCACGGGGCGCGCGGTGATGAAGTTGCCCGAGATCACGCGCACCGTCGATCCGGCCATCGGCGTGTTCGGCAGCCCCTGGCTGAAAGCGGCCTCGATTTCGTAGCGCAGCTGGCCGGCGGCTTCCTGCGCCGAGTCGAGCGCCACCTCGTCGGTGATGCGGATGCCGTGCGAATAGCGCGCCTCGTGCCCCTTGGCCGCGAGCTGCTCGTTGACCTGCGGGCGGAAGCCGTGCACCAGCACGATCTTGACGCCCATGCTCTGGATCAGTGCCAGGTCCTGCGCAATGTTCTGCAGCTTGCCCGCCGCGATCGCCTCGCCTGCCAGCGCGACCACGAAAGTCTTGCCGCGGTGCGTGTGGATGTAGGGCGCGACCGAGCGGAACCAGGGCACGAAGGTGAAGTTGAAAACGGTGGACATGGAGCGTGATTGTGCATTCTTGGAGGGCGGTTCGTGCGGCTCAGGCCATCGCGCGGCAGCCGGGCGGCGTGCAACGGCGGCGGCGCGCGCCGATAATGTGCGGTTTGCCTGCCGCGCCTTCCCGAACAGCTTTCCCCTTGACGACCACGACACCTTCCGCCCCCTTGCGCATCGACTTTCCCGAATCGCTTCCGGTCTCTGGCCGGCGCGATGAAATCATGGCCGCCATCGCCGCGCACCAGGTAGTGATCGTCTGCGGCGAAACCGGTTCGGGCAAGACCACGCAGCTGCCGAAGATCGCGCTCGCGCTCGGCCGCGGCAAGCTCAATGCGCCGCCGGGCAAGGGCCGGCTCATCGGCCACACGCAGCCGCGGCGCATTGCCGCCAGTTCGGTCGCCAAGCGCATTGCCGAAGAACTGAAGACGCCGCTGGGCGACGTGGTCGGCTTCAAGGTTCGCTTCCAGGACAGGCTGAGCCGCGACGCGTCGGTCAAGCTCATGACCGACGGCATCCTGCTGGCCGAGACGCAGACCGATCCGCTGCTCAAGGCCTACGACACGCTGATCATCGACGAGGCCCACGAGCGCTCGCTGAACATCGACTTCCTGCTCGGCTACCTGCGCGAGATCCTTCCGCGCCGGCCCGACCTGAAGGTGATCGTGACCTCGGCCACCATCGATGCCGAGCGCTTTGCGCAGCACTTTGCATCGGCAAAAGGCCCTGCGCCGACCATCATGGTGTCGGGCCGCACCTTTCCGGTCGAACAGCGCTACCGACCCTTCGAGGAATCGCGCGAGCACGACCTGAACGACGCGATTGCCGACGGCGTCGACGAGCTCTGGCGCGATCCGCACAACGCCGGCGACATCCTCGTGTTCCTGCCCGGCGAGCGCGAGATCCGCGAGGCGGCCGACCATCTTCGCCGCCACCTGAGCCATCAGCCGCTGTTTCGCAATGCCGAGGTGCTGCCGCTGTTTGCGCGGCTGTCGGGCCCCGAGCAGGACCGCATCTTCGACAGCCATTCGGGCCGGCGCATCGTGCTGGCCACCAACGTGGCGGAAACCTCGCTCACGGTGCCGGGCATCCGCTACGTGATCGACACCGGCACCGCGCGGGTGAAGCGCTACAGCTTCCGCAGCAAGGTCGAGCAGTTGCTGGTCGAGCCGATCAGCCAGGCCGCGGCCAACCAGCGCGCCGGCCGCTGCGGCCGCGTGGCCAACGGCATCTGCATCCGCCTCTACGACGAGAAGGATTTCGACGGCCGGCCGCGTTTTACCGATCCCGAGATCCTGCGCTCTTCGCTCGCGGGCGTGATCCTGCGCATGAAGTCGCTGCGCCTGGGCGACGTGGCGCGCTTTCCGTTTCTCGAGGCGCCGTCGCCGCGCGCGATTGCCGACGGCTACCAGCTGCTCAACGAACTCGGCGCGGTCGACGATGCCAACGAGCTCACGGCCACGGGCGCAGAGCTGGCCAAGCTGCCGCTCGATCCGCGCGTGGGCCGGATGATCCTCGAGGCCCGCACGCGCGGCGCGCTCGAAGAAGTGCTGGTGATCGCCTCGGCGCTCAGCGTGCAGGACGTGCGCGACCGGCCGATGGAAGCGCAGCAGCAGGCCGACCAGGCGCATTCGAAATTCGACGACGAGAAGAGCGAGTTCAGCGGCTACCTGCGGCTGTGGAAATGGATTGCCGATGCGCGCGGCGGGCACGGTGACACTCACAAGCTCAGCAACCGCCAGTACGAGCAGTTGCTGCGGCAGAACTTCATCAACATCCGCCGCGTGCGCGAATGGCGCGACATCCATTCGCAGCTGCTCACGGTGGTCACCGAGCACAAGTGGCGCATCAATGCCGAGCCTGCCGGCTACGAGCCGCTGCACCTCTCGATGCTCGCGGGCCTGCTCGGCAACGTCGGCTGGAAGCTGGAAGACGACGAGGCGTACCTGGGTGCGCGCGGCATCAAGTTCTACAAGCATCCGGGCGCGCACCTGAAGAAGAAGCCCGGCCGCTGGATCGTCGCGGCCGAGCTGGTCGAGACCACGCGGCTCTTCGGCCGCGGCATCGCCAACATCGAGCCGCAGTGGCTCGAGCAAGTGGCCGGCCACCTGCTGAAGAAGCAGCTGCTCGATCCGCATTGGGAGAAGAAGGGCGCGCAGGTTTCGGCGCTGGAGCGCGCAACGCTCTACGGCCTCGTGGTGTACAGCGGGCGCCGGGTCGATTTCACCAAGGTCGATCCGGTCGCGGCGCGCGAGATCTTCATCCGCGAAGCGCTGGTCGGCGGGCAGTGGGAGAGCAAGTTCCCGTTCCTCGCGGCCAACCGCAAGCTGGTGCGCGAGGTCGAGGGTCTGGAGCACAAGGCGCGCCGGCAGGACGTATTGGTCGACGACGAACTGATCTTCGCCTTCTACGACGCGCAGCTGCCCGTCGACGTGGCAAGCGGCATCAGCTTCGAGAACTGGTACCGCCATGCGTCGAGGGAGCAGCCGCGCCTGCTTTTCCTCACGCGCGAGGAACTGATGCGCCACCAGGCGGCGGGCATCACCACGCAGTCCTTTCCGCCCACACTGCGGCTTGGCGGAGTCGATTGCGCGGCAAGCTACCTGCACGAGCCGGGCGATGCGAAAGACGGGCTCACTGTCAGCGTGCCGCTCTTCGTGCTCAACCAGGTGAGCGAAGAGCGCTGCGAATGGCTGGTGACGGGCATGCTCAAGGACAAGATCCAGGCGCTGCTCAAGAGCCTGCCGCAGCGCCCGCGCTCGCGGCTGGTGCCGCTGCCCGAGTCGGCGGCGAAGCTCACGGAAGAGCTTTCGGCGCCCGAGGTGTTCGGCCACGGCTCGCTGACCGACGTGCTGCTCAAGCGCGTGCGCGACGTGACGAGCATCGACGTCAAGCGCGCCGATTTCAAACTCGACATGCTGCCGCCGCACCTGTTCATGAACCTGCGCATCGTGGACGAGCACGGGCGCCAGCTTGGCATGGGGCGCAACCTGGGCGCGCTCAAGGCGGAACTGGGGGCGCAGGCGCGCGGCGCTTTCCAGGCGCTGGCGGGGCTCAATGTGAAGGCTTCCGCGGACCGCAAGCCGGCCGGCGCGACCGAGGGGCCCGCGCAGGCGAAGGGCAATGCCGCTGCGCCTGCTGCCGCCGCCGCGCCGAGCCTGCCCGCGGGCCAGCGCTACACGAACTGGAGCTTCGGCGAACTGCCCGAGCTGATGGAAGTGCGCCGCGGATCGCAGTCGCTGATCGGATTTCCGGCGCTGCGCGACGAAGGCGATGCCGTCACCATCGAGGTGTTCGATGAGCCGGCCGTGGCAGCCGCCAAGCATCGCGCCGGGTTGCGCCGCTTGTTCGCGCTGCAGCTGAAGGACGCGCTCAAGTACCTCGAGAAGAACATCCCCGACCTGCAAAAGATGGCCGTGGCCTACATGCCGCTGGGTACCTCCGAAGAGTTGCGCGCGCAGATTATCGACGTGGCGATCGACCGGGCCTTTCTGCAGGAGCCGCTGCCCACCGACGAGTTCGCATTCAAGCGCCGCCTGGAAGAAGGCCGTGGCCGGCTCACGCTGATCGCCAACGAGGTGGCGCGGCTGGCCTCGACCATCCTGACCGAGTACGCGGCCGCCGCGCGAAAGATCAAGGACACCAGGATCCAGCCCGAAGCCGTGCAGGACGCCGCCCAGCAGCTGCAGCGCCTGGTCGGCAAGCGCTTCATTGCCGACGCGCCATGGACGCAGCTGCAGCATTTCGCGCGCTATCTCAAGGCCATCGTGCTGCGGCTCGACAAGCTGCGCAGCGACCCCGCGCGCGACACCGCCAAGCTGGCCGAACTGCGGCCGCAGGAGCAGCGCTACTGGCGGCTGGTGGCCGAGCGCAAGGGCGTGGTGGACGAGCGCATGCTCGAATTCCGCTGGCTGCTCGAGGAGCTCCGCGTGAGCTTCTTCGCGCAGGAACTGCGCACGCCGCAGCCGGTCAGCGTCAAGCGGCTGGACAAGGCCTGGGCCCAGCTGCAGGCCTGATCCGGATCGGCGGGCAAAAAAAAGAAGCCCGCTTTTCGCGGGCCTCCTTCAGGTGCACGAACTGCCGGGCAGCGTCATATGCGGCCCATGAGCACCAGGATGATGAGGATCAGCACGACCAGGCCCAGCCCCCCGCTGGGCCAGTAGCCCCAGCTCCGGCTGTAGCCCCAGCTCGGCAGCGCACCGATCAGAAGCAATATCAGAACGATCAGCAGAATGAACGAGAGGGACATGCGTTTCTCCTGGGCCTTGTTGTTACGAGCACCCATGCTCAGTGTCAGGAGACCGGGGGCACGCCGGATAGCCGCTTCTTCGGCGGTCAGGGCTTTCCTACCGCTATCGTCGGCATTCGAGCCGTGCGGGCCCGGTCAGAGCCGTGCGAGCCGATCCAGCGCCGCAATCAGCGTCTCGTCCTTCTTGGCGAAGCAGAAGCGGACCACGCGCTGGTCGAAGCCGTTGCCGTAGAACGCCGACAGCGGAATTGCCGCCACGCCGATCTCGCGCGTCAGCCACAGGCAGAACTCGGCTTCGGACAGCTCGCTCACCGCCGAGATGTCGACGCACTGGAAATAGCTGCCCTCGCTGCGCAGCAGCTTGAAGCGGGTTTTGTCGGCCAGTCCGGCGGCGAACAGGTCGCGCTTGCGCTGGTAGAAGGTGGGCAGTTCGAGGTAAGGCCTCGGCTCGGCCATGTACTGCGCGAGCGCATGCTGCATCGGCGTGTTGACGGTGAACACGTTGAACTGGTGCACCTTGCGGAATTCGGCCATCAGCGGTGCGGGCGCCGCCACGTAGCCGACCTTCCAGCCGGTGACGTGGTAGGTCTTGCCGAAGCTGCTCACGATGAAGCTGCGCGCCGCCAGGCCCGGGAAGCGCGCCACGCTTTCATGCTGCGCGCCGTCGTAGACCATGTGCTCGTAAACCTCGTCGGCAATCACGAAGATGTCGGTCGGGGCCAGCAGTTCTTCGAGCCTGCGCATCTCGGCAGCAGTCCAGACCGTGGCGCTCGGGTTGTGCGGCGTGTTCACGATGATCGCGCGCGTGCGCGGAGACAACGCTGCGGCGATCTTGTCGAAGTCGGGGCGGAAGGTGCCAGGCGTGAGCGGCACGCGCACCACGCTGCCGCCGGCCAGCTCGATATTGGGCACGTAGCTGTCGTAGCACGGCTCCAGAACGATCACCTCGTCGCCCGCGCGCACCACGGCCAGGATGGCGGTGATGATGGCTTGCGTCGCACCGGCCGTGACGGTGATCTCGTCGGCAGCGCTGTAGCGGTGGCCATAGAGCGCCGAGATCTTGCCGGCAATGGCTTCGCGCAGCGCCGCAATGCCGGGCATCGGCGGGTACTGGTTGTGGCCCGCGGCCATGGCGGCCGTCACGTCTTCGAGCAGTTTCGGATCGCAGTTGAAATCGGGGAAGCCCTGGCCGAGGTTCACCGCGTTCTTCTCCGCCGCGAGCGCGGACATCACGGTGAAGATGGTGGTGCCCACGGAGGGCAGCTTGGTGGCGATCTCCGGGGTGCGGGGGGAGGAAAGAATGGCGCTCATGGTCGTGCTCGGAAACGGAATCGGGGTCTGGATCAAAGTTCGTAGTCTTGCTGATGCCCGCTCAGGGCCTTCGCGATCAGGTTGCGATCGAGACGGTCGGACAGCAGTTCGGCAAACTTGAAGACGAAGTTGCGCAGGTAGGCGCTGCGCTTGAATGCCACCCGCGCGATGTTCTGGCCGAAAACATGCCCCATCGGGCGCACCACGAGATCGGCGTTCGATTCGTCGCGGACCGCCATCTCGGCCACGATGCCCACGCCGAGGCCCAGGCGCACGTAGGTCTTGATCACGTCGGAATCGATGGCTTCGAGCGCGATGCGCGGCGTGAGCTTCTTCTGCGCGAAGGCATGGTCGATGCGCGTGCGGCCGGTGAACGACGGGTGGTAGGTGATGATGGGTTCGAGCGCCAGGTCTTCGAGCGAGATGCGCTCCTTGGCCGCGAGCGGATGGTCCTTGGGCAGCACCAGCACGTGCTGCCATTCGTAGCAGGGCAGGGTCACGAGCTCGGCGTAGTCGGCGAGCGACTCGGTGGCAATGCCCACTTCGGCGATCTCGTCGATCACCATGCGTGCGACCTGGTCGGGCGAGCCCTGGTGCAGGCTCACGTTGACCTTCGGATAGGCCTCCCGCAGCTTGGCCACCGGCACCGGCAGCACGTAGCGCGCCTGGGTGTGGGTGGTGGCAATGGAGAGGGTGCCGCTGTCCTGCGCACTGAACTGCTCGCCGATGCGCTTGAGGTTGCCGACCTCGCGCATGATCAATTCGATGCTGGCGATGACGTGCTGGCCCGGTTCGGTGACCCGCTTCAGGCGCTTGCCATGGCGGGCGAAGATTTCGACGCCGAGTTCTTCCTCGAGCTCGATGATGGCCTTGGACACGCCCGGCTGCGAGGTGTGCAGCGCCTTCGCCGCCTCCGTCAGATTCAGGTTGCGCCGCACGGCTTCCTGAACAAACTTGAATTGGTGCAGATTCATATCAAATTCCGTCTTATTACGGAATTCATTATGCCTTCGGAGTCTATCGAAATTGCCGGAATTTCAAGATTTGCTTGCAATTCTGGCCAGCAGGTCGATCAGTTCGGGCTCTTCCCCGACGATGGCGGCCAGCTGGAAGTCGACCTGCGGCCAGGCTTGGCGCAGCGCCTCCACCTGCAGCGGCAGGTCTTCGCGGGCATGCTTGCCCATGCCCAGGAAGAGCGGAACCACCCGAACCACCTTGGCGCCGCTGGCAATCAGGGCCGCTGCGGCGGTGCGCAGGTCGGGCGCGGCGAGTTCCATGTAGGCACAGGCCACGCGGGCTTGCGGGTCGAGCGCCGTGACGCGCGCGGCCACGGCCTCGATGGGCTTGCGCCAGCGCTCGTCGCGCGAACCATGGGCCAGCAGGACGATGCCCTTCGCATTCCCCGTTGCCATCTGCGCTACCTTCGAAGCACCAGCCAGCTGAACGCGGCCAGCGACATCACCGAATAGATGAGCCCTGGCGCCGCCGCTGTCAGCCAAGGCGACCAGTTGCTCAGGTTGCCGAGGTAGCCGAACACGTTGTTCAGCAGGAAGAAGCTGATGCCGATCATCACGCCGCCGAACACGTAGGTGGTGATGCCGGCCTGGCGGAAGTGCAGGTAGGCGAAGGGCAGGGCGAGCACCACCATCACCAGACACGAGAGCGGGTAGAAGACCTTGCGCCAGAACTGGATCTCGTAGCGCTGCGCGGTTTGCCCGTTGGCCTCGAGGTGCTGGATGTAGTCGAACAGGTCGATGGTGCCCATGCGGTCGGGCCGCAGCAGTGCCACCGACACCATTTCGCTGGTCAGCGTGGTCGGCCAGTCGAGCTGCGGCATCTTGGTGGTCACGATGCGGGCCTTGTCCGCGGCGGTGCGCGTCTCGTAGTCCTGCAGTTCGACATCCGACAGTTGCCAGTGGTCGTCGAAGATGCGCGCCGAGGACGCGACGAGCTGCTTGCGCACATAGCCGTTGGCGTCGAACTCGAAGATGCGCGCATTCTTGAGCGAACCGTCGCGGGCGATGGACAGCACGTTGACCGCATAGGACACGTTCTCGCGCTTTTCCTTGAGCCAGGCGCCCGTGTTGCCGACCAGCGAGTAGGAACCCTGGTAGCGGGACTTGAGCAGCTGCCCGGTGCGCTCGGACGCCGGTGCGATGTAGTCGCCAATGGCAAAGGTGAGAACAACGAAGCCCACACCCAGCAGCAGCAGGGTGCGCAGGGCGCGCCACGGCCCCAGGCCGCTGGTGCGAAGAATGGTGTATTCCGAGCTTTGCGCAAGGCGCGCCATCACGAAGATGCAGCCGATCAGCACCGTGATCGGGAGCAGTTCGTAAAGGTGGCTCGGAATCAGCAAGGTCACGTAGATCAGTGCCTGTGCGGGGCCGTAGGCAAGGCTTTCGGGCTTGCCGATCGACTGCAGTTCGTCGACGAAGTCGAAGAAGAAAAACAGGCTCAGGAAGCCGAGGGTCACGAAAGCCACGGCTTTCAGTGCCTCGACATAGATCAGGCGTCGAATTGTTTTCACGAGGTCGGGTCGATTTTCGTGGGCTGCTGGGATGGCAGGCCGCCTGCGATGACGTGCTCGGCCTTGCGCCGCCGGCCCCAGTTGTTGTTGCGCAGGAGCAGCCACGCGACGCCGATCAGCAGCACGCCGCCGTGCAGCAGCAGCATGAACGAGCCCATGCCGAAGCGCCCGGAACTGATCCAGCTCTGGCCGAGGTTGAGCATGTTGTAGTAGACGACGAAGGCGAACAGCGCGAACAGCAGGTTGCCGCTGCGTCCCACGCGCGGATTGACGCTCGACACCGTCAGCGCCAGCAGCACGAAATTGATGGCCGCCAGCAGCATGCCGATGCGCCAGGCCAGTTCGCCGCGGCTCGGGTCGCCGGGTTCGCGCAGGAGCTGAAGCGTGGGCTTGGCGCGCGCCGGCGTGCTGTCGCCGGAGAGAGCGGCATTGCCGCCGGACCGCGTGCCATAGGTCTCGAATTCGCTGATCTTGAGCCCCGCGGTGGGCAGCAGTGGCCGCTCCAGCCTTTGGCCGTTGCTCAGCATCAGGAAGCGGCTGTTGCCGACGTCCTCGATGCGTCCGCTGCGTGCCGAGGTCGTGATCTGCAGGCCGCGCTCGATCGCCCAGATGAACACGTTGGTGGCCGTGGCGCCGTCCGGCGTGTCCTTGTCGATGAAGAAGACCCGCATGCGCCCGGACGATTCACGGAATTCGCCCGGCGTGACCCGCTCGATGTCGCTGCGCCCTTCATATTGCGCCCGCATGCCGATGGTCTGCGAGTTGGCCCACGGCCAGCCCAGCAGCGCCATGACCGCGATCAGCACCAGCACCGGCCAGGCAAAGCGGAACAGCGGCTCGACGAAATCGGCCAGCCCCCGTCCGCTGGAAAACCAGATCACCATCTCGCTGTCGCGGTACATGCGCGACAAGGTGCCGACAATGGCGATGAACAGGCTCAGGCTCAGGATGGTCGGCATGTAGCCGAGCACCGTGTACGCCATCACGAGGAACACTTCGGACGGGTTCACGCTGCCCTTGGAGGCGAGCCCGAGCGTGCGGATGAGCATCATGGTCATCACGATGGTGACCAGGACCACGAGGGTCGCTCCGAAGCTGCGCGACAGCTCCTTGCGTAGGGAAGAATGGAATAACATCGTTCGAGGAAAAAAAGGATTATGGACTTTCAGCTCAAGACCCTCACCCTCGCCCGCGCCGCGGCCGAAAAATCCGACCTGCTGATCGTGCTCGTCGGCAGCGCCCCCCTCACCGCCAAGGACCCCCTTTCCGCACTGATTGCCAGCGCCCGCAAGGCCGGCGACCTGCCCGACAAGGCCGGCAAGCTGCTCTCGCTCTACCATCCCGACGAGGTGGCGGCGTCGCGCGTGGTGCTTGCCGCCATCGGCGACGGAAAGCCCGCGTCGGTGCGCAGCGGCGTCATTGCAGCGGTCAATGCGGCCAAGGCCCATGCGCCCAAGCGGGTGGTCCTGGTGTTCGCGCACGAGGCCGGTGGCGCGGCAGTCGCATGCGCCGTGGCCGCGGCAGCCGACGCCAGCTATGTCTACACCACCACCAGGTCGAAAGCCTCGAACGGCGATGGAGGCCGCAGCATCCGCCACCTGACGCTCGGCGTGGCCGACGCGGCGGCAGTGGGCAAGGCCTTCGACGAGGCCCGTGCCACGGTGTCCGGCATTGAGCTTGCCAAGGAGTGGGGCAACCGGCCCGGCAACTACTGCACGCCCACGCTGCTGGCCGAGGCGGCCAAGGAGCTCGGCAAGCTGCCCCGTGTCAAATGCGAGGTGCTGGGCCCCAAGGAAGTGCAGAAGCTCGGCATGGGGTCGTTCGCGGCCGTGGCCCAGGGCTCGGCCGAGCCGCTGCGCTTCATCGTGCTGCGCTACCAGGGCGCGCCCAAGGATCAGGCGCCCGTGGTGCTGGTCGGCAAGGGCATCACCTTCGACACCGGCGGTGTCTCGCTCAAGCCGGCGGCCGAAATGGACGAAATGAAGTTCGACATGTGCGGCGCGGCCAGCGTGCTCGGCACCTTCCGCGCGCTCGGAGAAATCCAGCCGGCCATCAACGTGGTGGGCCTGGTGCCCTCGTGCGAGAACATGAACGACGGCCGCGCCATCAAGCCCGGCGACGTGGTGACCAGCATGAGCGGCCAGACCATCGAAGTGCTCAATACGGATGCCGAGGGGCGGCTCATCCTGTGCGATGCGCTCACCTATGCCAAGCGCTTCGAGCCGGCGGCCGTGATCGACATTGCCACGCTCACCGGGGCCTGCGTGGTGGCGCTGGGCGGCGTGCGCAGCGGCCTGTTCACCAGCGACGATTCGCTGGCCGAGGCGCTGCAAGCGGCCGGGGAAGAATCGCAGGACCGCTGCTGGCGGCTGCCGCTCGACGACGAATATGCCGAAGGCCTGAAGAGCAACTTTGCCGATGTCGCCAATGTGGCCGGCCGTGCCGGCGGCGCCATCACCGCGGCCAAGTTCCTGCAACGCTTTGCCGGCGATTTCGTCTGGGCGCATCTGGATATCGCGGGCACGGCCTGGAAGAGCGGGGCGGCCAAGGGCTCGACCGGTCGGCCGGTCGGCCTGCTCGTCTCCTACCTGATGGAACGCGCACGCAACGCGGCGGCCCCTGCGGCATCGCCGAAGAAGGCGGCGCGCAAGAACCTCGGCACGCCCGCACGCAAGGCCCGGTCCGCGCAGTGACGGAAATCGGCTTTCACTTCAATCTGCCGGACAAGGCGAACTATGCCTGCCGGCTGGTCCGCAAAGCCGTGAGCGCGCGCGGATTGCGGGTCGTCGTGGTGGGCGAGCCGCAGCTGCTGGAGGCGCTCGACGCGGCGCTCTGGCAGCTCTCGCCCTGCGACTTCATCGCACATTGCCGCAGCGATGCGCAGCCCCACCTGGTGGCGCGCTCGCCGGTCATCCTTTCCGCCGAGGGCGCCGATGCCGCGGCACTTCCGCACCGGGAGATGCTGGTGAATCTGGGGTCGACGGTGCCCGTTGGCTTCGAGCGCTTCGAGCGCCTGGTCGACATCGTGAGCAACGAGGCCGACGACCGGCAGATCGGCCGCTCGCGCTGGCGCCACTATGCCGACCGGGGCTACTCCATCCAGCCCCACGACTTTGCAAGGAGCGCTTCCTGATGGCCAGCACGCTGCGTACGCCGCCCCGGTTCGTTCCCACGCTGACCACGGTGCTCGACTTGCCGGCCGAGCCTGTGGGCGCCGCCGAGGCAGCGGCGCCCGCCAGCGCGCCGGCACCGGCGGTCGACCCCGCCGAAGCGGTGGCATTGCCGCCGGCCGAGCAGCGCTCCGACGCCGAGATCGTCCGGCTCGAAGAGCAGCTTCTGCACCGCGTGCTGCAGCGCGTCGACCTGTCGTTGGAAGAGCGCCTGAGCGACACGGTCTCGGCCGCCGTGCAGCAGCAACTCGATGCGATGGTGCCTCGGCTGCGCGAGGAAATCGAGGCCGTGCTGCGTGCCCTGGTGATCGAGGCCATGGCCGCCGAGCTCTCGGAAAACACAGGGTCTACGCCAGCTTCCGGCGCATAAAGCTTCAGCTAAACTGCGCGCCAGGTCGGTGGGCGTGAGGGTGCCGCTGGTCTGCGGCGCGAAACTTGCGAGGTCTGCGCGCCCGGATCACACGACCGGTTTTTTGGTTTATTCATCAATGTTCTGGAGGTTCTCATGCAATTGAAATGGACTGCGGTCGCACTGGCTGCTCTCACGCTGGTGGCTTGCGGCAAGAAAGAAGAAGCTGCTGCACCGGCCGCTCCGGCGCCCACGGCAGCGGCTCCCGCACCTGCAGCACCTCCGGCAGACGCATTGATCGTCAAGATCGGCCACGTCGGCCCCACCAGCGGTGCCATTGCCCACCTTGGCAAGGACAACGAGTTCGGCGCCAAGATGGCCATCGAAGACCTCAATGCCAAGGGTCTCAAGATCGGCGACAAGGTCGCCAAGTTCGAACTGCTGGCAGAAGACGACGCCGGCGATCCGAAGCAGGGCACGGCAGTGGCCCAGAAGCTGGTCGACAGCAAGGTCAACGGCATCGTCGGCCACCTGAATTCGGGCACCACCATCCCCGCCTCCAAGCTCTACAGCGACGCTGGCATTCCGCAGGTCTCGCCGTCGGCCACCAACCCCAAGTACACGCGCCAAGGCTTCAAGACCACGTTCCGCGTGGTGGCCGACGACACGCAGCTCGGCGGCACGCTGGGCAAGTACGCAGTCGAAACGCTCAAGGGCAAGAACATTGCCGTGATCGACGACCGCACGGCCTATGGCCAGGGCGTTGCCGAAGAGTTCGAGAAGGCGGCCAAGGCAGCTGGCGGGACCATCGTCGGCCACGAATTCACGACCGACAAGTCGACCGACTTCAACGCCATCCTGACCAAGCTCAAGGCCACCAAGCCCGACGTTCTGTTCTTCGGCGGCATGGACGCCGTCGGCGGCCCGATGCTCAAGCAGGTCAAGCAGCTCGGCCTGAACGTCAAGTTCATGGGCGGCGACGGCCTGTGCACCGGCGAACTGCCGAAGCTCGCTGGCGATGCCATCGGCGAAGAGATGGTGGTCTGCGCCGAAGCCGGCGGTGTCGACGGCGACTTCAAGCAGCCGCTGGAAGACTTCAAGGCCCGGTTCAAGGCCAAGAACGGCGTGGAAGTGCAGATCTACGCACCGTACGTCTACGACGCGGTCAACGTGCTGGCCGAAGCCATGGTCAAGGCCGGTTCTTCCGACCCCGAAAAGTACCTGCCCGAAGTCGGCAAGATCCAGTACAAGGGCGTGACCGGCCCGATCGCCTTCGACGAAAAGGGCGATATCAAGAACGGCGCGCTGACGCTCTTCACCTACAAGGGTGGCGTGCGTACGCAGATCGCCGTGGTGCGCTGATCGGCGGACGGTTGCGCGCCGCTCCAGGCGCGCAAAGAGAAAAGGGCCTTCGGGCCCTTTTTTTTTGTGCCTGCCGGCCGCTGCTCTCAGGCCAGGGTTGCGAGCCCCGAGGGCCGGTCGGTGTTGCAGTATTCGATGAAGGCGTCGAGATCCCGCGACTTGTCGAATACCGCATCGGCGCCCAGCGCTTCGCAGCGTGCGCGGATGTCGGCCGTGACGTAGTTGCTCAGCACCACGACACGCTGGCCGGGGCCCCGAGCCTTGCAGCCCGAGAGCACGCCCAGGCCGGAGCCTTCCTTCAGGAACAGATCGACGATGAGCAACTGCCAATCACGGGGATGACTGGCGAGCCAGGCGAGCGCATCCGTTTCGGTTTCGGCAAAGCCGACGACCTGGCCATTGACCAGATCTTCAAGGGCCGGGACCAGGTTGTCCCTGATGGTCTTGTTGTCCTCGACGAGGAACGTGATGAGGGCCATGCCGTGGTTTCGTTCTGAGAACGAATAGCGTAGCGTGCCGGACGCGGCCGCAGCGTAGGAGAAGGGATACGGACAACGCGTTCTGGCGCGACGCCGCGCTCAATGCTTGTTGTCGGAGCGGGCCCTTGCCTTGAGTTCTTCCGCCAGCGCCTGGCTTTCATCGCGCTCGGCCGTCACTTCGCGGCGCCTCTCGATTTCCTCGCTCAATGCCGCGTTGACCTCGGCCAGCTTTTCGGCCGATCTGGCGAGCTTCTCTTCGAGCTGGCCCGTCTGCTCGATGGCTTGCGCCACTTCGCCAACCTGCACGTCGTCCGGGAGCTCCTGTTCGAGCACCGTGTTCACGACGGCGAGATTGTCCGAGGCCCGCTGCACATCGGCGGCCACTTCTTCGCTCTTCTCGAGCGTCTTGTCGAGCGACGTCTTGCCAGGCGGCACGGTTTGGGGCTGTCCAGCCATCGAGGCTCCTCCTTTGCGGGCATGAAAGTAAAACCTTTGGATCGTACCGCCAGTTGAAGCGGGCGGGATGCGATTCCCCAGTTGTTGCAAGGCAACGCACTGCCATACGGAACAGATGACAAAAACCGGCCCGCAGACCCGAACTCCATGCAGGTGTTTTTGCAACTCCCAACAAAAAACCCATCAAGCATTTCTGCGTTGATGGGCTTGATGTGGGGCCAACATGCTGACGGGCTGGAAACCCGCATGAACCTTATTGCTTCTCTGGCGGAGCAGGCGTCCGCCTCCGTCGAACTCCAGATGTGTTCGCGTGTGTTCTCATATCTCTTCCTTCATAGGGAGAAATCCAAAAAATAGACCCGCGTGTGCTCTTGTTTACTCTAACAATCTCGCCCACAATGGTGGATAGGTTGGTAAATAAAGAAGAAACATGGCCGTCAAAGCAAAAGAGTTGAGCGCACTAGAGGTCGGACGGCTTAGGTCGCGACCGGGGCTGCATGCCGTCGGCGGAGTGCCGGGGCTCTACCTGCAAGTGACGCCGACCGGCGCCACGACCTGGGTGCTGAGAACGATGATCGGCAGCAAGCGCCGCGCGATGGGGCTTGGTGGCTTCCCGGGTGTAACGCTGGCCGGGGCGCGCGAGAGGGCGCGGGAGGCCCGTCTACAGGTAGAGCAGGGCGTTGACCCAATACTCGCGCGCCAGAAGGCCAAAAATGCTCTGCGCGACGAACAGGCCAAGGCGCTGACCTTCGACGAGGCGGTCCGCCGGTACATCGACGCGAAGAGTGACGAATGGCGCAACGTCAAGCATCGGGCGCAGTGGAAGGCGACGCTCGAAACGTACGCGAGCCCCTTCATCGGCAAGATGCTGGTGGCCGATGTCGAACAGCGCCATGTTTTGTCTGTACTGGAACCGATCTGGAAGATCAAGACCGAGACGGCCACGCGGGTGCGTGGGCGCATCGAGACCGTGCTCGACTGGGCGCGCGTACGTGGCTACCGTGAAGGCGATAACCCGGCGCGCTGGAAAGGGCACCTCGACGCTCTGTTGCCGAAGCCGGGCAAGATTTCGAAGGTCGTGCATCACGCCGCGCTCAATGTGGATGCAGCCGCAGGATTTATATCGGCGCTTCGTCAGGTCAATGGCATGGGCGCTCGTGCCTTGGAGTTCGCGATCCTTACCGCTGCGCGATCGGGCGAGGTGCGTGGCGCCCTTTGGGCTGAAATCGATCTGGACGAAGGTGTCTGGACCGTGCCGGCCGAGCGGATGAAGGCGCACAAGGAACACCGGGTTCCGCTTTCTCAGCACGCCGTGAAGCTGCTCAAAAACCTTCCGAAAGTCGAGGGAACTGATCTGGTGTTTCCCGCTCCGCGCGGCGGCCAACTCAGCGACATGACCCTCACGGCCGTCATGCGACGCATGGGTATCGACGCTGTGCCGCACGGGTTCCGCAGCACCTTCCGGGACTGGGTTGCAGAACGCACGAACTACCCGCGCGAACTGGCTGAGAAGGCGCTTGCGCACGTGCTGGAGAGCAAGGTCGAGGCTGCGTATCAACGCTCAGACATGTTCGACCGTCGGGCGCACATGATGGCCGCTTGGGCCAAGTTCTGCGAGACGCCGGTCGTCAAGAGCGACAAGAGCAAGAAGGTTGTCGATCTGCCGACGACGAAGAAGGCCGCATAGATCAAAAGATTCGCGCGGCGCCTCGCGCAAACAGGGGCATTTCCATAACCAATGCGAGTGACGTGAGCGGATGGGCCGGCCACGCGCTTACGACCTCTAAACGGAGCACACATGAGCATCGAAGGTTCTTCTCCCGTCGTCCTGCGCGGCGATTTCCGTCCTGACTTCACTAGCGAAAATGCGCGCGAGGCATTCGATAGCATCGCAGACTGGGCAATGCAGATTGTCGAAATCATCCGCGCCAACCCGCAGGGCCTTGCGTGTGCTGCTCTTTCCAAAGTCAACGTACTGGCTCGAATGACCGGGCTGGAGGCGGACAGCACTGCTGATGTTGCAGGCGCGGACTTGAACAAGGTGTGGGGTATCACCTTCTCGCCTAGAGAGGCCGAAGCCCAAGCGCTGGCGGAAACATGGATCAGTAAAGCCAAGAAGTCATGAGCCGCAGCGACGACGCCCGTTATGCCCTGGAAGTCATTGCAGGGCGGGTTGATCTGGCCAATCCGGGTGTCGCCGCACGTCTGGCCGTCATGAAGGCGCAGCACCTTGGGGACGCCACCATGCGCGGACTGATTGACCGGGCGGCAGGGATGCACATTGCAATGCTTGACTGCACCCTTCGGACGGCCGACAAGGCGTATCTAAGGGCTGTTGCCGGCGATGGCGTGAATTTCCTCGACGATCGCGTATGGGAACGACTGGAGCCGATCCACGAGCGCTACAAGGCCGATTCCGAAATGATGCAGTTGTTCGCGCAGGCGGCCGATGCATTCGCCGCTGCGGCGGAGGACGCAGCCGCGGCGGTGCTGACCGGTCCGGCCGCCGCTTTGGCAATCAAGAAGGCCAGCCGGCCACGGAGAGATTCATGAGCACAGCCACCATCAGCCCGGCCCAGCACGCAACAATGATGCAAACGATCGCTCTTGATGAACGGAGGCGCGGGCTTCCAGTCTCGGAGCGAAATGTGCTCGTTGTTTTGTCGGAGGCCGTGCTTTCCGGGGTACCCATCGACCCTGGGTTTCAGGCCCTGGCGAACGCAATCGTTGCGAAGGCCGTCATCGCCGGAAATCTGACGGCACGAAAGAAGGAGGGGCGCCCGCAAGGAATCAAGGGACATGACGCTGCGATGGTCACGACCGAGTTCTATGAGCTTCTCGACGGCGTCGGCTCTTCCGAGATGACCGAGAGCGAAGCAGAACTCGAATTGGCGCTGCTTTATGACGTTGATGTCAGCACCATCAAAAGGGCCGTTCAATCTGAGAAATGGTTGCACGGCGACTCCAAGGCTGCGCGCGAGCAGGCGCGGAGGTCGAATGCCTTGTTGGGCGTCAGTGGCCCGCAGGCTGAAGTCGATGACACTGGCTTGGTTGAGCTAGCCTGTCTGGAGAAGGACGAAGCACTCGCGCAATTGCAAGCGACCATCCGAGGAAGGCCTAGTAGCATGAGTTAGCAAGTAGGTCAAGGCAGGAAGTTCGGCCGCCTTCCTGCCTCGCGCCACATGACGCAAAAATCGACAGTCACTCCCAAGCCGCTGCTTGACCACAAGCGGGGCAACAGGAGTGAACGTGAGCAATCAACACCATCTGCACCAGCCCTCGCGCTCGGTGCGCCCGCGCGATGGCGCGGACTTTCTCGGCATCGGCCTCTCGACCTTCTGGCGTTGGAGCCGCAACCGCGCGGACTTCCCCAAGGGCATCCACCTGTCGCCGCGCACGGTGACTTTCAACCTCGACGAACTGGCTGCGTGGCGCGACGCTCAGGCTGGGAAGTAAGGGGGGATCGCCATGAAGAACCCCAAGCGCAAGCCGCCGAAGAAGACGGTTGTCGTCGGCAACCTAGGGCGTGATGCCGGTAGCCACAAAAAGAAAGGGCCGGCCTCCGCAAAGAAGCCGACTCTGAAGAAGCCGATCACGAAGACCGGCTGCGTGTCGAAAACCAGCTCCGATGATCGCCGCAGCCTCCCGGCGAACGACTCGCAGTTTCTCAAGACGACATCCCCGAGTTCGACGGCGGAGCAGCACGCGATCGCAATCCGCGCCCTCGGGTCTGGTCCGACGACGACGCACGGCCTCCGTGCCCTCGGCGTTCACCACCCGGCCGGGCGGGTTCGCGAACTGCGCCTGCGCCTGGGTTACGAGATCGAGACCACATTGGTGGCGTCGGTCGACTCGGACGGCCACCTGCACCATGGCGTCGCCCTCTACACGCTGATCGGCGCCCCTCCCCAGCTCGACCTCGACTTCGACCGCGAGGCTGCGAACGATCCCGTTCCGCCGACGAAGGGCCAGAAGAAATGAGCCCGACCACCCACGCCGTGACCGACAAGGCCCTCGATACGCTGAAGGCGCGCTTCGCGCTGGCTGGCCTCGAACTCACCATTGAAACCGGCCTCGACGGCAGCAAGCGCTACATCGTCCAACTGCACGGCCGCGTGCGCGAGTTCAAAACCGTCACGCAGCTTGAGGTCTTGCTCGACGTGATCGGGGGAGTGCCTTGAGCCGCTACCGAAAGATCGACCAGCGCATTTGGAATGACGAGAAATTCCGTTCGCTCGACGACAGCGCCAAGCTGCTGTTCTTCTGCCTGCTAACGCACCCGTCCATGACCATGCTGGGCGGTATGCGCTCGACGGTCGCCGGTCTGGCCGAGGAACTCGGATGGTCCGTCGAAGCCTTCCGGGAAGCCTTCCAGCAAGTCTTGCAGAAGGGTATGGCGGAGCATGACCAGAAGGCCCACCTGATCGCGCTGCCGAACTTCCTCGTCTACAACCGACCCGAGAGCCCCAACGTGGTCAAGTCGTGGGGCTCGGCGCTCGACCTGCTACCCGAGTGCGCCTTGAAAACCCGCGTGGTTGCTCGCTGCAAAGCCTTTGTCGAAGGCTTGACGGAAGGCTTTGTCGAAGCCTTGCCCGATGCCTTCCGCCAGCCTATGCCGAATCAGGAGCAGGAGCAGGAGCAGGAGCAGGAGCAGAAGAAAGAGCCTACCGGCTCTGTCGGCAAGACCGACCTGCCGGCATGTCGAACTCAAGATGTTGTCGACGCGTATCACGCGGCGCTTCCCGAACTCCCCGGTGTGAAGCTCATGAACGACGGCCGCCGCAAGGCCACTGGCAAACTCTGGCGCTGGGTGTTGACCTCGACCAAGACAGACGGAACTCGCCGCGCCGAAACGGCCGAGCAAGCCCTGGCGTGGATCAAGGCGTACTTCGAACGCGCTCGTGAAAATGACTTCATCATGGGCCGCGGCGCGAAGGCGCCGGGGCATGAAGGCTGGCGCTGCGACTTCGACTTTCTGCTCACCGACAAGGGCAAGAAGCACGTCATCGAGAAGACCGGAGGCGCATCGTGAACGCGCGCGCCGACTACTCCGCCCTCGAAACCGAGCAAGCCATCCTTGGTGGCCTGCTGCTCGACAATCGCGCATGGGATCGCGTCGGCGACCTGCTGCGCCCCGAGCACTTCACCCTCGCCCTGCACCGAGTAGTGTTTGCGGAACTCGCCCGTCAGATCGGCGGCGGCCAGCCGGCCGATGTGGTCACGGTTTCAGCCGCGCTGGGCGAGTGCGCCAGCATGGCCGAGATCCATGCGCTCGCCTCGTACCTGCCCGGCAATGCCAGTCTGCACCGCTACGCGGGCATCCTGATCGACCGCCACCGCTCGCGCGAACTGCTGGCCGCCAGCGGCGAGGTCGCCGATATCGCGCAGCAGCATGACACGCCGATCGACGAGCGCATCGATACTGCTCAAGCCGCCCTTGCGAAGCTGACTCCAGACGCACCACGCGACGAATGGATCGGCGCCTACGAGGGCATGCTTCAGCACACGCAGGTGCTCGAAGACCGGGCGGCCGGTTCGAGCACATCTATGCCCACCGGCCTGCGCGATCTCGACGAAAGTCTCAACGGCGGCCTGCCGCCCGGCTCGCTGGTAGTAGTCGGGGCTCGTCCTGGCATGGGCAAGACCAGCCTCGGCCTGACGATCGGCTTGCACATGGCCGAGCAACGTCCAGTGGCGATGCTTTCGATGGAAATGTCGCATTCGGACATTCGGGACCGTCAGACGGCCATGCTCGGCCGCGTCAGCCTTTCGAGCGTACTCCGCCCGAGCAAGGGCGCCGGGCTCGAATGGGATCGCGTCATTGACGGAACGGAGCGCGCCAAGCATTTGCAGTTCTACGTGTCCGATCAGGGCGGCTTAAACATCAATCAGGTTCGCGCCAAGGCCCGCGCCATCAAGCGCCAGCGCGGCTTGAGTGTGCTGATCGTTGACTACCTCGGCTTGATGGTCGGGCTGGACCCGAAGCAGAACCGCGCCTATCAACTCGAAGAAGTCAGCCGCGGCTTGAAGACGCTCGCCAAGGAACTCGACATCGCCGTGATCCTCCTGGCCCAACTGAATCGCGATGTTGAGAAGCGCGCGGATCAGACGCCGATGCCGAGCGACCTCCGCGACAGCGGCGCGATCGAGCAGGACGCAGACGTGATCTTGCTGATCTATCGCCCGATTCAGGCGAAGCCCGACCTCGGCGATGAGTGGAAGCACTACGCAAAGCTGCGCATTGGCAAGGCGCGACAGGGCCGAACTGGCGACGTGAATCTCAGCTACATCGGCGAGCAGACCCGCTTCGAAGACTGGATCGGGTCGCCGCCCGCACGCGCTGGCAAAAGCACCTCAAGCGGCAGCTTCGAATGACCCACTACCGCACCCAACCACCTCAATCGCCATTCAACCGGAACCCGTCATGACCGAAAAACAGACCCCTCCGACAGAACTCTCGCCGGCGCAAAAGCTGTTGCGGGCCGCCGAGGCCATGGTTGCTAACGAACGCCGCCAGAACTTGAACCCGCCCCCACCGCAAAAGAAGATGTACCACATCGCGCGCGTCACATGGACCGACAACACGGGCACGCACGACGGTGGCGAGGTCCGCGTTCACGTCTCGCGAAACTGCTCGAATTGCTCTGCCGACGGCCTCAAAGACCGCGAATGGCTGGAGAACGGCGGCGTCGATGAGTACGGCAGATGCATGAATTTGTACCCAGCCGCAGACGACGGGGGGACAGCCAATCAGTGGTGCGACGACCACCAGACAGCAACCGAGTTCGAAGCCGGCATCCATCGGGCCGACCGGCCCGTGCTGACGCTGGTCGGAGGGACACAGTAATGCTCAACTCAATGAATCTCGCATCCGAGACAATGACGCACCGAGTGGTGCATGACATCCTTCGCTATGAGGGCATAGACCACGTTGTCGTCGTGACCCTGGTTCATCGTGGTCGGACGTGCGACTCTTGCGTAAAACGCCCGCACGGCTGCGCGGAGAGCGGTGCAGCCAACCCGGCCGACCGCTTTTGCAAATGGCATCAGACTCCGCGCGAGTTCGAGCAGAACCAGCACCAGCCGCAAACCCCGATGTTCGTCGTCCTGAAAGGCGGTGCAGCTTGAACGCCGCCTCTACCGCAAGCCCGGAAGCCGAGATTCCGGCGATGGGAAATTTGTTCGCCGGACTGGTATCGGTTTCCGCCAGCGCGGCGGACTCGGCAAACGACAGCGTGACCTACGAACCCGAGGGCGGCGAGGCCGCACCCTCGGACAATGTGGGCACCACGCGCGCCATCTTTCGTGGCGATGCAAACGTCAAATTGCGGCGAGTAGTTGGTCCTCGTCTGCTGAAGGCCCGCGAGCTATCCGGCCTCGGCCAAGCAGAGGCGGCGGGCCTACTTGGCTACAGCACGCCGGCCCAACTCAATCAATGGGAGTACTCACGCCGCCTTCCGCCAATCTTTGAAATCATCAAAGCGGCGAACCTATACAGCGTATCGCTCGACTACTTGGTCGGCGAAAGCAACGAGCCCGAGCGTGATCCGGCGCTCGCCTTGAGGCACGCGACCCTGCGCGGCGTGCGCGGCATGCTTCATCGCGTGGCGGAGGCCACGGTCGATCAGGTCGCGCGCCATGCCCGGATCGTCGGCCCGAACGTCGGCAACGTGCGCGGCTTGCTCGCGGCGGGCGAGGGTCTATTGGAGGCGCTCGCTGCGTTCGTGCGCGCCAACAGCGGCGCCTTCCAGAACCAACGCGGCAGCGCGACCGTCGTGCGCCTCATGCAGGAGTTCGAAACCGCACTCGATGACGCCCGAAAGCGGGTCGCGCTGCACGACAGCCTTGACGGCGATCTGCGCCGCGCGCTGGCTGAGATCGGCGATGCCGATCCGTTGCCACTCGAAGACGGCGAAACCTGAGAACGCCGGCAAAGGGTCCGATCTCAAATCCGCCCCCGCGCGGCTGAGGTGCTCGACGCTAGCGGGGGTAGACAGTGGACAGCGCGCGGTACTGCGTCAGCATGTGATCGAGGAATGCCAGCACGGTCGAATCGGCCTCAAGCCATGTGTAAAGCTCTTCCAGTTCGGCTTCCTCATAGTCGTCCTCTGGAATCTCAGCGCGCTCGTACTCGCAGACATGCTGCCATTGCACATCCGCCTCTTCGGTGATGCCATAGTTTGCGAGCAGCCATTCGTACTGTGAGGCGTCTCCGTCGAAGCCGTTCTCACCAAAGATGCGACCAATCTCAACAATAATTGCGTCGATCAATTCGGCCCGTCTATCCATTGCACGCTCCAGTCTGGCAGTTCGGCCGAAGGGTAGCAGAGCGATGGCGTGGAGAACTCCGGCGAAAGCTGCGCGACCACTACGTGCAGTGTCGCGCTTGCCGAGAATTGCTTCAGCGCCAACGGGCCGGGGCTGGGTACATCCTCAAACTGAGGGAGTGTGATGACGCCGCGCTCGGCGAGGCGCGGCCTATAGGCCTTTGAACAGATCGCCCAGCGGGGTCTTGAGGGCTGTCGCCAGCGTTTGGATTGCATCCAACGATGGATTGGCCCCGCCCGTCTCGATTCGACTCATGTAGGTTCTGGCGAAACCGCACTTCTCTGCGAACTCTTCCTGCGAGAGTCCCGTCGCGCGACGGAGGTCACGAACACGGTTGCCGAATCTGATGCGAAGAGGTTTCACTTGCCTGCGAGGGTGCAGGGGTGTGACTTATTCGTGAACACACTAATCGTGACATTTGATACAGTGCGCCGCACTGGCGCTTTTCTTACGACGCGCTGGCGATAGTCGCGGACTTCAAACGCGGCCCCATCCCATCTTTGATGAGAAGCACCATGAAATTTTTCTGCGCCATCGCAATGATCGCTGCCACCGCGTCATCAGCTCCCGCCCTTGCAGACCCGTCGCGCGACCTGAAGGCGGGATTGCTTGGCGCGTTTATTGGCGCCGTTGTCAACGAAGCTGCCGGCGCGCCCCAGGAAGGGCCGGCCGCCTCAGTCGCGCAGCAGACACCGCAAAGGCGTCCGATCAATGTTGGAGGCACTGTGCCCCCTCAGCAGCAAGCTGAGTACATCGAGATCGCGAAGCAGATCTACCTCGAAAAACAGGGCGATATCAACTTCACGGAGATGATGGCCTGCCGTGAAGCGACTACGAGATTTGCCGATCCGTTCTACCTCAACTCGAATCAGTGCTTCCTTGCCGTCAAGCCCCTTCGCGATGCGCGTCTCGCCCAGAACACCGAAGCCCTTGAGCGGAGCGTGGCGGCGAAGAAGGCCGCCGACAACAAGGCTGTAGACGCCATCGTCGCTCGCGCGGCATCCGGGGACGCGAACGCCATCGGTGAATGCAAACTGGAGCCGGCCAAAGAGGGGTGGCGTAGTCAGCGCGACCTGGGTGCTGCTGACGCCTGCGAAAAGCGAGTCACAGAAGCTCGGGAAGGCAGTCTGCGCACGAAGACCGTGAACCCCCAGAATTGCCGCGAATGGGGTGTCGCCAATGGGTACGACAAATCAACGCTCGACGCATCAGCTATCAGCCTGCGACGGTCTTCGGATATCGGAGCATTCGGCGGCAAGATAACGCAGATGGATGGCGAAACCCTGGTGATTTACAACCCGATCACCGGCAGCAACTCGATTGTGAACGCGACTGGTTCAAAGGTCTTCGGAGGCGACAACATCGTCGTTGGTAGCGTGGTCGCTGGCTATGGCATTCAAACAGGAAGCGTCCAAGGGCGTTTGGTGAGCGGCCAAGCCTCGACCTTCGCCAAGATCACATCCAAGTGCATCGGTGGCATCTGATCGCGAAGCTCAACGCCTCGTGGCGCGCGACATGGCGCCGCTGCTCGGCTAGTAGCGGCACCGGGACTCACTGGCCTGCCGCGCCGAGCCCCCCGGTCACGATGTGCGCGATGCCCCGATCCCGTACGTTCTGACCTGTTGTCTCGGGTAGGGTGATCTGTGCCACGCTCCGGCCCGGCCCGACGCTGTTCAAGGGGGCTGGCGGATCGCGAAGCTCAGGCGCTGCCGGAATCTTCGAAGGCGCGGCCGACGGCACGCTCAGGAACGGCGCGGCCGGAAGAGTCGGGGTCGAAACACCTGCCGCGACCGCCGAACCTCCACCCAGTGCCGTCGCATATGCCACCTTCTGATCCACGCCCTGCGCGATGAGCGCCTTGTACCGGTCCCGTGCATCGTTGAGCGACCCGCCGAAGGCATCCGCCGATAGGCCAGCCCGGTTGTTGCCGCTACCGGCGTAGAAGCTCTTTCCGGTCTTCGGGTCGGCAATGGATGCCCACTCGCGCGAGCCGGCGCGCTGCGCTGCCCCGAGGTCATCGTGTTCGCCTCGGATGTAGCCGGAGATTTCCGGGCGCTTCTTGTCCGTCAGGTGCTCATTGAAGATGCGCTCCTGCAATTCGGGCGTGAACTTCTCGTCGCCCTTCAAGCCCATCGACTTTGCCGCCTCCTTCATGGTCGAGGGGATGACCTGATACTTTCCGACCGCGAACAGGCGGTTCTTGTCGCCCTTTTCGAGCGCCTGCGCGGCCATGATCTGATCGACCGTCATGTTCGAAAAGTCCATGGTGGCGCCGCGCGAGTCGCCGGCCGCGCCGCGATTGAACGAGCCGTACCCGCCCTCGTGCTTGGCGATCACGCCGCCGAGTCCGCTGCCGCTCACCGCCGCGCCCATCTTGTCCACGGCCGCCGCGCCCGCGTCGTAAGCCCGCTTCATGGTGTTCGGAACCAGCGCAGCGGCGCCGGTCTTCGCCGCATCGAGCGCATCCGATCCGTAGCCCTTGGCGGCTGACCAGCCAGCGCGGGCGACCTGCTTGGTCTTATTCCACGCGTCGCCAGCCGCCTCCTTCACGTCGGTGGCCGCCGTGTTAGCAATCCCCTTCACATCGATGCCCGTCTTGGCCTTGAACCAGTCGTTCATGCCGTCGGCCAGCGTCGCCACCTGCCCGGCGATGGTCTTCGCCGCCTTGCTGGTGTCATCCCACCAAGCGGAGGCCTTGTCGGTGATGCCGGCCCACAAGGTCTTTGCATCTTGCGCAAATGAGCCCCACGCGGCACCCATGGCGGCCGTCGTGACGTTCCACGCGGCAACCACCTTCCCGGGAATGTCGGAGTCCACGAGCGTCTTCGTCCACTCGCCGACCTTCGCCCCGAACTTCTCGCCGAGCAGCGCGCCGCCCACCCCGCCGAGGAAGCCGCCGACGGCCGCGCCGATTGGACCGACGAATGCGCCGATCAACGCGCCAGCCTTCATGCCCGCGAGGCCGCCCGCAAGCATGCCGCCTGCTTCACCGACGCCCCGGAAGCGGCCGGTGCGGTTCTCGTCGGCCGACTTCGACGGATCGTCGTCGCCAAAGAGGCCCGCGAGGGCACCGCCGCCCGCGAGCAAAGCGCCGAGCAGGGGGATGCGGCGCAGCAACTTGCCGCCCTTGCCGAGCAAACGATCGAGCAGGCCGCCAGCCATGCTGCCACCGGCAGTGCCGAGGATGTTACTCAGCGCGCCACCGGCGCCGCTGCCACCGACGCCGAAGAAACTGGCGCCGCCTCCCGCCTGAGCTTTCGCGCCTGTGGGCTTCAGCGCCTTCAGAATGCGCGCGTACCAACGCTCTTTTCGACGCTCGGCGCCGCGACCGAACATGCCGAACAGGCCACGGCCCAGCGGCGAGACAACGGCCTTGACTTCCTTCGCAGCGTCGAGCGTCGGATCAACCCGGTCAGTGTCGGGCAACCGCGCCGACAGCCGGCTGACACCCTCGGACAGCTTTCGCATGGTGCTCGCGCTGCCGAAGGTGGCGGCGTTGCTGCCCGCTCGCTGACCCGCGCTGAAGCGGCCGTTCGAGCCGCGCAGCTGAGTCGTCACGGTCGGCATCGCGAGGCGAGCGCGGCCGACCGAGGTGTTGCTGCGTTGTGCGGCGCCGGAGCGGCCGACCGCCACCACGGCAGGCGTGCGCGTCACCGGGGAGATTGAGGGGCGCGGGCTGGCGCCGGGCCGGCTCACGCGGTTAGTTGTCGCCACCTGAGCGCCGACCGCGCGGGCAATGGCTTTCACATCGGTGCGGATCGTCTTCCACACGGCTACGCCCTGTTGCTGCAAGCGCATCAGGTCGCGATTGGTCTCGATGAGTTCGCCGACCAAGAAGCCTTGATCGTCATGCTTGAAGCTGCTGGATGCCATGTCGTTTACTCAGAGGGTGTTGTAGCTGGGTCAGATGACATCGGCGAGATTGCGCGTGGCACGCCAGTCGTTGCGGTCGAGGGCGGTCAGCGTGGCGAGTTGCATCGTCAGCGAAACGTGCGCGAGCCGGCCCTGTGCGTCGCGCGGCCCCGTCAACGGGTGGGAAATCTGCTCGATCACCAGCGGCATGAACAGCATGTCCGCGTACTTCATTCCGACGATTTGTGGTGTCTCGGAAGGGAACAGCTTGCCGGCGCTGATGATCGTTTCGGCAATCTTCTGCGGCAGGGACCACTGCATCAGTTGGTCCATCGGTGCTCGAACTTCCGCGTGAGCATCTCGGAACGCTCGGAAATGTGCAGTCACCGGAATTTTCACAGGTGCCGCGCCATTGAACACCTGCGTGCTGTTCAACTTCGTCATGTTGCTGCGTCCTTCGAGGGTTGTCGCGGCATCAGACACGGCGTCGAGATTCGCCTGCGGGAACAGACGCTTCAACTGAGCGATCAGCGTTGAAAATCCGCCGACTTGCAAGAGCGCAGAGAACGAAGAAAACTTCTGATCGGGGCCGACGTTCTCGAATGGCGACTGCCAGTTCATGACGGCCTCAATGTTGCCGTCGGTGAGCGGCGTGAGTACCTCCGGCTGCGACATGTCACGCTGCCAGAGGGGATCGCTCGCCGGTCTTCAGAGGGGGTTTTCTTGACCGCAAAGATCGACGCGATCAGGTGAGGCGACAGCCCGCCCCAGTCGCTGGTGAGCGGGGGCATGGTGCCGTTTGCGTTCTTTGCCATGGTGTCTTTTGTCCGTTCAGGTTTGCAGTCGGCGCGCGATGCTGCGCAGGAATTGATCCGGTCCTTGTTGGACCTCAGGAGCAGGCGGAATCGGAGAGGCGCGCTTCAGCGCAGAGCGTGGCGGTCGCACTTCCGCAAGAGGCTGGGGAGCGACGGTCCTTTCGTTCGCAGTGGCTGACCGGATCGCTCGGGCTTCAGCATCACGGGCCGCTTGCTGCGCGGCCCCTCGCGCACGAAGGGCATGGCTGTGGAACGACTTCATGCAGTCACCTCGTCGCCTTCGTCGAAGACTTGCACGAGCAGCGCCTGATCTTTTTCGAGCACGTCGAGCGCTTCGTTCCGCATCGCATGTGGTCCGAGGTCCGGTGCAGCCGGGTCGTGCAGGTCGTCATACGTAAGCCAGACGCGCAGCAGGATGCTCACGTTCGGCTCATCGGTTGCGACGACGAGGAACTGACCGATGGCCGGCATGGGCGCCTGCGCGCCTGGGTCGAGCGCGACGCGCATACACAGGGTCGGCGGCGAGCCTTCCTCAATTGCGCCGGCAGCGACAGCCAGGTCGAACGCATCAGCATCGATGATCTTGAATCGCGCCGCACCAAGGTGCACGACCTCCGGCTCGGCCTCGTCGGCCGCCTCCCACGTTTCAGGATCGTTGTCGTCAAACGGCTGGCCGTCGGCGTTGAGCGCGAGGCGGTCGAAAAGCTCAGCATCGAGCGCGCGGGCGTCGGTGGTCGGTTGGGTGTCGTCGTTCATTGGGTCGCCCTTTGGGGTTGGTTCATGAGGTTTTGGAGCGCCCGCAGAATCACGGCGTTATCGATGCCCTCGCGGCCTTGCAGAGCCTTCATGGCGTGGGCGACATCTGCCTTTGTGGCGGGCTTCGGCAGCGATGCACCACGGCCGACAACAGGCACCACGATGCGGCGCGCGTTCTTCGGCAGCATTCGTTCGGCCTCAGCCTGTGGCACCACGAAAATCTTAGACTTGAGCTTGCCGGGGCGATCAATGCGCGCGCGGTCGGCCTCCACCATCTGCGCGATGCGCCGACGCAAACCGACGCTGAACTGCGTGTCCGTCAGAACGCGCGCAAGGTGCTTGCAACAGGCGCCGTCGAGCGTTGGGTTCGTGAGCTTCGGCATGCCGTGCTCGGCGCGGCCAGCAACCCAGCCACCAGCGGTGGCGACGAAGCGTAGAAAGTAGCGGAAATGCTCGCAATCGCACTCGAAGCGCAAGGGTGATTCCTTGCACAGCCACTGAGCGGACTGGGCCGGCGTGCCCGGCCGAGCCAGCGCTGCCGCGTATTGGGTGAACTCGACGTTGACGTGATGTCGGCTGACCTTCGACTGTGGCCCGCTGTTCGTCACGAAGTGCACCTTGCCGGCCTGGAGCCGCGACGGGAGGCTGTATCGAATCTCTGCTTTCGCTCGCTCAACGTCCACGGTTCGCGAAAGCGCCAACGCCTCTCGCGCAGTCAGCCCTTGGCGCGCCTTGTCGCCCAACTGCGCGACGCTCTTGCGGAAGGCAGCGAGGTCGGCCGGCGTGATCGGGCGTACCTGCCCACCGAGAGAGGTGGTCAGCATGCGCGCGGGGGACAATTTGCCCGCGACCTCGCCGGGCTGAAGGATCGTCGTAGCCTGTCGCCGCGATTCGAGTTCGCGCAGGCGCTGGGCGTTCAGGGCCGAGACCGCGTTTCCGACACGAGGTGCTTTCATTGCGGCGCCCCCTGGCCGCAGCCGAGCGCATGCTGCTTTGAGCGCGAAAACACCTTAGCAAAACTTAACAAAAAGCCGTTCCTTTGCTCCTGCGAGAAAGGAGCGGATTTGTTAGGTTTTGTTAGGTCAAGACCGCTCTTGTCCGGGCGCAAAGTTATGGCGACGAAGCCAGTTCGGCCGCGCGCGAGGAAACCACCGGGGACATAGGCTTTTGTTGGCCGCGACGGGCTTTTCTTGGCAGGCATCTTTGCGATGCGGGTCGTCATTGGTGGGCCTCCGTGGCGACGGTAACGCGCAATGCCACGCGGGCATGCTCATCACGAGTTAACGCCTGTTCCTGGCAGATGTCCCGCGCTTGCGCTTCGAGCCACGCGGCGGGGTTCTCGCCTTCGAGGGCCACCAGCGCAGCACGAGAGAGGAAGTGCTCAAACGCGGCCACGTCAATCAGGTAGCGCAGTTGGTATGTCGCGCGCTTCGCGAGGCCACGCAGGCGCTTATCGCGGCGAACGGCCAGCGTCTCGGCGACTACGCTGGGATGCGGCTCATCCGCCTCTGGAGCGCCGAGCACAACGCGGGCGAAGCGGCGGCCTTCCGCAGCGTTCACGCCGGAACCTCTGCGGCACGCTCAGGGTAGGTCGCCGCGATCAGGGCATCGAAGCCAAGGCCATCGAGGTGCACTACGCTGCGGCGCGGGTCATCGGAATAGGCGCGACACTTGTCGAGCATCGCGGTGACTTCATCGAAGCGAATGCGCATGGCCGCTTGCTTGTCGCGAGCATCCTCGGATGGGTCATATGCGCCGAGGCCATTGATCTCTTCGGCCTTCAGGCCGCTCGCCACCAGCATGCTGTAGCGCTGGCGGATGGCGTCGCCGGGGCCGTTCACGAGGCGCGCGGCGGCGTCGAGGCGGTGGAGCAGCGAGTCGCGCTCGACGGCAAGGCGGTTTTGCATTGCGGTGACGGCGGAGGTCAGCGGCGCCAGTTGATCGCGGCGGCCCTTGCGGGATGCATCATGTGCGGCGTGGTCCTCGCGCACAGCAGCAAGCTCTTCGTCGGCTGCGCCGATCAGGCCAGCAAGGACCGCGACGATCTGCTCAGGCGTGACGCCGCCCACGTCGCCAGCAGCCGCCACGGCCTCGGCAATCGCGCTGCGGTAGCCAGCAACTTCGGCGACGCGCTGGCGCGTCAGATTCAGGCGGGCGGCTGCGCGTTGGACAGAGCCATCGGTGAACACCACACAGATGTTGTCGATTTCAGCGGGGCTCAGGTTGTCTTGGGCGAGGGGGCTGGGCGTGAAGAGCATGGTGCGAAGTTCCTTGAGGCGGGTATTGGCGGGCTTTTGGCTGAAGTGGTTGGCGAGACACCGATCTGGGGAATTGAGGGCGCTGACGAGGCTGGGAGCCGCGTGGGCGCCGAAGTTGAGGCGCGTTGCCTCGATCAGGTTGGCGATGGTGCGGCGCATGTCAGACTTCTTCTGGTTCGGGACGGGGCTGCACGCCAGCGGCAATCAGGGCCTCGACATCGGTCTTTCGGTAACGTACGAGCCGGCCGCCGACACGCACGAATGGCAGCGTCACGCGGCCGGTATGGCGCCACGCGGCGAGCGTCTCGACACTGATGCCGAGGACGGCTGCAACCTGCGTGTCGTCCAGCAAGGGTTCGATGGGTTTTTCGACTTGATCCATGATGATTTGGGGCTGCGGAAGTAGTTGCTGCACCGATGGTTGCTGCGGAAGGACGCGCAGCTGGGGGTCGTTTTCCGAAAACGCGAATCGCTAGGCTGGCTGCGGCTTCCTGGCCGATCGCGCCTTAAATGCGATGCGCGCGCAAGCCCCGTGCATGCGTCATGCGCGAGGCGGCTTGGCGCTTGTTAACCTACGCTAACGTTCGTACCTATATCGCCGCTCGCAGGCCAGACGCCGCGACTGCCTGCAACTGCTCAACGGGAGCGCCGCGACCACAGCGGCAGCGCTCACACTGACCTCGCCAGCATCGAGGGCGGCCGAGAGTTCGGGTACGCCGGATTGCTGCACCTTGGCAGCGGCGGCAACACTGCGCGTGCTGACGTTCAACATGCCGGCCGCGTCGGCTTGACTGATCGCACCACTCTGCAAATTTGCAGAGTGATCGGACTTCCTGTCGCCGCCTTCGGTCAGGTTCGCCAGTTCGCTGCAACGGCGGCACGCTGGCTTTCGCTCAGGTGACGGCGGTGCAGCTTCAAGCTGATCACGAACCCGGCCGGGTCGTTGCCGATGTAGTCGCGCATCGGTCACCCAATTGATTCCAGATACGATTGGAATCAGTCTGGCTCGAACCGTCTCTCTGAGCCAGCTCAACAACGAACTCATGCAGGCGTATGGACAGTGGAATCGCAAGTCTCATCGGCGTGGTAGTCGGCTCAAGCCTGACCTTGGGCAAGGATTGGCTGATGCTGTGGAAAAAGGATCGGAAAGACCTCGTGCTGCTGGCGATTCAGGTCGCCGCCCAGCTTGAGAAGTTCGCGGCAGATTGCGCTTCGGTGGCGGGCGACGATGGCGAAGAAGATGAGCACGGCATGTTGCACACGTCGGTGGCAAGTCCCAAGTTCGACGTGAAAGCTCACGACGTTGAGTGGAAGGTCGTTCGGCCGGACCTGCTGCTCAAAATTCTGGACGTGCCTTATCAGGTTGAACTCGCCGACGGGGCGATCAGCGCTGCTGGCGATTTCGCGGACGCCCCCGACTACTGGGAGTACTTCGAAGAGCGTCAGTACCAATATGCCGGGCTGGGCATCAGCGCGGCAGAGCTGGCGGCCGAACTACGAGGTGTGGCAAAAATCCAAGCTCGGCCCAGAGGTGACTGGGACCCGGTGATCGCCATGAAGCACAAGCGGACCTTGATCGAGGCCCGCCGGAAGAAGCGCGAGAGCAGCGGCTTGCACATGTTCGATTTGCCGGGCATGCCGGCCGGGCCAGTTGTTCCAGCCGTGCCAGTCTGATCGGTGGTGGCAACTCACCCGAGCGGCGCCGTCCACACGACTGGCGCCTGACACACGTCCACGAAAAAGCCTGCGCGAGGCGGGCTGGCGGGGCGCCATTGCGTCTCAGGTGCGCCCTAGTAAATACTGGACAAATATACAGTTGTCACCTATGATGAAGGCATGGACTAGATGCCTGCCGAACTCTGGATCGATGCCTGTGCGCACCGGCTTCAGCGTCAGTGGCGCACGGTCGACCCCGAGACGCTGGAAGAGGTCGCCGCCGACCTCTGGCGCGATCCGCGACTGCGCGCGATGACGCCGGCTGAGGCTGCAAGTGAGTGGCTCAGGCCCGTGGCGAGCGGCCCACGGCAGGCTACTGGCTAGGGTTGAGCAACAGTCAGTTACTATCGAGTAGGCCTAACGCGGGCGCGTAGCCGCCGCCGTCGCCACCAAGTCAAAACAGAACAACGCCATGGACCGCATCGAGTCGATCAATCGGGACCGCATCCGCTGGTGCGCGGCCGATCGCGGCGTCTCGCTCGACGATCTCCCGGCCGAGGCGGGCGTGCCGGAAAAGGCGTTCGCCAAATTGATGGAAGACGGGACAGGGCTGACCTTCCCCCAGTTGCGCAAGCTCGCGGACTATTTTGGTCGCGGTGCTCTTTTCTTTCTTGACCAAGGCCCGGTTGATGAGAACCGCGTTCACTCGGTCCAGTACCGCACGCTGACCAATCAGAAGCCCGAAATATCGAACGCTGTTCGCAAGCTGATCGAGCGTGCCGAGCGTCAGCGCGAGTTGTACCTTGCACTACGCGAAGAGCTTCATGCCGACGACTACCCGATCTTCAGGCCGATCAACGTCAGGGCCGATCAACCTGCTGCTGCGGCTGCTGCTGTCCGTGCTTGGTTGAACCTCGAACGGGCGAACACCTTCGATGCTTTCAGGGCTGCCGTCGAGGCCAAAGGCATCTTGGTCTTCCGCAGCAATGGGTACGCTGGGCGTTGGCAGATCGCGAAGGACAGTCCGATCTTGGGCTTCAGCCTGTACAGCGATGTGTGCCCCGTGATCTTCGTCAAGAAGTCGCGATGGGAGACTCAGCAGACCTTCACGCTCATGCACGAACTGGGGCACCTGATGCTTCATCGGGCTAGTTCGATCGATGACGACGCTGACATGCATTCGCGCCACGGGCACGAGCGAGACGCGAACGCATTCGCTGGGAATCTTCTGGTTCCTGACGCGCGGTTGGCGCAGGTCCGTGACGATGAGCGCCCGGACGCCGTGGAGCAGTTCGACGGGTGGCTCGCGCCTTACCGGCAGCGATGGGGGGTGAGTGGCGAAGTGATTCTTCGGCGCCTCTTGGACGCCGGGCGTCTCGCGCGTGATGACTACACGGCCTACCGAGCCCACGTGCGCGGCATGGCAGACGATGAGGAAGAGGCTGGCGGGAATAGGGCGTATCGCCACCGCGAGCCAAAGCACATCTTCGGTGACATGTTCGTCGGGACGGTTTTGAACGCGCTCAACGCGCGTCGGATCACTGCGACCAAGGCGTGTTCGTACTTGGACGGGCTGAAGCTCTCGGACCTGCACACCTTGGAGCGGCACGTTGCTGGTGCTTGACGCGTCCTCTGCCGTGTACGCCTGGGATAACTATCCCACCGCGATCTTTCCAAGGCTCTGGACCTTTCTGGCTGCGGAGATTCATGCGGCGCGCATCAAGATTTCGTTCGTTGCGCTGGAAGAGACGACGCACGTCTCGCCTGACTGCGGCGCGTGGCTTCGTGCGGCCGGCATCCTTGTGCTACCAGTCAGCAATGCAGTCACGCTGGAGGCGAATCGCATCAAGGGCTTGATCGGCGTCGTCGGCGACGACTACCACCCGAACGGCGTTGGCGAGAACGACCTGCTCATCATCGCGACGGCGCGCTGCACTCGGCACGAACTGCTCAGCAACGAGAGCGTGCAGGCGCAACTTCCGGCGGACCGGCGCCGCTACAAGATTCCGGCCGTTTGCAACATGGGCGGCGTGGCCGTGCCGTGCCGCTCGTTCCTCGACTTCATCAGGCGGTCGGGTCAAGTCTTCTGACGAGTCGGGCCGGACGCTCGGCTTCCGCACCCGGTAGAAGCAACACATCACGAGGTGACGGCGAGCCGCGTTAGCGCGGCAAAAAAGAAACGGCCCTCAAGAGGGCCGTTTAAGGTTTTCACTACCGATCTAGAGGCCTAAACAAGCGCCTCATTCCATGGTGGATGTCATGGTGAATACAGATCGAAATGGTCTCGGAACCCGCATGGAATATAGGGTTCTGGCGGAGCAGGCGGGATTCGAACCCGCGGAGGGCTATTAACCCTCACACGCTTTCCAGGCGTGCGACTTAAACCGCTCATCCACCGCTCCTGAGCCCTCGATTGTAGCAGTCGATCAGGCCGGATTTTGCGGCTTGCCGGCCTGAACCATGCGCATGGCCGAAGCGATGAGGGCTGCCGTTTCGGTCATGTTGCTCGGCACGATCAGCGTGGTCTTGGAATCGGCCGCAACCTTGCCGTAGGCATCCACGGCGCGCTCGGCCACCTTGAGCTGCACGGCCTGCTCGCCGCCAGGCTTCTGGATGGCGGCCGCCACGCGCTCGATGGCATCGGCCGTCGCGGTGGCCACGGCGGTGATGGCGGCAGCCTCGCCCTGGGCGTTGTTGATCTGGGCCTGCTTTTCGCCTTCGGAGCGGGCGATGAAGGCCTCGCGCTCGCCGGTGGCGATGTTGATCTGCTCCTGGCGGCGGCCTTCGGACGCGGCGATGAGGGCGCGCTTGCCGCGCTCGGCGGTGATCTGCGCCTGCATGGCCAGCAAAATTTCCTTGGGTGGCGTCAGGTCCTTGATCTCGTAGCGCAGCACCTTCACGCCCCAGTTGAGTGCCGCTTCATCGATGGCCGCGACCACCTGCGCATTGATGACGTCGCGCTCCTCGAAGGTCTTGTCGAGTTCGAGCTTGCCGATCACGCTGCGAAGCGAGGTTTGCGCCAGCTGCGTCACGGCCACGATGTAGTTCGACGAGCCGTAGCTCGCGCGCATCGGGTCGGTCACCTGGAAATACAGGATGCCGTCGACCTGCAGCTGGGTGTTGTCGCGCGTGATGCAGATCTGGCTCGGCACGTCGAGCGGAATTTCCTTCAGGCTGTGCTTGTAGGCGACCCGATCGATGAACGGGATCAGGAAGTTGGGCCCGGGCGTCATGGTGCCGTGGTACTTGCCCAGGCGCTCGCGCACCCATGCGTTCTGCTGCGGCACGAACTTGACCGACTGGCTGATGAAGATGATCGCAATGACCAGGATGATGATGGGTACCGAAAATTCCATGGTGTTTCTCCTCTAGGGTTCTGTTCTGTTCTGTTCTGTTCTGATCAGGTCTTGTCGACCACGAGGCGGCTGCCGACAACCTCGACCACGCGATGCTCGCCGGTGGCAGGGGCCTGGCCCGCGCGCGGAATCACGGTCCACTGGGCGCCGCGGTAGCGAACGGTGGCGGTGCCGTCGGGGTTCCATGCCTCGACGTGAATGGTCTCGCCGATGTCCAGATTGACATCGCGGTTGGCCGCCGTCGGCGGCGCGGCCGGGCGCCGCCGCTGAACGGCATACCAGACCAGGACCGCACCCACGCCCACGACAGCCGCCACGACCAGTTGCGCGACGGTGCCGGCGCCCAGGTGCGCTGCAATGGCTGCCGCCGCGAAGCCGGTCGCCAGCAGCAGCAGGTACACCGTGCCGGAAAGCAACTCCAGCACGATGGCCGCCCCCGCTATCAGCCACCAGATGGTGGAATTCGCCATGACTTCTCCTCTTTGGTGAATGCACGACATTCTGTGTCAAAACCTGACTCGATCCTTCATCCGAATTCCGTACACTTCGCGCCTCGCCTCATTGCCTGTCCGGAGCCCTGCTCATGAAATTTCGCTTCCCCATCGTCATCATCGACGAGGACTTCCGCTCCGAAAACACTTCGGGCCTCGGCATTCGCGCGCTCGCGCAGGCCTTCGAAAGCGAGGGCTTCGAGGTGCTGGGCGTCACGAGCTACGGCGACCTGAGCCAGTTCGCGCAGCAGCAAAGCCGCGCCAGCGCCTTCATCCTGTCGATCGACGACGAGGAATTCACGGTCGGCCCCGACCTCGACCCGGCCGTGCTGAACCTGCGCACCTTCATCGGCGAGGTGCGGCGCAAGAACGCGGACGTGCCGATCTACATCTACGGCGAAACCAAGACCGCGCGCCACATTCCGAACGACATCCTGCGCGAACTGCACGGCTTCATCCACATGTTCGAGGACACGCCGGAGTTCGTGGCGCGCCACATCATCCGCGAGGCCAAGAGTTATCTCGAAGGCGTGCAGCCGCCGTTCTTCAGGGCGCTGATCGACTACGCGGAAGACGGCTCGTACTCCTGGCACTGCCCGGGCCACTCCGGCGGCGTGGCGTTCCTCAAGAGCCCGGTGGGCCGGATGTTCCACCAGTTCTTCGGCGAGAACATGCTGCGCGCCGACGTCTGCAACGCGGTGGAGGAACTCGGCCAGCTGCTCGACCACACCGGCCCGGTGGCGGCCAGCGAGCGCAATGCGGCGCGCATCTTCAACGCCGACCATTGCTTCTTCGTGACCAACGGCACTAGCACGAGCAACAAGATGGTCTGGCACCACACGGTGGCGCCGGACGACGTGGTGGTGGTCGACCGCAACTGCCACAAGTCGATCCTGCACGCGATCATCATGACCGGCGCGATTCCGGTGTTCATGAAGCCCACCCGCAACCATTTCGGCATCATCGGCCCGATTCCCAAGAGCGAGTTCGAGCAGAGCGCCATCAAGGCCAAGATCAAGGCCAATCCGCTGCTCGCCGACGTGGACCACGAGAAGGTCAAGCCGCGCGTGATGACGCTCACCCAGTCGACCTACGACGGCGTGATCTACAACACGGAGATCATCAAGAACATGCTCGACGGCTACGTCGACACCTTGCACTTCGACGAAGCCTGGCTGCCGCATGCCGCCTTCCACCCGTTCTACGGTGCCTACCACGCCATGGGCAAGCGCCGCGTGCGGCCGAAGGATTCGCTCGTGTTCGCCACGCAGTCGACCCACAAGCTGCTCGCGGGCATCAGCCAGGCCAGCCACGTGCTGGTGCAGGACTCGCAGAACCGCGCGCTCGACCGCGACCTGTTCAACGAGGCCTACCTGATGCACTCGTCGACCAGCCCGCAGTACGCCATCATCGCGAGCTGCGACGTGGCCGCCGCCATGATGGAGCCGCCCGGCGGCACCGCGCTGGTGGAGGAGAGCATTCTCGAAGCGCTCGATTTCCGCCGCGCCATGCGCAAGGTCGAGGAAGAGTTCGGCAAGGACGAATGGTGGTTCAAGGTCTGGGGGCCCGAGAAGCTCGTCGACGAAGGCATCGGCCGCGCCGACGACTGGATCATGAAGGGCGAGAAGGACGCCAAGCGCAAGACCAAGAAGTCGCCGCGCAACTGGCACGGCTTCGGCGACCTGGCCGATGGCTTCAACATGCTCGACCCGATCAAGTCGACCATCGTGACGCCCGGCCTCGATCTCGAAGGCAACTTTGCCGAGACCGGCATTCCCGCGAGCGTGGTGACCAAGTTCCTGGCCGAGCACGGCGTGATTGTCGAGAAGACCGGGCTCTACAGCTTCTTCATCATGTTCACCATCGGCATCACCAAGGGCCGCTGGAACACGCTGCTCACGGCGCTGCAGCAGTTCAAGGACGACTACGCGCGCAACCAGCCCATGTGGCGCATCCTGCCGGAGTTCTGCCAGCAGCATCCGGGCTACGAGCGCCTGGGCCTGCGCGACCTGTGCCAGCACATCCACCAGCTCTACGCACGCTACAACGTGGCGCGGCTCACCACCGAGATGTACCTGAGCGACCTCACGCCGGCCATGAAGCCGAGCGACGCCTTCGCCCACATCGCGCACCGCAAGACCGAACGCGTGGAGATCGACGAGCTCGAAGGCCGCATCACCACGAGCCTGATCACGCCGTACCCGCCGGGCATTCCGCTCCTGATTCCGGGCGAGGTGTTCAACAAGAAGATCGTCGACTACCTGAAGTTCTCGCGCGAGTTCAACCTGCAGTGCCCGGGCTTCGAGACCGATATCCACGGCCTTGTGGCGCGCATCGACGAAACCGGCAAGAAGCGCTACTACGCGGACTGCGTGGCGGCGCCGAAGAAATAAGGAAGCGAGCGTGCGCGCGCGCCGTGGGCGCGCCGCGCTTCAGGAGGGCGGGTCGATGCGCACCCGCATGAAGCGGGCGAACCTCGGCAGGCCACCGGGGTTGGTGCCGTTGAAGCGGTAGGTGACCCAGCTTCCGACGGCGGGCGGATTGTCGCGCTCGGCGTCGGTCAGGCCGCCGCCGAGCTTGAAGCGCTTGCCCTCGGGTGTTTCGACCAGGAGCGCCCCCAATCGGCCGCTGTGCCTGCCTTTTCCGGGCATGTGCCCGACCACCCGGGCCTCGGCATCGTCGTGGGGCTTGACCTTGAGCAGGTCGCTGTTGCGTTCGGCGCGGTAGAGCGAGCCGCCGCGGTGCAGCATCAGGCCTTCGCCACCCATCTTCACCGTTTTGCCGAGCAGCGCCTGCAGCTCCGCATGGGTGGTTGCGCGCTCTTGAGGCACCGGCACCACCCACGGCGCATCGGTGATCGGCAGCAGTTTGCGCAGCGCGGCGAGCCGTGCCGTGAAATCGCCGCCCTGGGCCGGAAGATCGAACACCATGAAGCGCATGCTGTGCCAGGCGGTGTCGTTGGGCGTCTGGCTGCGCACGGTGGAAACCGCATGTGCGAACTGGCCCCTGCCGGCCCACAGCTCGCCGTCGAGCGGCTGTTTGGGCAGCGGCGCGATGAACCAGGCGGGTGCCACCACCGGTTCGCCGCCGCGCGTCCACAACTGCTTGCCGTCCCAGTAACCGCGCACGCCGTCGAATTTTTCGCTGACCCAGTAGTCGGCCAGCGACGTGCCGGGGCGGTAGACCTCGGCCAGCATCAACGCCGGCGCGGCCTCGCGCGCGGCGGCCACGCGGGCCGCGAGCGCGCCGAGGCCGGCGAGCAGCAGGGAGCGTCGGTTCAGCAAGAGGCCGCTGCCAATCGATTACTCGGCCATTCCCGCGACGACGTTGCTGAAGCCGCCGTCCACATAGGTGATCTCGGCGGTGACGCCGCTGGCCAGGTCGCTCAGCAGGAAGGCGGCCACGTTGCCGACTTCCTCGATGGTCACGTTGCGCCGGATCGGCGAGGCGTCGGCCACCGCGGACAGCATCTTGCCGAAGCCCTTGATGCCGCTGGCCGCCAGCGTCTTGATCGGGCCGGCGCTGATGCCGTTGACCCGCATGCCCTTGGGCCCGAGCGAAGCCGCGGTGTAGCGCACCGACGCCTCGAGCGAGGCCTTGGCCAGGCCCATGGTGTTGTAGTTGGGCAGCGCGCGCTCGGCGCCGAGATAGGTCAGCGTGAGCAGGGCCGACTTGTCGTTGAGATAGGGCAGGGCGGCCTTGGCCATGGCCGGGAAGCTGTAGGCGCTGATGTCGTGCGCGATCTTGAAGCCCTCGCGCGAGAGCCCTTCGAGGAAGTCGCCCGCGATGGCTTCGCGCGGCGCGAACCCGATGCTGTGCACGAACCCGTCGAACCTGGGCCAGGTCTGCGCCAGATCGGCGAACAGCTTGTCGATCTGCGCGTCGTCGCCCACGTCGCAGTCAAAAATAAGCTTGGAGCCGAAGTCAGCGGCGAATTCGGTGATACGGTCCTTGAATCGCTCGCCGACATAGCTGAAAGCCAGCTCGGCGCCTTGTTCGTGACAGGCCTTGGCTATGCCGTAGGCAATGGAGCGATTGCTCAACACGCCGGTGATCAACAGTTTTTTGCCGGAAAGAAAGCCCATGAAGTTGCCTCGTGAAAATCTTGGGCAGAATTCTCGCATGCGGGTTTGGCTGCTCTTTTTTCTGGCGCTCTCGGCGGCCCCTTCATGGGCCGCCCATGCCTACGCGCAGTTCGGCGACATCAAGTATCCGCCGGGCTTCACCCACTTCGGCTATGTCAATCCGGACGCGCCCAAGGGGGGCGAGATCCGGATGGTGCCGCCCACGCGGCCCACCAACTTCGACAAGCTCAACCCGTTCACGCTCAAGGGCACGGCGCCCTCGGGCATCGGCTCGCTGATGTTCGAGAGCCTGATGACGGGCAATTCCGAAGAGCCGACCACGGTCTACGGCCTGCTTGCCGAAGACGTCGAGGTGGCGCCCGACCGCCTCTCGGCCACTTTCCGCCTGAACCCGAAGGCGCGCTTCAACGACGGCTCGCCGGTGCTGGCCGCCGATGTCGTGCACTCGTTCAATACCCTGACCGGCCCGCTGGCCGCACCGCAGTACCGCACCATCTACGCCGAAGTGAAGAAGGCGACGGCCACCAGCGAGCGCGTCGTGCGCTTCGACTTCGCGAGCCCGAACCGCGAACTGCCGCTGGTGATCGGCGGCATGGCGGTCTTCAGCCGGCAATGGGGCGGGGGCAAGCCCTTCGACCAGATCGTCACCGAGATGCCGATCGGCTCCGGCCCGTACAAGCCGGCGAGTGACCGCCTGGGCCGCGACATCACCTACGTGCGCCGCGCCGACTACTGGGGCGTCGACCTGCCGGTGCGCAAGGGGCTGTACAACTTCGATCGCATCACCTTCAGGGTCTACCTGGACGAAACCGCGCGCTTCGAGGGCCTGAAGGCCGGCGAGTTCGATTTCATGCGCGAATTCACCTCGCGCAACTGGGCGCGCCAGTACAAGGGCAAGCAGTTCGACAGCGGCGAGATCGTCAAGCGCGCCTTCGAGAACCACAACCCCGGCGACTTCCAGGGCTACGTCTTCAACATCCGCAAGGACAAGTTCAAGGACGTGCGCGTGCGGCAGGCCATCGGCCTGGCCATGGACTTCGAATGGCTCAACCGCCAGCTGTTCTACGGCATCTACACGCGGGTGCAGGGCTATTTCCCGAACAGCGAGTTTCACGCCGAGGGCCTGCCCAAGCCCGACGAACTGGCGCTGATGGAGCCGCTGCGCAGCAAGCTCAAGCCCGAGGTGTTCGGCTCGGCCCCGCAGCCGCCGAGCACGGCGCCGCCCAACAGCCTGCGCGAGAACCTGCGCAAGGCGAGGGCGCTGCTGGAAGAGGCCGGCTGGACCTATCGCGACGGCGCGCTGCGCAACGCGAAGAACGAGGCTTTCACGATCGAGTTCCTCAACGACCAGCCGGGGCTGATCCGCGTCGTGACGCCGCTGCAGACGGCGCTGCGCAAGCTCGGCATCGAGATGACGTTCCGCACGGTCGATTTCTCGCTCTCGCAGCAGCGGATGCAGAACTTCGAATTCGAGATGACCTCACTGCGCCTGCCCGGCAACAGCGCGCCGGGCGGCGAGCTGCTCGAGCTGTTCGGCTCCAAGGCGGCCGACACGCAGGGTTCGTCCAATATCTGGGGCATTGCCGATCCGGCCGTGGACGCCGTGGTCGGCAAGGTGCTGGTGGCCACCACGCGGCCCGAGCTGGCCACTGCCATGCGCGTGCTCGACCGGGTGCTCTCCAACAGCTACTACTCGATTCCGCAGTACTACGGCAACGCCTTCCTGGTCGGCTACCGGCCGGCCCCGTTCGTGCTGCCGCCGGCCCTTCCGCCGTACTACGATGCCGGCGACTGGGCGCTCACCACGTGGTGGGCTTCGCCCGCCAACAAATGACGCGGCCGCACCCGGCATGAACATCGAATGACAAGCTACATCCTCAAGCGCCTGCTGCTGATGATCCCGACGCTGCTGGGCGTGCTGGTCATCACCTTCGGCGTGATCCAGTTCGTGCCGGGCGGTCCGGTCGAGCAGATGGTGGCGCAGCTGCAGGGGCGCGATTCGGGCGGCGAGCGGGCCGCGTCCAGCGGGGCCGGCTACCGCGGCCGCCAAGGCCTCGACCCGCAGCGCGTCGAAGACATCAGGAAGCTCTACGGCTTCGACAAGCCGCCCCACGAACGCCTGTGGACCATGCTGAAGTCGTTCGCGCGCTTCGACCTGGGCACCAGCTTCTATCAGCGCAAGGACGTCTGGCAGCTCATCAAGGAGAAGATGCCGGTGTCCATCAGCCTCGGCCTCTGGACCTTCTTCATCAGCTATCTCATTGCAGTGCCGCTCGGCGTGGCCAAGGCCGTGAGGGCCGGCACGCGCTTCGACTTCGTCACCACGCTGATCGTGCTGATCGGCTATGCCATTCCGGGCTTTGTTCTCGGGGTGGCACTGCTGGTGATTCTTCGGCGGGCAGTTGCAGTGGTTTCCGCTGCGCGGCCTCACCTCGCCCAACTGGGAAAGCATGAACTGGGGCGCGCGCATCGTCGACTACCTGTGGCACATCGCGCTGCCGGTGACGTCGATGGTGCTCGGCAGCTTTGCCGTCACCGCCATGCTCACGAAGAACTCCTTTCTCGAGGAAATCCGCAAGCAGTACGTGCTGACGGCGCGCGCCAAGGGGCTGTCGCAGCGGCAGGTGCTCTGGAAGCATGTGTTCCGCAATGCGCTGATTCCGATCATCACGGGCTTTCCGTCGGCCTTCATCGGCGCGTTCTTCACCGGGTCGCTGCTCATCGAGACGCTGTTCACGCTCGACGGCCTGGGCCTTCTGAGCTACGAGAGCGTGATCCGCCGCGACTATCCCGTGGTGCTGGGCACGCTCTACCTGTTCACGCTGATCGGCCTGGTCACCAAGCTGATTTCCGACCTCTGCTACGTCTGGGTCGATCCGAGGGTCAAGTTTGACTAGCGCCGCCGTTGTTTCCGCGAGCCCGGGCCGCCGCGCCTGGCGCCGCTTCCGCCGCAATCCGCTGGGGTTCTGGAGCCTGGTGGTCTTCTCGACGCTGGTGGTGCTGAGCCTGTTCGCCGAACTGCTGTCCACCGAGAAGCCGCTGGTCGTGCGCTACGCCGGGCAGACCTACTTCCCCGTGCTGCGCGACTACTCCGAGAAAACCTTCGGTGGCGATTTCGAGACGCCAGCCGACTACCTCGATCCCTTCATCCAGAAGCGCATCACCGAGGGCTCCAACTGGGCGCTCTATGCGCCCAACCGCTATGGTCCGCGCACGCTGAACTATTTCGCTTCCCAACCCAATCCAGCGGCGCCGTCGGGCGACAACTTCTTCGGCACCGACGACCGCGGCCGCGACCTGCTGGCGCAGCTGATCTACGGCTTTCGCGTGAGCGTGCTGTTCGGCCTGGCGCTGACCTTCATCGGCACCGTGCTGGGCGTGGCCGCGGGGGCGGTACAGGGCTACTTCGCGGGCAAGATCGACCTCGCGTTCCAGCGCTTCATCGAGATCTGGGGATCGATGCCCGAGCTCTACCTGCTGATCATCTTCAGCGCGATCTTCGCGCCCAGCGTGGCGCTGCTGCTGATCCTTCTGAGCCTGTTCGGCTGGATGGGCCTGGCCGACTACGTGCGCGCCGAGTTCCTGCGCAACCGCCAGATGGACTACGTGCGCGCCGCGCGTGCGCTGGGCGTGGGCAACCTGCAGATCATGTGGCGCCACATCCTGCCCAACAGCATGGTGCCGGTCGTCACCTTCCTGCCGTTTCGCATGAGCGCGGCCATCCTGGCGCTGACCTCGCTCGATTTCCTGGGCCTGGGCGTGCCGCCGGGCACGCCGTCGCTCGGCGAACTGCTGAGCCAGGGCAAGGCGAACATCGATGCCTGGTGGATCTCGCTGTCCACCTTTGGCGTGCTGGTCGTGACGCTGATGCTTCTCACCTTCATGGGCGACGCGCTGCGCGACGCCCTCGATCCGCGGAAGGCCGACAAGTGAGCGACGAAATGACGCACCACCGGCCGCTGCTGGACGTGAAAGACCTGCGTGTTGCCTTCGGCGGCAAGGAGGTGGTGCATGGCATCGACTTCCGCATTGCCGCGGGCGAAAAGCTTGCGCTCGTCGGCGAATCGGGTTCGGGCAAGACCGTCACGGCGCTGTCGCTGCTGCGCCTGGCGCAGAACGCCGACGTGGCCGGCACGGCGACGCTGTTCGACACCGCCAACACACCGGGCGGGCGCGATCTGCTCGCGATCCCGGAACGGGCGCTGCGCGGCATCCGCGGCAAGGAGATCGCGATGATCTTCCAGGAGCCGATGACCGCCCTCAACGCGCTCTATACCGTGGGCGACCAGATTGCCGAGGTGCTCGAACTGCACGAGGGCCTGTCGGCGCGCGCGGCACAGGCGGCCGCCGTGCAGCTGCTGGCCGACACCGGCATTCCGGAGCCGGAGCGGCGGGCGAGGGCGTTTCCGCACCAGCTTTCGGGCGGCCAGCGCCAGCGCGCCATGATCGCCATGGCACTGGCCTGCAAGCCGCGCCTGCTGCTGGCCGACGAGCCGACCACCGCGCTCGACGTCACGGTGCGCGCGCAAATCCTCGAACTGCTCGCCGAGTTGCAACGAAAGCACGGCATGGCCGTGCTGCTGATCACGCACGACCTCAACCTGGTGCGCCGGTTCGCCGACCGGGTTGCCGTGATGGAAGACGGCCACATCGTCGAGCAGGGGGCGGTGGCCACGGTGTTCGAAGCGCCGCAGCATGCCTACACCCGCAAGTTGATCGACAGCCACCCCGAGCGCAATGTCTCCGCCGTGCCGGCGGGTGCCGGCGCGCGGCCGGTGCTCGAGGCCACCGGCCTGCGCGTGAGCTACCCGGTGTCCCGGCCCGGTTTTGCCGGCTGGTTCCGCAAGGGCGAATTCATCGCGGTGCAGAACGCGGATTTCCGCATCGCGCCGGGCGAAACGCTGGGCGTGGTCGGCGAGTCCGGATCGGGCAAGTCGACGCTGGCGCTGGCCGCCCTGGGGCTGCTGAAACACCAGGGCGCGCTGAAAGTGGACGGCAAGGGCTGGGCAGTGGACCGAAGTTCCGACCTGGCCTTGCGGCGTGTCATGCAGGTGGTTTTCCAGGACCCGTTCTCCTCGCTCTCGCCGCGCATGACGGTCGAGCAGATCGTAGGCGAGGGGCTGCGCGTGCACGCGCCCGAGCTCGGCACGGCGCAGCGCCGCGCGCGGGCGCTGGCGGCGCTGGCCGACGTGGGTCTGGGCGAGGCGCAGTTTCCTTCGCTGCTCGACCGCTATCCGCACGAGTTCTCGGGCGGACAGCGCCAGCGGCTCGCGATTGCGCGCGCGCTCATCGTCGATCCGCAGCTGCTGGTGCTCGACGAGCCCACCAGCGCGCTCGACGTGACGATCCAGAAGCAGGTGCTGGGTTTGCTCCAGCGCCTGCAACGCGAGCGGGGCCTGAGCTACCTGCTGATCACGCACGACGTCGAGGTGATCCGCGCCATGGCGCACCAGGTCATCGTGATGAAGGACGGCGCCATCCTCGAAGCCGGAGCCGTCGAGCGCGTGCTCGACGCGCCCGAGCACCCCTACACAAAGAAACTGGTGGCCGCCGCGCTGCTGGAATAGAACAACGGGATCGAAGGAAATGTCGGAGATCGGACGAGACAGGCGCGGTGCCTGGCGCGCGGCGCTGGCCTGCATGGTGACCCTGGCCGTGGCCATGGGCCTGGGGCGCTTTGCCTTCACGCCCATGCTGCCGATCATGCTGAACGAAGGAAAGCTCCAGCTCGAGGCGGGCGGCGTGCTGGCTTCGCTCAATTACCTTGGTTACTTTCTGGGCGCGGTCAGTTGCGCCGCCATCGGCATCAAGGCCAAGCGCATGGTGCGCGGCGGCCTGGTGGCAACGGCCGTCCTGCTGGTGGGCATGGGCGTGCTCCACAGCTTCACGAGCTGGGGCATCCTGCGTGCGGCGGCCGGCGTGATGAGCGCCTGGGTCTTCGTTTTTGCATCGGGATGGGGGTTGCGGCGGCTGGCCGAGACGAATTCCCCGGCCCTGGCCGGCGTGATCTACACCGGGCCTGGCATCGGCATCGCGATGACCGGGCTTCTTGGCGGTGCCCTCGGGCGCTGGGGCTCCGAAGCGGGATGGATCGGCCTCGGGCTGCTGGCGGTGGTGCTGGTGGCCTCGATCTGGCGCGTGTTCGACGATGGCGAATTGCCGTCGGCTGGAGGCTCTGCGGGCCCATCGGCGGCCCAGGCAAGTCCGGCCGCGCCGGCTGCTGCGCGCAGCGATGCCGTCTGGCTGGTCGCGCTCTACGGGCTGGCCGGCTTCGGTTACATCATCACCGCGACCTTCCTGCCGGTGATCGCGCGCCAGGCGCTGCCGGGCTCGCCCTGGCCTGATTTCTTCTGGCCGCTGTTCGGCCTGGCGATCATCCCGGGTGCGCTGATCGGTGCCCGCGCACCCGTCCACTGGGACAACCGGCTGCTGCTGGCGGCCGCGTACGCGCTGCAGGCGCTGGGCGTGGTGCTGTCGGTGGCATGGCCCACCATCGTCGGCTTTGCGCTTGGCAGCCTGCTGCTCGGCATGCCGTTCACGGCCATCACTCTTTTTGCCATGCGGGATGCGCGCCGACTGCGCGGCAACGCCGCGGCGGGGCTGATCGGCTATGCGACGGCTTCCTATGGCGTCGGGCAGATCATCGGCCCTCTGTTTGCGGCGCCGCTGGCCCAGCGGACCGGGTCTTTCGAGCTCCCGCTGCTGGTGGCTGCCGCCGCATTGGCGCTCGGTTCGGTGCTGTTTGCGCTGGTCTGGTCAAAATCCCGGCGCAAAGTGGCGCTTTGAGCAGCCCAAGCCACTTCATTTATCACGGGAATAGCATATAATTCGAGGCTCACGACCAAACGGGCGGGTACCAACCGCCCGTTTTTTTTGGTCTATGCATTTTCGATGCGTGACACCCGTGGCGGGCGGGTGGCACGCATAAGCATTTTTACAAGGCACTTTCGAACACGTGGCATTGCAGCAGACAGTGGAACAAACCGTGGCCGGTCTCGGCTACGACCTGGTCGAGATCGAACGCTCGGCCGGAGGGTTGCTGCGCGTGACAATTGATTTGCCCTGGACTGCCCCCACATCGGAAGCTGTGGCTGCAGGCATTCCCGAACCCTTCGTGACGGTCGAGGATTGCGAAAAGGTGACGCGCCAACTGCAGTTTGCGCTCGAGGTCGATGGTGTCGATTACAAGCGGCTCGAGGTTTCCTCGCCGGGTATTGACCGTCCGCTTCGCAATGAGCAGGATTTCGAGCGTTTCGTGGGCGAGGTGATCGACATCACGCTCAAGGCGCCCATGGGTGCCGCGGCGGCGGGGCAGGTGTCTGCCACTCGCAAGAAGTTTCGCGGCACGCTGGAGCGTGCCGAAAAGGCGGAAGGGGCCGATGGAGCCCCGGGCTGGCAAATCGTCTGGAGCGATGCGCCCGAGCCGAAACCGGGTCAAAAAGTCAGCAAGAAGCGCGCACCTGCAAAGTTGCAGGCGCTCGGTTTCGTGCTGGATGAGCTGCGCGATGCGCGGCTCGCGCCAATTGTGGATTTCAAGGGCCGCAGGGCCAAAACCCAACCGGGTTTTTCGGATATTGACGACGGAACGAATGTTCCGGACTGACTAGAGGAGTGGGTGGCATGAATCGCGAAATGTTGATGTTGGTGGATGCGATCTCGCGCGAGAAGAACGTCGAGCGCGACGTGGTCTTTGGCGCGGTCGAGTCCGCGCTGGCGCAAGCCACCAAGAAGCTCCACCAGGGCGACGTGGACATCCGCGTCTCGGTCGACCGCGACAGCGGCGACTACGAGACCTTCCGCCGCTGGCACGTCGTTCCCGACGAAGCCGGCCTGCAGCTGCCCGACCAGGAAATCCTCCTGTTCGAAGCCAAGGAAGAAATGTCCGACATCGAAGTCGGCGAGTACATCGAGGAAGCGGTGGACTCGGTGCCGATCGGCCGCATCGGCGCGATGGCTGCCAAGCAGGTCATCCTGCAGAAGATCCGCGACGCCGAGCGCGAGATGCTGCTCAACGACTTCATGTCGCGCGGCGACAAGATCTTCGTGGGCACCGTCAAGCGCCTGGACAAGGGCGACATCATCGTGGAGGCCGGCCGCGTCGAAGGGCGCCTGCGCCGCAGCGAGATGATCGCCAAGGAAAACCTGCGCAACGGCGACCGCGTGCGGGCCATGATCATGGAGGTCGACCTGACGCTGCGCGGCGCGCCGATCATCCTGTCGCGCTCGGCGCCCGAGTTCATGATCGAGCTGTTCCGCCAGGAAGTGCCCGAAATCGAACAAGGCCTGCTCGAAATCAAGAGCTGCGCCCGCGACCCGGGCTCGCGCGCCAAGATCGCCGTGCTCTCGCACGACAAGCGTGTCGACCCGATCGGCACCTGCGTCGGCGTGCGCGGCACGCGTGTCAACGCGGTCACCAACGAGCTCGCCGGCGAGCGCGTGGACATCGTGCTGTGGAGCGAAGACCCGGCCCAGTTCGTGATCGGCGCGCTGGCCCCGGCCAACGTGTCGTCCATCGTGGTCGATGAAGAAAAGCACGCCATGGATGTGGTGGTCGACGAGGAAAACCTCGCCATCGCCATTGGCCGCGGCGGACAGAATGTGCGCCTGGCTTCCGACCTCACGGGCTGGAAGATCAACATCATGGACGCCAATGAATCGGCCCAGAAGCAGGCGACCGAAACCGACGCCAGCCGCAAGCTGTTCATGGAAAAGCTCGACGTCGACGAGGAAATCGCCGACATCCTGATCTCCGAAGGCTTCAACAGCCTCGAAGAAGTGGCCTATGTGCCGATCTCCGAAATGCTGGAGATCGAAGCCTTCGACGAAGACACGATCAACGAGCTGCGCACGCGCGCCAAGGATGCGCTGTTGACCATGGAAATCGCCAAGGAAGAGGGCGTCGAGACCGTCTCGCAGAATCTGCGCGACCTCGAAGGCCTCGACCCCGAGCTGATTCCCAAGCTGGCCGAGGCGGGTGTACACACCCGCGACGACCTCGCCGACCTCGCGGTCGATGAACTCACCGAGATCACCGGCCACAGCGCCGATGACGCCAAAGCCCTCATCTTGAAAGCCCGCGAACATTGGTTCGCCGGCCAAGAGTGACGGTCATGGAGGCACGAAATCAATATGTCCAGTACCACTGTCGCCGAGTTCGCGAACGAACTCAAGAAGACTCCCGAAACCTTGCTTGACCAGCTCAAGAGTGCAGGTGTGCCCAAGGCGGCACCCACCGATGCACTCACCGAGGCTGACAAGCAGCGCCTGCTCGGCTTTCTCAAAGCCAGCCATGGCACCGCCGAGCCCGAGCGCAAGAAGATCACGCTGACGAAAAAGTCGACCAGCGAGATCAAGCAGGCCGACGCCACCGGCCGCGCCCGCACCATCCAGGTCGAGGTGCGCAAGAAGCGCACCTTCATCCAGCGCGACGATGGCCACCCGGCCACGCCCGAGGCGCAACAGGCGGCTGAAGCGCCCGCTCCGGCGCCCGCCGCACCCCGCATCGACGAAGCCGAACTGGCTCGCCGCGAGGAAGAGGCGCGCCGCCAGGCCGAGCTGATCCGCCGCCAGGAAGAAGAACTGGTCGAGAAGCGCCGCCTGCGCGAAGAAACCGAAGCCCGCGAACGCGAACAGGCCGAAAAGGCCGAGCGCGCAGAGCAGGCCGAGCAGGAAGCCGCACGCGCCGCCGCCGAGAAGAAGGCCGCTGACGCCGCTGCCACCGCGCCTGCAAAGGAAGCGGCCAAGCCGGTCGCCGCGCCTGCCGCAGCCGCTGCTGCCGCCGCCGAACAGCAGGCCGCCGACACCAAGCTGGCCGCACAAACGGCAGCCACGCAAGCCAAGGAAGACGCGAAGGCCAAGGCCGCCGCCGAATCGAAGGCCCGTGCCGACGAGGAAGCCGCCCGCGCCAAGGACCTGGACGAGCGCCGCCGCAAGGCACTCGCCGAGGCCGAAGCCATTCGCGCCATGATGAACGCGCCGGCCCGCGTGCTGGTGCCGCACAAGGCGCCCGAGAAGCCGCAGCCCGAAAAGGCCGCGGTCAAGGGTACGCTGCACAAGCCGGCCGCGCCCGCAGCGCGTCCCGGTGCGCCGGCCGCACCGGGTGCTGCCGCAGCCGCTGGCGCCGCTGGTGCCGGCAAGGAAGTCAAGTCGGCCAAGCTCTCGTCGAGCTGGGCGGGCGATCCGGCCAAGAAGAAGGAAATCAAGACCCGCGGCGATGCCAGCGGCGGTGTCGGCCGCGGCAACTGGCGCGGAGGCCCGCGCGGCCGCCGTGGCAGCAATGATCGCGGAGGCCACGAAGAGCATGTGCAGGCCGCACCGGTGGAGGCGCGCATTCTCGAAGTGCACGTGCCCGAAACCATCACGGTGGCCGAGCTCGCGCACAAGATGGCCGTCAAGGCGCAAGAGGTCATCAAGCAATTGATGAAGCTCGGCCAGATGGCGACCATCAACCAGTCGCTGGACCAGGACACCGCGATGATCCTGGTGGAGGAAATGGGCCACAACGCGGTCGTTGCCGCACTGGACGACCCCGAAGCCTTCACCGACGAGGACGTGTCGGCGCAAACCGCCGAAGCCCTGCCGCGCGCACCGGTCGTGACCGTCATGGGCCACGTCGACCACGGCAAGACCTCGCTGCTCGACTACATCCGCCGCGCCAAGGTTGCTGCGGGCGAAGCCGGTGGCATCACGCAGCACATCGGTGCCTACCATGTGCAGACCGAACGCGGCATGGTGTCGTTCCTCGACACTCCGGGTCACGAGGCCTTCACGGCCATGCGTGCCCGCGGTGCGCAGGCCACCGACATCGTCATCCTCGTGGTGGCGGCCGACGACGGCGTCATGCCGCAGACCAAGGAAGCCATCAAGCACGCGAAGGCCGCGGGTGTGCCGATCGTGGTTGCCATCAACAAGATCGACAAGCCCGATGCCAGCCCGGACCGCGTGAAGCAGGAACTGGTGACCGAGGAAGTCGTGCCCGAAGAGTACGGCGGCGACGTGCCGTTCGTGCCGGTGTCCGCCAAGACGGGCCAGGGCATCGACGAGCTGCTCGAGCAGGTGCTGCTGCAGGCTGAAGTGCTGGAACTCAAGGCGCCGGTGGATGCCGCCGCCAAGGGCCTGGTCATCGAAGCGCAGCTCGACAAGGGCCGCGGCCCGGTTGCCACCGTGCTGGTGCAGTCCGGCACACTCAAGACCGGCGACGTGGTGCTGGCGGGCTCGACCTATGGCCGCGTGCGCGCCATGCTGGACGAAGACGGCAAGTCCATCAAGACCGCGGGTCCGTCGATTCCGGTCGAGATCCAGGGCCTGACCGAAGTGCCGCAGGCGGGCGACGAGTTCATGGTGATGAGCGACGAGCGCCGTGCGCGCGAAATCGCGACCTACCGTGCCGGCAAGTTCCGCAACACCAAGCTGGCGAAGGCCCAGGCCGCGAACCTGCAGAACATGTTCACCGACCTCTCGGCCGGCGAAGTGCAGACGCTGCGCATCATCATCAAGGCCGACGTGCAGGGCTCGCAGGAAGCGCTGGCTCAGTCGCTGCTCAAGCTTGCGACCGAAGAGGTCAAGGTGCAGATCGTGTATGCCGGCGTGGGCGGCATCAGCGAAAGCGACATCAACCTTGCGATCGCCTCGAAGGCGATCGTGATCGGCTTCAACGTGCGTGCCGATTCCGGTGCGCGCAAGCTGGCCGAAGGCAATGGCGTGCAGCTGAACTACTACAGCATCATTTACGACGCCGTGGACGAGATCAAGGTCGCGATGTCGGGCATGCTGGCACCGGAGCGCCGCGAGGAAATCATCGGCTCGGCCGAGATCCGCACGGTGTTCGTGGCCTCGAAGATCGGTACGGTCGCGGGTTCGTACGTCACCTCGGGTTCGGTCAACCGCAGCGCGCATTTCCGCCTGCTGCGCGACAACGTGGTGATCTACACCGGCGAAGTCGACTCGATCAAGCGCATGAAGGACGACGTCCGCGAAGTGCGCGAAGGCTTCGAGTGCGGTATCAAGCTCAAGAACTACAACGACATCAAAGAGGGCGATCAGCTCGAGTTCTTTGAAATCAAGGAGATCGCGCGGACACTTTGATCACCCCCAGTCTTCGCGCACTTCGTGTCGCTTCGCCACCCCCCTTCCGGGGGCAACACCTGCGGCCCGGCAAAGCCGGTTCCGCGGTGTTTCGCGAAGGGTTCACGAACTCGATGAAGTCTGAGACCATGCCGAGTCCTCGCTCCTTACATGCCTAAAAGAAAAGCCGCCGCCCCCAACCGCGCGTTCAAGGTTGCCGACCAGATCCAGCGCGATCTGACGGAGCTGATCGCGCGCGAGTTGAAGGACCCGCGCGTGGGCATGGTCACGATCCAGGCGGTCGAGGTCACGCCCGACTATGCGCATGCGAAGATCTACTTCAGCATGCTCACGGGCGACGTGACCGAAACCACCGAAGCGCTGAACCAGGCCGCGGGGTTCCTCCGCAACGGCCTGTTCAAGCGCCTTCATATCCACACCGTGCCGACGCTGCACTTCCTGTTCGACCGCACCACCGAGCGTGCGGCCGACATGAATGCGCTCATCGCGCAGGCCGTCGCTTCGCGTTCGAAAGACGAATAGCGTGAGCATCGCCGGGCCGCCCCAAGGTGCGAAGGCCCCCTTGGGGGGCGGGGATTTACACGCAGTGAAAGACCGTGGGGGCGACGCTCCTGCGCCACGCACAAGGGTGCAGCGGCGCCCTGTGCATGGGGTGTTGTTGCTCGACAAGCCGCTGGGACTCTCCAGCAACCAGGCCTTGCAGAAGGCCAAGTGGTTGCTGCGCGCCGAAAAGGCAGGCCACACCGGCACGCTCGATCCGCTGGCCACCGGCGTGCTGCCGCTGTGCTTTGGCGCAGCCACCAAGTTCAGCCAGCTGCACCTCGATGCCGACAAGACCTACGAGGCCACGGCCCGCCTTGGCATCAAGACCTCCACCGGCGATGCCGAGGGCGAGGTGATTGCCGAGCGCCCGGTGCACGTCACGCCTGAAGACCTGGCCCGCGTCGAGGCGCAGTTCACCGGCCCGATCCGACAGGTTCCGCCGATGCACAGCGCGCTCAAGAAAGACGGCAAGGCGCTGTACGAGTACGCGCGCGAAGGCATCGAGATCGAGCGGGCACCGCGCGACGTGGTCATTCATGCGTTGAAGATCACGCAGGCAGCCTCCGAATCGGCAGGCAACGCCATCAGGATCGAGGCTTGCGTGAGCAAGGGCACCTACATCCGTACGCTGGGCGAAGACATTGGCGAGGCGCTGGGCTGCGGTGCCCACCTCACGTCGCTGCGCCGTACGGCCACCGGCGGCTTCGGCGTGGCGCAGTGCATCACGCTCGAAGCGCTCGAAGCCATGGGCGAGGAAGAGCGGCTGGCGCAATTGTTGCCTGCCGAATCCCTGGTCGAGGGCCATACGATCGTCACGCTCGGCAGCGAAGATGCGGGGCGCTTTCTGTCCGGCCTGCGCCGCCGCGGCACCTGGCCCGATGCCGACCATGTGGCGGTGTTCGGCGACACGCCGCCTGCTTTCCTCGGCACGGCGCACGTCGCCGCCAACGAATTGATTCCGGGGCGCTTGCTGAACCCCATCGAAATCCAGCAAATTCTTTTGAACGCACAACAGACCGAAGCGACACCATGAGTACCAAGCAAATCCGCAATATCGCCATCATTGCCCACGTCGACCATGGCAAGACCACGATGGTCGACCAATTGCTGCGCCAGTCGGGCACCTTCGCCGAGCACGAGAAAGTCGTCGACACGGTGATGGACAACAACGCCATTGAAAAAGAGCGTGGCATCACGATCCTGGCCAAGAACTGCGCCGTGACCTGGGAAGGCACGCACATCAACATCGTCGACACTCCCGGCCACGCGGACTTCGGAGGCGAAGTGGAACGCGCGCTCTCCATGGTGGACGGCGTGGTGCTTTTGATCGACGCCCAGGAAGGCCCGATGCCGCAGACGCGCTTCGTGACCAAGAAGGCGCTGGCCCTCGGCCTCAAGCCGATCCTGGTCGTGAACAAGGTCGACAAGCCGGGCGCCAACCCCGACAAGGTGGTGAACGCCGCCTTCGACCTGTTCGACAAGCTCGGCGCCACCGACGAGCAGCTCGACTTTCCCGTGGTCTACGCCTCGGGCATCAACGGCTGGTCGTCGCTGGAAGAGGGCGCTGCCGGCGAGCAGTGGGGCCCCGACATGTCGGCCCTGTTCAACACCATCCTGAAGCACGTGCCGGCGCAGAAGGGCGACCCTGAAGCGCCGCTGCAGCTGCAGATTTCCGCGCTCGATTTCTCGACCTTCGTCGGCCGCATCGGCGTGGGCCGCATCAGCCAGGGCACGCTCAAGCCCATGATGGATGTGGTGGTCATGGAAGGCCCGGACGGCAAGGCCGTCAAGGGCCGCATCAACCAGGTGCTGACCTTCCAGGGCCTGGAGCGCGTGCAGGCCACGGAAGCCGGACCCGGCGAGATCGTGCTGATCAACGGCGTGGCCGACATCGGCATCGGCGTGACCATCACCGACCCCACCAATCCGGCGCCGCTGCCCATGCTCAAGGTCGACGAACCGACCCTGACCATGAACTTCTGCGTCAACACCAGCCCGCTGGCCGGCCGCGAAGGCAAGTACATCACCAGCCGCCAGATCTGGGACCGCCTGCAAAAGGAGCTGCAGCACAACGTGGCCCTGCGCGTAAAGGAAACCGACGAAGAAGGCATCTTCGAAGTCATGGGCCGCGGCGAACTGCACCTGACCATCCTCTTGGAAAACATGCGCCGCGAAGGCTATGAACTGGCCGTGTCGAAGCCGCGCGTGGTGTTCCGCACCGTCAACGGCGAGAAGCACGAACCCATCGAACTGGTGACGGCCGACATCGAAGACCAGCATCAGGGCGGCGTGATGCAGGCCCTGGGCGAGCGCAAGGGCGAACTGGTCAACATGGAACCGGACGGCCGCGGCCGCGTGCGCCTCGAATACCGCATTCCGGCACGTGGCCTGATCGGCTTCACCAACGAATTCCTGAACCTGACGCGCGGCTCGGGCCTCATCAGCAACATCTTCGACAGCTACGAGCCGCACAAGGGCGACATCGGCAGCCGCAAGAACGGCGTGCTGATCTCCATGGACGACGGTGAGATCTTCACTTACGCCCTGGGCAAGCTGGACGACCGCGGCCGCATGTTCGTCAAGGCCAACGATCCGGTGTACGAGGGCATGATCGTCGGCATCCACAGCCGCGACAACGACCTGGTGGTGAACGCCACGCGCACCAAGCAGCTGACCAACTTCCGCGTCTCGGGCAAGGAAGATGCGATCAAGGTCACGCCGCCGATCGACCTCACGCTCGAATACGGCGTGGAATTCATCGAGGACGACGAGTTGGTCGAAATCACGCCCAAGAGCGTGCGCCTGCGCAAGCGCCACCTGAAGGAACATGAGCGCAAGCGCGCTGGCCGCGACACCCAGGCGGCCTGACCCTCGAGGGCCCATGCGCCTGACCCACGGCGGGGCTGTGTGGCTGATGGTCGCCGTGACCCTCATGTGGGCCACGGCGGGCGTCGTCACACGGCACCTCGCTCAGGCGCACAGTTTCGAGATCACCTTCTGGCGCAGCTTCTTCACGATGCTTGCGCTGCTGGTGATCTTGCCGCTTTGGCGAGGCCGGGCGGTGTTTTCACAGATCCGCTCGGGTGGGCGCGAGCTCTGGATCTCGGGTGTCTGCTGGACCGTGATGTTCACGGCCTTCATGGTGGCGCTCACGCTGGCGTCGACGGCCAGCGTGCTGGTCACGATGTCGCTCGGCCCGCTGCTCACCGCGCTGGCGGCGCGACTCTTCATCGGCCATCGCCTGCCCATGCGCACCTGGGCGGCCATCGTGGTGGCCGGCCTGGGCATCGCCTGGATGTATGGCACGCAACTGATGCAGGGCGGAGCCGCGGGCGGATCGCTGCCCGGAACGCTGGTCGCGCTGTGCGTGCCGCTGGCGGGTGCCACCAACTGGACGGTGGTTCAGCATGAGCGCGCCAAGGGGCATGACATCGACCTGGTTCCCGCGGTGCTGATCGGCGCGGCGCTCAGCGCGCTGCTCACGCTGCCCTTTGCCCTGCCGTTCCAGGCGAACGCGCACGACCTCGGCCTGCTCGCTTTCCTGGGCGTTTTCCAGCTGGCCATTCCCTGCGTGCTGGCGGTACTGTGCGCGCAGGTGCTCAAGGCGCCCGAAGTAGCCTTGCTCGCGCTGCTCGAAGTGATCTTCGGCATTGCGCTGGCCTGGATCGGCGCGGGCGAGGAGCCGGCTGCGAGCGTGCTGACCGGCGGCGCGCTGGTCATTGGCGCGCTGGTGTTCAACGAGCTGCTGGCGCTGCGCGGGCGCCGCGCCACGGTGGCCGACGACGCGCTTCCCAGCGCGCACTGAGCCGCGCCAGCGAGCGGAAACAAAAAAGCCCCGGCGTCTGCCGGGGCCTTCGAGCAATCAGGGGATCACGGAATCAGGGCCGCGCCACCTTCCAGGCGCCGTTCAGGACGCCGTCGCCGGTCTTGTCGCCCGGCTTGCTGTCCTTCGTCCAGTAGTAGAGCGGCCAGCCCTTGTAGGCCCATTGCTTCTTGCCGTCTTCGCGCGCGATGATGGTGTAGCCGCCCATCGGCTTGGCCGTTTCGGCCACCGGGAGCGGTGGCCAGTTGGCGGCGCACTGGGCATTGCAGGCGGAGGTGCCTGCACCGGCCGTGTCGCGGGCGAAGGTGTACAGCGTCATGCCGTTCGGGCCGACCAGCACGCCATCGGCGGTACGGGTGGGGGTGTCGGGGGCGCTGGCGGTCTTGTTGGACATGCCGCCGCAGCCGGCGAGCAGGGCCGCCGCGAGGATCGAGGCGCTGAGCAATTTCATGCAGTTTCTCCTTCAGTTGAAAAATCGCGAAAACAAGGCAGGTGGTTGCGCGACACGGCAGTTTATGCCGGCCTCAAGACAGATCGCGGTAGGCGAGCGTCGCGAGTTTCAGCAAAACATCGCGCGGCAGCTTGCCGGCAACGGCATAGCCGAAGCCCTGGTCGATCCAATAGAAGCTGGGCACCGGCCCTTCGGACGCAAAACGGAAGGCTGTTTCGCGCGCCGCGGCCGTGCCGGCGGCGGCCTGGCTGTCGAGGGTGCCGATGTAGAGCGTGATGCGCTCGCCGGCACTGTCCTCGAACATGAACTGGGCGCGCGCGCCGCTTTCCCCGGGCAAGAGGCGGCCGCCGACGAGCGTGTAGCCCATGGCCGTCAGGTCCGGCACCTTGAGCGGCCTGTCGAGGCGCTTGGACAGCCACTGCACGAGGTGCTGCTGCTCGGTGGCGGCCACTTCGACCGGATGCCTTTTTTCAGGCGCATAGACGGCGTGCGCAATCGATGCATCGTGCACGAATTCGCGCATCGCAGGGGCCCTGGTCAACTGGGCCGCAGCGGCGCGGTGCATCGACCATTGGGCACTGCCGAGCCAGCCGGCGGCAAAGGCAATCAGCACGCCGGCCGCCATGCCGCCCCATCGCATCCAGCTGCCTTGCCGATGTCGGCGGGGCCGGTTGCGATCGAGGGCACTCATCAAAGGGGCAGGAACAGGCTCGTCGAGCAGTTCGCCATGCAGCCGGCGCAGCGCGTCGCGCTGGGTGCGCCAGGCCGCCACCCGCGCCGCAAGGGCGGGGTCGTGCGCCACGGCGTCTTCGACCGCGGACCGGCGGTCCGGTGCCAGCTGGCCATCGACGAGGGCGTGCAACTCGTCGTCGGTGGGGGGCGGGGCAGGGCGATTCATGATTTCAGCGGCAGGTTTCACTTGAGGCGGCGCAGGCCGGGGCGATTCGGCGCCGAGGCGCCGTCCATCAGCTCCTGCAGCCGGACCCGGGCGCGCGACAGGCGCGACATCACGGTGCCGGCAGGAATGCCGAGCACCCTGGCCACCTCGGCATAGGAAAGATCTTCGAGCGTCACGAGCAGCAGCACGGCGCGCTGCTCTTCGGGCAGCTGCATCAGGCAGCGCTGCAGGTCCAGGCCCATGCCGGGGTCGCGGCCGGGATCGGCGCCGCCGTGCAGTTCCTGCGCCGCGTCGTCCAGCGGCACCACGCTGTGCGGCGGCGGCGTGCGCCGCAGCTGGCTCGCAAAGATGTTGTGCATGACCGTGAACAGCCAGGCGCGCAGGTCGCTGCCCACCACCCAGAGCCGCCACTTGCTGCAGGCCCGCTCGAGCGTGTCCTGCACCAGGTCGTCGGCCGCCCAGGCATTGCCCGTGAGCGCGCGTGCATAGCGGCGCAGGCTCGGGATCTGGTCGGCCAGCAGGCGCGCGTCCATGCGAAGCGGATGCGGGCGCGGGTCAGGGCTTGGCGGTTTTCCAGGCGCCGCCGACGCCGTCGCCGGTCTTGTCGCCCGGCTTGCTGTCCTTGGACCAGTAGTAGAGCGGCCAGCCCTTGGCGGCCCATTGCTTCTTGCCGTCGTCGCGCGTGACGATGGTGAAGTCGCCGGCCGGCTTGTCGCTGTCGGTGGCCATGAAGGGTGGCCAGTTGGCCGCGCAGCCGCCATTGCAGGCCGACTTGCCGCTGCCGGCCGTGTCCTTGTCGAAGGTGTAGAGCGTCATGCCGTTGGGGCCGACCAGCGCGCCGTCGGCCGCCTTGGGCTGTGCGAACGAGGGAAGCGCGAGCAGGCCGGCGAGCAGCGCGGCGGCAAGGCCGGCGGGAGAAGGGCGCAAAGGCGACATGGAAGACTCCTGGAGGTTGTGGTGGCACCGACGATCCGATGACACCGCACAAACGCCTGCAACCGGCGTTTTATTCCATGCCGCGCAAAATAAAAAGAACTAGCGGCTACGGCTTTTCATCGCGCGCTCGACCTCGCGCTTGCCTTCGCGGTCCTTGATGGTGTCGCGCTTGTCGTGCTCGGCCTTGCCCTTGGCCAGCGCAATTTCGCATTTGACCTTGCCCGCCTTCCAGTGCAGGTTGAGCGGCACCAGCGTGTAGCCCTTTTGTTCGATCTTGCCGACCAGGCGCCGGATCTCTTCCTTGTGCAGCAGCAGCTTCTTGGTGCGGATGGAATCGGGGTTGACGTGGGTCGAAGCGCTCTTGAGCGGGTTGATCTGCAAGCCCACGACGAAGAGTTCGCCGTCGCGGATCACCACGTAGCCGTCGGTCAGCTGGACCTTGCCTTCGCGCAGGGATTTGACTTCCCAGCCTTCGAGCACGATGCCGGCCTCGAAGCGTTCTTCGAAGAAATAGTTGTACGCGGCCTTCTTGTTGTCGGCAATGCGGGAGGAGGTATCTTGTTTCTTGGTGGCCATGGCTCGGGAAGGTGGGGACGCATGGCTTCAATACAATCCGTCGCGCACGCTGTCCCGATTCTATGAAAACCGTCAACAAGTCCGTCCTCATCTGGTACAGCGCCGAAGAGATGTACGCGCTCGTCACCGATGTGGAGAAATATCCGCAGTTCCTGCCCTGGTGCGACAAGTCCCGGGTCATCGAGGTGGACGAGGCCGGCATGACCGCCGAAGTGGGCCTGGCCTTCGCCGGCCTGCATCAGAGTTTCACCACCCGCAACACCCATGTGCCGGGGCGCGAAGTGCACCTCAAGCTGGTCGACGGGCCGTTCTCCAACCTCGACGGCCTCTGGAAGTTCGTGCCCGTGGGCGAGCCCGGCGAGCGCGCCTGCCGCGTCGAGCTGCACCTGAGCTACGGTTTCAGCAACTTTGCATTGCAGGCGCTGGTGGGGCCGGTGTTCGACACCGTTGCTTCCAGCCTGGTCGAAGCCTTCGTCAAGCGCGCCGAGCAGGTCTACGGCGCTTCCTGATGATGATCGAAGTCACACTGAGCTGCTCGCCCGCACCGCGCGAGGTGTTCGAGCAGGTGCTGCGGCTCGTGCCCGAGGCCACCGTGGACGATGCCGTGAGGGCCAGCGAGCTTGCGCAGCGCTTTCCGCAGCTGGATTGGCGCCACGCCATGACGCCGGGAATCTGGGGCAGGGAGGTCGGCTGGGACCAGCCGCTCGAAGACGGCGACCGCATCGAACTGTGCCGGCCACTGGCGGTCGATCCGAAGGTGGCGCGCCGCGAGCGCTTTCAGCGCCAGGGCGCGCGCGGCACCGGTCTTTTCGCGAACCGCCGCAAGGGCGGCAAGGCCGGCTACTGAATCGGCGCGAGCTGCCTATTTGCAGTCGCTCTCGATGATCGACTGAAGGCGCTTCTGCTCGGCCGCCCGGGCCGGGTCGTCCATGATTTCGCGTTCGCCCTTCGCATTGATCTTGGCCACGCGGATGCCGCTGTCGAAGGTGGCCTTGCCCTGGCGCGCACGGTCGCAGTTGTCGGCCTTGGCCTTGGCGTTCTTTTCCGCCTCGGCGGCCTGCTTGGCTTTTTCCTCGGCCTGCGCCTTCTTGGTCTTTTCCTCGAGATCCTTGTCGACACCCGCGGGCTTGGGCGCGGCTGCGGCCTTGGGTGCCGCCGCGTCAGGCGCGTCGGCTTCGGCAGCGGCCGGCGCCGAACCGCCTCGAGGCGGCGGAGAGCCCGAACGGCGCAGGATGTTCTTTTCCGGCACGTCCGCCGGCGGCGCCTGGTCGCTGAAGACCTTCTTGCCGTTCTTGTCGATCCATTGCCATTGCGCGCTGGCCGACATCGGCAGCAGGCAAACACATCCCAGTACGAGCCAATGCGCGAATTTCATGCGGCGAGTTTAGCGTTGCCTTACGTTTTGCAACACCGGTGGCACCGGCTTTCGTTGTCGGCGAGTTGGAAATTGGCTACGTTTTCGCCGCCTTGCCGGCCCGGCCAAGGCCGGCCGAAGCCCCCGGCGGGGCGGGTAAGTACCGACGGTCGCTACAATCCGTCTTTTGGAGCTTCACCCATGCGCCTTCTCGGCAAAGCGCTCACCTTCGACGACGTGTTGTTGGTGCCAGCGTTCTCCCAGGTCCTGCCCAAGGACACCTCCCTCGCCACCCGTTTCTCCCGCAACATCACGCTGAATCTGCCGCTGGTCTCCGCCGCGATGGATACGGTGACAGAAGCACGCCTCGCGATCGCGATCGCGCAGGAAGGCGGCATCGGCATCGTGCACAAGAACTTCACCGCCGCCGAGCAAGCCGCGCAGGTGGCCAAGGTGAAGCGCTACGAATCGGGTGTGCTGCGCGATCCCGTGGTGATCACGCCCACGCACACCGTGCTGCAGGTGATGCAGCTGTCCGACGAACTCGGCATCTCGGGCTTCCCGGTGCTCGACGGCGGCAAGGTGGTGGGCATCGTGACCGGGCGCGACCTGCGCTTCGAGAACCGCTACGACGTCCCGGTGAGCGAGATCATGACGCCGCGCGACAAGCTCATCACCGTACCCGACGGCACCACGCTGGCCGAGGCCAAGGCGCTGCTCAACAAGCACAAGCTCGAACGCCTGCTGGTCATCAACAGCGCGTGGGAGCTCAAGGGGCTGATCACCGTCAAGGACATCACCAAGCAGACCAGCTTTCCCAACGCCGCGCGCGACCCCTCGGGCCGGCTGCGCGTGGGTGCGGCGGTCGGCGTGGGCGAGGGCACCGAGGAGCGTGTCGAGGCGCTGGTGAAGGCCGGCGTCGATGCCATCGTGGTCGACACCGCGCATGGCCACAGCGCCGGCGTGATCGAGCGCGTGCGCTGGGTCAAAAGGAACTACCCCCAGGTCGACGTGGTCGGCGGCAACATCGCGACCGGCGATGCAGCGCGTGCATTGGCCGACGTGGGTGCCGACGCAGTCAAGGTCGGCATCGGCCCCGGATCGATCTGCACCACGCGCATCGTGGCCGGCGTGGGTGTGCCGCAGATCATGGCGGTCGACAACGTCGCCACCGCGCTGCAGGGCACCGGCATTCCGCTCATCGCCGATGGCGGCATCCGCTATTCGGGCGACATCGCCAAGGCCATTGCCGCGGGCGCCAGCACCGTGATGATGGGCGGCATGTTCGCGGGCACCGAAGAGGCGCCGGGCGAGATCGTGCTGTTCCAGGGCCGCAGTTACAAGAGCTACCGCGGCATGGGCTCGATCGGCGCCATGCAGCAGGGCAGCGCCGACCGCTATTTCCAGGAATCGACCACCGGCAATCCCAATGCCGACAAGCTCGTGCCCGAGGGCATCGAAGGCCGCGTGCCGTACAAGGGCTCGATGGTGTCGATCGTCTACCAGATGTCGGGCGGCTTGCGCGCGAGCATGGGCTATTGCGGCTGCGCCACCATCGAAGACATGAAGAACAAGGCCGAGTTCGTCGAGATCACCACGGCCGGCATCCGCGAGAGCCACGTGCACGACGTGCAGATCACCAAGGAAGCGCCGAACTACCGGGCTGAATAAATGGCCCCACGCTCTCCCACTGCGTGTGGATCGCTGCCCCCCGAGGGGGCCGTAGGCCGGCTTGGGGCGGCCCGGCGCCGGCCTCAGCCCAATCTGGCCAGACCTTGAAAGTCAGGCCAGACTTGGTTTAGAATTCGGGCCAGTTTCAATTTTTCTGGCCCAAATGCAATCCATCGGCATCGCTGAAGCCAAGAACAACTTCTCGGCCCTGATCGACCTGGTCGAAAAGGGCGAGGAGGTTCGCATCACCCGCCACGGCAAGGAGGTGGTGCGCATGCTGCCGGTGCGGCGCAAGCCGGTCATCACCGACGAGCAGATCGAGCGCGAACTCGGCCAGATCGACGCGCTGCACGCCAGCATCCAGCCCGGCCGCACCGTGCGTGCACTGCGGGACGAAGGGCGCCAATCGTGACAGCCTTCGTCATGGACGCGTCCGTCACCGCCGCCTGGCTCTTGCCCGACCAGGCCAGCGAACACACCCGCAAGCTCTACGCCGCCATCCGCCGCGACGAAGTGGAGCCGCAGGCGCCCAACGCCTGGCAATGGGAGTGCGCCAACATCCTTGCCAATGGCGTGCGCAGCGGCCGCATTCCAACGTCCGCGGTCGAAGGGCTGTGGAGCGTGCTCGACGCGATCCGCCATCGCGTCGAACTGCACGAACTCGCACCGGCGCAGCACAAGGCGGTGCTGGCCGTGGCCATCGACGCCGGCGTCTCGCTCTACGAAGCGGGCTACCTCTGGCTCGCCAAGTCGCTCAATCTCCCGCTCGCCACCTTCGACGAGCAACTCATCCAGGCCGCGCCCAAGGCGGGCGTGAAGCTGTTCGACATTTCAACGCTCTGACCGAGTCTTCTCCATGCAACACGACAAGATCCTCATCCTCGATTTCGGCTCGCAAGTCACGCAGCTCATCGCACGCCGCGTGCGTGAAGCGCATGTGCTCAGCGAAGTGCACCCTTGCGACGTCAGCGACGAATGGGTGCGCGAATACGCGGCCGACGGCCATCTGAAGGGCGTGATTCTTTCGGGCAGCCACGCCAGCGTGTACGAAGAGACCACCGACAAGGCCCCGCAGGCCGTGTTCGACCTGGGCGTGCCGGTGCTCGGCATCTGCTACGGCATGCAGACCATGGCGCACCAGCTCGGCGGCAAGGTCGAGGGCGGTCACAAGCGCGAGTTCGGTTTCGCGTCCGTGCGCGCGCATGGCCACACCGCGCTCTTGAAGGACATCGCCGACTTCACCACGCCTGAAGGCCACGGCATGCTCAACGTGTGGATGAGCCACGGCGACAAGGTCACCGAGCTGCCGCCGGGCTTCAAGCTCATGGCCAGCACCGACAGCTGCCCCATCGCCGGCATGGCCGACGAGGCGCGCCGCTACTACGCGCTGCAGTTCCACCCCGAAGTCACGCACACGCAGCAGGGCAAGGCGATCATCGAGCGCTTCGTGCTCGGCATCTGCGAGGCCAAGCCCGACTGGGTCATGCGCGACCACGTCGCCGAAGCCGTGCAGAAGATCCGTGAGCAGGTGGGCGATGAGGAAGTCATCCTCGGCCTCTCGGGCGGCGTCGATTCGAGCGTGGCCGCCGCGCTCATTCACCGCGCCATCGGCGACCAGCTGACCTGCGTGTTCGTCGACCACGGCCTCTTGCGCCTGAACGAAGGCGACATGGTCATGGAGATGTTCGAGGGCAAGCTGCACGCGAAGGTGATTCGCGTCGACGCCAGCGACCTGTTCCTCGGCAAGCTCGCGGGCGTGAGCGACCCCGAAGCCAAGCGCAAGATCATCGGCGGCGAGTTCGTCACCGTGTTCAAGCAGGAGGCCGCCAAGCTCAAGGCGGGTGATGGCGGCCACAAGGGCGCGACCTTCCTGGCGCAGGGCACCATCTATCCCGACGTCATCGAATCGGGTGGCGCCAAGAGCAAGAAGGCCGTCACGATCAAGAGCCACCACAACGTGGGCGGCCTGCCCGAGCAGCTCGGCCTCAAGCTGCTAGAGCCGCTGCGCGACCTGTTCAAGGACGAAGTGCGCGAACTCGGCGTGGCGCTCGGCCTGCCGCCCGAGATGGTGTACCGCCATCCGTTCCCCGGCCCCGGCCTGGGCGTGCGCATCCTTGGCGAAGTGAAGAAGGAATACGCCGACCTGCTGCGCCGCGCCGATGCGATCTTCATCGAGGAACTGCGCAACTTCAAGGACGAGTCCGGCAAGAGCTGGTACGA